>JBBSJE010000043.1:0-35171 GCA_038257535.1 Polyangia bacterium
TGGCGAGAAAGTCGGCGATGCCTCCTGCGTGCTCGAATGTCTCTGAGCTGCCGGCGGCTTCGTCCTTGAAGACGATCTTCAGCCCCTTGTGCAGGTAGGTCTTTGCATCCAGACGAAACCGGATGGTCTCGGCGCTAAACTTTTGGTCGCCAAAGATCACGGGATCAGGACGGAAGAAAATTGTGGTGCCTGTACCCCGAACCGCGCCTTCTTTGGTGAGCTTGGACGTGGTGCGCCCCTGTTGATAGGTTTGGCGCCATTCAAAGCCATCGCGGCGCACGGTGGCCACAAGGTCGCTGGACAAAGCGTTCACCACCGACGAGCCCACGCCGTGCAAACCGCCCGAGTATTTGTACTGCGCGGACGAAAACTTGCCACCCGCGTGCAAGGTGGTGAGCACCAACTCGAGCGCCGATTTGTTGTAAGGCTTTTTGATGTCCACGGGAATGCCGCGGCCATTGTCTGAAACCGTCATCGATTTCAGATCCTTGTGCAGCACCACGGTGATCAAGTTCGCGTGGCCGTTGATCGCCTCGTCAACTGCGTTGTCGACCACCTCCCACACTAAGTGGTGGTAGCCTTTGGCGTCGGTGCCACCGATGTACATGCCGGGGCGTTTGCGCACCGGCTCTAGGCCTTCAAGAACCTGAATGTCGTCGGCTGTGTAGTTCGTTGCCATTAGTTCACCAGAATGTCGTCACCTGAGGCGGGCAGAACGCGCGCGATTTTGGTGCGTTTGCCGATCGCGCGGCCTTTGCTGCCGCGGCTGATCACTTCGTCGTGCCCCGGGCCCACTTTGTGAATTTTGCCGCTGTCGGTCTCGGCGCGCACGATGGTGTCAGCGTCTTCGGCGCCCAAACCAAAGCCCACCACCTGATCATCCTCTTCAAGTTTGATCACCGTGACGCCGCGGCCGGGGCCTGCCAACTCAGACACCTCATCAGCGGCGCACAAAAGCGTGCGCGAATCACGGGTAACCACCGCCAAAATGTCTTTCTTTGCGACCGTCAACACACCCACCACCTCGTCCCCATCCGCCATCTTGGCAAACCGGCGGCCCGAGCGCGTGGATAGTTCGCGGTGCGGATCCAGGCTAAACCGTAAGCCGAACCCGCCCCGGGTCACGGCCAAGGCCAACGTGCCCAGCTTCAGCGACTTTTCCGCAAGGCTCATCGCGCCGATCACGCGCTCCCCATCGCGAAAATTGAAGAGCTTCTGAATGGGTTCACCGTAGCCGGTGGAGGCCGGCACATCGTGGGTGCGCATCACGTAGCAGCTGCCTGCATTGGTAAAAATACCAAGCTGATCTTTGGTGGACATGCGCAAGGCCGCCAACACGGCGTCGCCGTCACGCACCCGCGTGGTTGATGGATCCTTGAGCTCGCGGACACGCTTGAGCCAGCCATCCCGCGTGATCACCACCGTGACCTCTTCATCAACGATAAACGCGTCGGCCGAGAACTCTACGTCTTCAGCGCCCGCGCCGCCGATGCGGGTGCGGCGCTTCTCGGCGTATTTTTTGCCCATCGCCTCAAGCTCTTCTTTGATCACGCGCCACAGCCGCTTCTTGTCGCGCAAGATCGCGCCAATCTCTTTGGCGCGCAGCTGCTTGTCACGCAGCTCTTCCAAAATGAGCTTGATCTCAAGTTTGGCCAGCTTGTAAAGCTTTAGCTCCAAAATGGCTTCGGTTTGATCCGCGTCTAGCGGAAAGCGCTTCATCAATTTGGTAGCGGCGTCGGCTTTGCCATCAGACTTGCGAATGATCTGGATGGCCTCATCCAACACGTCGAATACAACGCGAAAGCCTTCCAATAGGTGGATGCGCTTTTCCAAAGCGCGCAACTCGTGCTCAAAACGCTTGGTGACCACCTCTTCGCGGAAGATCAAAAACTCTTCCAGAATGCCGCGCAGATTCAGGCGCACAGGCCCACAGATCTCACGGTTCTGCGTGGGCACAAGGCACGTCATGTTCACATGGAACGCCAGCTCCATGGGCGTGTGTTTGTAAAGGTAGGCCATCACCAAAGCGGGATCAGCGCCGGGCTTCATCTCCAACACCACGCGCACTTCAGCGGTGGATTCGTCACGCACGTCGGTGAGCATCGCCAACTTTTTATTGATGATGACCTCCGCGATCTTTTCCACCAACGTTGATTTGGTGACGTTGTAAGGAATGGAGGTGATGATGATCTGAGGCTTGCCGCCTTTGACCTGCTCCAGCTCCCATTCGCCCCGCAGCCTGATGGGGCCTTGCCCCGATTCGTAGATCTCGCGCAGCTCGCTGCGGGTGTTGGTCACCAGGCCGCCAGTGGGGAAATCAGGGCCCTTAATGAACTTCAGCAAGTCCTTCGTTTCAAGGTTGCGATCTTGCGCCAATGCCACCGCGGCGGCGCACAATTCGCCCAAATTGTGAGGAGGAATGTTGGTCGCCATGCCCACGGCAATGCCTGTGCAGCCGTTGGCCAAAAGCTGAGGCACGCGAGCCGGCAACACCATGGGCTCTTCCAGCGAGCCGTCATAGTTGGGTCGATAATCAACGGTTCCCTGACGCAGCTCTTCGAGCACGTCCATGGCCAAGGGCGCCAGACGCGCTTCGGTGTAACGCATGGCCGCCGGGGCGTCGCCGTCCAGCGAGCCGAAGTTGCCGTGGCCCTCTACCAGGCGATAACGCAGGGAAAAGTCCTGCGCCATACGCACCAATGCGTCGTACGACGAGGTGTCGCCGTGCGGGTGATACTTACCCAGCACCTCGCCCACGATGGCCGCGCATTTACGAAACCGTGCGTCGGGGTAAAGGTGCAGGTTGTTGAACATCGCAAACAGGATGCGCCGCTGCACAGGCTTGAGCCCATCGCGCACATCGGGCAGCGCCCGCGACGTGATGACGCTGACGGCGTAGTTCAGATACCGCCGGCGGGCTTCGTCAGCCAAGGACGTGTCGGTTGGAGGCTCGCCGCCGCCCCCCGCGCCGTCGCCGCCGCCGCCCCCTTTGCCGCCGCGGCCACCGCCACGGCTCGTCCCCTTCGCCCCACCCTCGGATTGATTTACGTCTGTGAGATCAAGCTGCTTGTTGGCCATGAAGGAAACCGGGAACCCCGGGCGACCCTACGGGACACCCGAAAGCCGGTCAAGAAACGCTCGCGTTGCAGCCGCGGTTTCTGCCATCCGTGACCCGCGGCCCAAACAACGCGCCGGGCCATTGCGGGTTTACTCCGCGCGCCACGAAACGTCGTGCTCTTGGCTGCGCGCCTTTTAGCTGCGGAGCTTGCGGTTCTTCTTGCGCCAGCCCCGGGGGGGCTTCTTGTCGGCCGAATCCGGATCGGCGCTGGAGTAGTCGATCCATCGGTACGAGGGCGGAGGCCGCACATCAACGTGAACGAATTGCGAGCGCGGGTAATATCCAACGCCCATGCCGCCGGCATCCAGGCTTTCTACAAAGTCGCGCAGCATCTTAGGCGTGACACCGGCCACACGAACATCAGACGCCGAGGCTTTGTAGTGGTAGCTGGTGGTTTTGCGTTGATTGCGAAAGCCCGACACCAACTCTAGCGGTGCGCCGTAATTGTCGTAAACGTGCGACAAAATCGTGAGCAACCGTGGTTCGATGTCGCGCTCAACGTCGGTTCGCTTGCAGCGGAACAAATGCGTGATGGCCTTGAGCGAATCGATGTTGTACGAGCCATCGTCGTTGAAGATGTTGACTTTCAAATCTTCATTGCGGGCCACGTTTACCAAATGCAGATTGCCGGAAGGGGGCGGCAGAGGTTCGGGCCGCAGGCGCGCGTCCGCCACCACGTGGCCTTCCATTTTGGGATGGCGTGCTTTGCGCCGGCGCTTGGCCCGACGGACCTTGCCCTTCGTTGCGCGGCCCACAGTAACCGACGCCGTTTCAGGCGCCGAGGTGGCCTCGTTCTCATCGTGGTCGTCTGCAGCCTGCAGATTCCCAGCAAAGGGAAGGACCAGAACAAGAGCGAGCGGAATAAACAACAACCGCATGGTCTCCTAGGCTTCGTCAGATCGGTCCCAAAAGTCAATCTTCAATCCGCAAAAACCAAAGAAATCACCCTCTGGAAACCTGAAAGACATGACCAATCCCTTGCCGATAGGGGCGCAAAGCAGGTGCACGTGATCCCAGGTGCGACTGTGCTTACCCGCGGCTGACGCCCGGGGTCGCGCTTATCTGCTAGTATGCGCCGCTCCGTGGACTGGAAAGACACACTCTGCTTACCGCAAACGCAGTTTCCCATGAAAGCCGATTTGGCGCGTCGCGAGCCCGAGTGGCTTGCGCGTTGGGAACAAGAGGGACAATACGCCCGCATTTTGGCTGAACGCGAAGCTGCGGGCGCCCCGCGCTTTGTGCTTCACGATGGCCCCCCTTACGCCACGGGCGGCATTCATTACGGCACCTTGCTGAACAAGGTCCTCAAAGACATCATTGTTCGCGCCCAGCTGATGGCCGGCAAATCCGTGCACTTCATTCCAGGCTGGGATTGCCATGGCCTGCCCATCGAACTGCAAATTGAGCAGGAGCTGAAAAAAAGCGCCGACAAATCGGGCGACAAAACGGCGACGAGCGATGCCGAGAGCAAAGGCGGACTTTCGGTCACCGAGTTTCGTGCCCGGTGCGAAGCGCACGCGCACAAATACGTGAACGTGATGCGTTCCGAGTTCAAGCGCTTGGGCTGCGTAGGCCATTGGGACAGGCCCTACCTCACGCTGAACCCGACTTATGAAGCCACGATTGTTAAGCAATTGGCGGGCTTCGCGCGCGGCGGCTTGCTTTACCGCGCCAAGCGTCCCGTGCAATGGTGCGCCCGTTGCCAAACCGCCTTGGCTGAAGCCGAGGTGGAGTATCAGGAGCACAATTCGCCCTCAATTTTCGTGCGGTTTCCTTTGCTGCCCGATCAGAGTGCGGTGCAGGCGGTGTTGGGAACGCAGCCCGCATCGTTGGTGATCTGGACCACCACGCCTTGGACCATCCCGGCGAATTTGGCCGTGGTGGTGAACCCCACGCTCACGTATGTGGCGATGCCCGTGACCCTTCGCAACGGGCAGCAAGATCGACTCATCGTTGCCAAAGACTTGGCCGAAAGCTTTCTGAAGGCGTGTGACCTTAGCTCGGATCCAAACAGCTGGACCGAGATCGCAGGCGTTGCTCTGCGCAACCTCAAGGACGTGCGCTACCAGCACCCTTTCATCACAACACCCAAGAGCGACAAAGACTTCCGTTTGTTGTTCGCGGATCACGCCACCACCGAGGCCGGCACCGGGTTGGTGCACACGGCGCCGGGGCACGGCGGTGATGACTACAACGTGGGCCGCGAGGCTGGTTTGGACGTGTACGCGCCCGTAGATCAGCGCGGCTGTTACACCGCCGAAGTGCCCACATGGCAGGGCATGCATGTGTTCAAGGCGAACCCCTTAGTGGCGCAGGCGCTTTACGACAGCGGCCACTTGCTGAACAAGCCTGGCGAGATGTTGCGACACAATTACCCGCATTGTTGGCGCTGCAAAACCCCACTTCTGTTCCGCGCCACCGCACAATGGTTTGCGCGCATGGGCGATCTGAAGGATCCGCAAAGCCTGCGCGCGCGCGCGTTGTCGGAGATCGATCGCACACAGTGGATCCCCACGTGGGGTCGCGACCGCATCGCTGGCATGATCGAGGTGCGTCCTGATTGGTGTCTGTCTCGGCAGCGGGTGTGGGGCGTGCCCATCCCGGCGCTTCGGGATCCACAAACCGAAGAGGTGTTCACCTCACCCGAGCTGATGGACCACATTGCAGAGCTGTTTTTGCGCGAAGGCTCAAATGTTTGGTTTGATAAGCCCCTTCACGAGCTTGTTCCCCCCGGCTTGGATACGGGCGGCAAGCCTTTGTCGCAGCTGGAAAAAGCGAACGACATCGTGGACGTGTGGTTCGAGTCGGGCGTGTCGTGGGCCGCTGTGGCCGAAGGCAAGCTGGTGGCCGAAAACGAAAAGGTGGATCTGTACCTTGAAGGCGCCGATCAACACCGTGGATGGTTTCATTCCTCGCTGCTGGCCGCGGTGGCCACGCGCGGGCACGCCCCCTACAAAGCGGTGCTCACGCATGGCTGGGTGTTGGATGAACGCGGCAAGATCTTCTCGAAATCAGAAATCGCCAAAGCGCGCGCCCAGGGCGTGAAGATCGATTACGTCGATCCCAGCGAATGGATGAAAAAAGACGGCGCCGAGGTGCTGCGCTTGTGGGTGGGCAACTCGGACTACCAAGCCGACGTGGTGTTCTCGCAAACCATCATCAAGCAGCTCACGGAGTCATATCGCCGGATTCGCAACACCTGCCGGTATTTGGTGTCGAATCTTTATGATTTCGATCCTGACAAGGATGCGGTGGCAGCCGAGAATCTGCGGCCCCTCGATCAGCTCGCGCTGGCGTCGCTGCAGATGCGCGACGGCCTGATCAACGACGCCTACAACCGCTACAGCTTGCATGAAGTGGTGCGTTTGATGGTGGACTTCTGCATCACCTGCTCGGCGGAGTACCTGGATCCCGCAAAAGACGCACTTTACTGCGAGGCCCCCCAAGGTCCTGTGAGGCGAAGCGTGCAAACGGTGCTCAACGCCATGTTGCGCGCGATGTGCACTTGGATGGCGCCCATCTTGTGTTTCACCGCTCAAGACGTGGCTGACGAGCTTTCCCGCATCACGGGCAAACCCTACGATGTGCATGGGCAAATTCGACCCACACCCGTGACGCCCAAGGGCGACCACGTGGCGCTGTGGGGGCTGGTTCGCGACGGCCGTTCGGCAATTCTGGCTCAGCTTGAGGCCTTCCGCGCGCAGGGCAACAAAAGCATGGACGCCCACGTCACCGTCACCCCCAGCGCCGCAGAACGCCCGCGTTGGCAGCCAATTGTCAACGTTATGGCGGAAGTATGTGTGGTGTCGGAGGTCACGTTGGCCCCTAGCGACGCCACCGGCGACACCGAAATCGTCGTGAGCAAGGCCGCCGATCCCCAGTGCCCCCGCTGTTGGCGACACCTTCCGCCCGCCTCCAAGGGCAACCACCCCGAACTGTGCGTTCGCTGCGCAGACGTCATGGCTCAAGCTCCAAAAGCCGGCTAGGATTCAGGATTCATCGTGAGCAAAACCAAATACATTCTGTTTTCGGTGCTGGGCATCATCACGATCGTGCTTGACCAATGGACCAAAATCCTGGCCCGCACGCATCTGCGCTCGCTGCCGTTTGGTGAGAAGAAAACTGTCATCGATGGTTTCTTCGATCTGCGCTACTCGGAGAATCCCGGCGTGGCCTTTGGCATGTTCCAGAACTTGCAAGGCGGCCGCATCATCTTAACCGTGATCGCGTTTTTCGCGCTGGGCATGGTGGTGGTGTATTTGCACAAGTCAGATGATCACCACACCCGCTTGCACTGCGCCCTGGGGCTGATTGGCGGCGGCGCGATCGGCAACTTGATCGACCGCATCGCCTATGGTCGTGTTACTGATTTCATCGTCTGGCGCTACAAATCATTCGAATGGCCCGCATTCAACATCGCCGACGCGGCGTTGGTGATTGGCGTGGGCCTGATGATCATCGATGTGCTTCGCGCCCCTAAGGCGCACGTCCCCGACGCGAGTGCGTCTTCAGACGCCTCGGCTTAGGCTGCCCGCGGGACCAAGGCATGCGTCCCATCCTGTTTGATTTTGGCATTGATCTGCCGCTGCTGGGGCCGCTGAATTTCCCTGCCTACTTCACGATGCTGACACTCAGCTTCGTGATCGGCATCTGGGCCACTTCGCGCGAGGCGCCCAAGTTGGGCCTGGACAAGGATCGGATCATCGATCTGAACCTTTGGATCGTGGTGTGGGCGATCATCGGGGCGCGCTTCATGCACGTGCTGGCCGATGGGCACCTGATGGACTACGTAAATTTGTGCTTCGACCCCACGCAGGTCAAAGCCGTGGATGCCAAAGTGGCCGTTTGCCACAGCACCGCCGAATGCGGCTACGAGTACGTTTGCAACCTGGCCAACAACACCTGCCACCCGCCGCAAGATTGTTTGGCGGCCATCAAGGTGTGGCGGGGAGGCCTAGCGTTTTACGGTGGCTTCGTCTTCGCTTCGGTTTTTGGTCTTTGGTACGCGCGCAAACATAAGCTGGGCATGTGGAAGGTGGCCGATCTGATCGCGCCATGGATCGCGTTTGGCTTGACGCTCACCCGCGTGGGCTGTTACCTCAACGGCTGCTGCTTTGGCAAGGTGACCCAAAGCGTTTGGGGTGTTGTTTTCCCTTGGGGTTCGGCCATCACCGAGCATCAGCGTGAACATGGCTTGATTGGCCCCTACGAAAATCCTTTGCCCGTTCACCCCACGCAGATCTATCAGGCGATCTTAAATCTGCTCACCTTCGGGGTGCTGTACTTCTGGATCCGGCGCCGCAAGCGCTTTGATGGTCAAGTGTTTGCGTGGCTTCTCATTCTCAAAGGCGTGTTTCGATCGTTGATCGAGATCTGGCGCGATGATGACCGAGGCGTGTTCTTTGGCGGCACCCTTTCCACGTCACAGTTGCTGTCGGTGCCCCTGGTGGCTCTTGGTGTCTATCTATTGGTGAAAAAGCCAACTGCGGCGCCCGAACCGGCAGCTGCGCCGGACGCTTCGTCTTAGCGCGACGCATGTCCATGCCCGGCCAGGCTTGACCGGCGTTCACTTTCGACCTTGCGGTCGTTTTTTCTGGCGCTTGTGGGTTTACCGACTACATTTGCCCCGGCACCGACCCATGCGACAACGAGTTACACATCGCGCCAGAGCCGAGCAAACGCCAGCGCCTTCGCGTCGGTTTCCGCCAACTCAGCCTCGGGAACCGAGTCGGCCACAATGCCTCCGCCCACCCAGAGGGTCAGCTTTTGATCTGATATCGTCGCGGTCCGAATGGCAACCGCCAGATCGAAATCACCCGCGGCCCCCAGCCAACCAGTCGCACCCGTGTAGGGTCCGCGCGCTGCGGTTTCGATCTCGCTGATGATCTCCATCGCCCGTCGCTTGGGCGCACCCGTGATCGAGCCCCCGGGGAACGTGGCCTGCATCAGTTCAAGCAGCCCCACATCGGGCCGCTGCTGCCCTTGCACCAACGACACCAAGTGGTGAACCGTGGGCAGATGCAAGGTGCGCGCGTGTTCGATCACGCTCACGCTGCCCACGTTGCAAACGCGGCCCAAGTCGTTGCGTTCAAGGTCAACGATCATGTCATGCTCGGCTCTGTCCTTTGGTGATTGAGCCAGCTCCTCGGCCTGCGGATCTTGTTCTGCCGCCGCTTGTGAACGCCGCCGCGTGCCCTTGATGGGACAAGTTTGCAACAAGCCCGAAGGCGTACGCCGCAAAAACCGCTCCGGCGAATTGCCCACCAAGGCGCGGCCTGGACTTTGCGAACTGGGTCCCAGCCAAAACCCAAACGGTGCAGGCGCTTGTTCATTCAGAGCCAACGCCAGCGAAAGCCCAGTGGCCGTACCAGCGTCGCACACTCGTGCCTCGAGCCGGCGCGCCAAATTCACTTGGTACACATCACCCGCGCGCAAATACGCAGCCACCCGCTCTACGCCAGCCAAGTACGCTTCCGCAGGTTCAGCCGAAACCAAAGGCCCCGCGAGTTCTTGCGCCAGCACCGTGATCGCCGAAGCCCTCAGCCCCTCCCTCAGCCCATCTTGCAACCGCGCCGCCGCCTCCACGTTTTGCGCCAGGATGCGTGTGTCGCCGCTAGGGCCGATTTCCAACACAGCGTCGTAGAAACGAAACTCCATCGCTGGCCATCCCGATGGCGATTGCGAATGATATCGACCGCCCACAAGCGGCATGCCCCAGTCGTAGGTCAGAGAGCCAAACGCCACGGGAACCTCGGCCTCATCGCACCGCCAGGCTTGCTGCGCCTGTTGCCACGCTTGTTCCAACTGCGGGGCCTCATGCGATTGCACCACCAAGGAGGGCGCGGCGGCGACGAAGGTCACGACTTCGTGCAGGTGATGTCGTCGTGGCGTGCGGGACCACACCACGCCCCCGACGCGCGCCAACCGTTGCGCGGCCTGCGCGGCCGAGATTGCAGGCGCCGACGCGACGATCACGGCGCTGGGGGCAGCGGGCGGCCACCCTCACTGGCTGCCACCGCCTTGAAGAAGAAGCGTACGTACTCAGCGGCAGACAGCAGCGACATGGCCAGCGAAAGGTACAAAATCACCAGCCCTGCAGCGTGAAAATCAATCGGCGGAACGCTCAGGCCCAGCAAGGGATAGCGAAAGTGGATCATCAGCATCACCGTGCCCGCGAACTGCAGCGCGGTTTTTACTTTGCCGCCTTCGCTGGCCGCGATCACCAAACCTTCAGCCGAAGCGATGCTGCGCAAGCCGGTGATCGCAATGTCGCGCGCGATCAACAACACCACAACCCACGCGGGCACCCGGCCCATGGCCACGAGGTACACCAGCGTGGCCGTAACCATAAGCTTGTCGGCCAAGGGATCGAGAAACTTTCCCAATACGCTGACCTGCCCGCGGCTGCGCGCCAGGTAACCATCCAGGCCGTCGCCTGCCGCAGCCACCAGATACAAGATGGCCGCAATGAAGCTGCGCAGAGGACTGTAGTTATCGATGAACAGGAGCACCGCGGGAATCAGCAGCACCCGGCCCATCGTCACCAGGTTTGGCGCGTTCGTCAGTTGGCTGGTCAAGGAGCCCATGAATACTGAGCAATAGCACCCCTTCGCCCTCGCAGGCGATCAAAGCGCTTCGAGATCCGCCACCCAGACGTTTGACTGTGCGCGGCACCATGCGCCCCACCCAGCCCAAAAGCCGCCCCCGCTGCACCCACAGGGGCCGGTCACCAGGCACTTTGAAAGCCCGGAAACGCTCTTCGCCCACGTCCAGCACCACGCGGCCCGTCCCGCGCAGCTGCAGCAGCTCCAAATCGTCGCCAGGCAAACGGCCGGATTCCCAGGCCATGTCTTGATCAAAGGCCACCACGCGCGACTGGCGAATGAACAAGAGGTCGTCTTGCAGGCTCAACGCAATTAGCCGCGTGGTCTCTGTTGCAGGCGCCAACCACATCTCGCCGCGCCCGTCACACACCAAGAACTCGCCCTGGGCGTCGGCCAAAGGCTGGGCTATCAGTCGCCCACGCTCCCGGCGCTGGGCCGGGGCCAAATTCAGCGCACCCGTGACCGCCACAACCGCGTTGGCGCGTACGTGCGTTTCCCCGGACACCGAAAACCGTAGCACCTCCCCAACCAAGGAAGCCATGGGCGACGTGAACTCGTCGGCCACCTGCACGTCCAGGAGGCGGCCCAACACAAAACTGGTCAGCGAGGTGCCCGCTTCGCCCCCGTCAGATCCCAAATCGTCGCCATCGGCCGGGGCAAAGCCTTCCACCTCAAGCTCAGCGGTGACAGGTTGGCTGGGAATCGGCTCCAAATCACCGGCTGAGGGTTTGAAGAAGCCGCTTTCGGCGCCGGGCCACCCCGCGGGCGGACTGAGCGGCGGCGAACCCGCTTGCGAGGGTTCGGCACGCAGGGGCAGAGGAGTGGATCGAACGACGGCCGGAGCGTTCCCCGCATCACCTTGACCAGCGCGCCGAAACGCGTCAGCCGCCAGGTTCATGCGGCCCAAACGCTCGTAGGCGTACCCCAAATGCGACCACAGCGTGGGCGAAGACTCGCCCAAGCGCGCAGCCACTTCCAATTCGGCCACAGCTTCTTCGGCCCAGTCCATCTTCAGGGCGATCAGCCCCAACGACAGGCGAACGGAAGCGTCGTCGGGCGTGGTACGCGCCAGGACTTCATAAACTTCCCGCGCTTCGGCATAACGGCCGCGTTTGAACCGCACCAGCGCCAGCAGCTTGAGCCCCCGCAGGTCGGTGGGCCGCATATTCAAGGCGCGTAACACCTCAAGTTCGGCCTCGGGAAGATGCTCACCCCGCACCAAAGCGGCCACACGGCCCACGTGTTCCAAAAACCGTGCTTCGTCCAGCTGCCCAGGTTCCGAAGCCAAATCTGAGGGCCCGGGGTTGCTTTCAAACTCGCTCACAGCGCATCCCCTGGTCCCTGTAGCGCCACACCTTGATCGCCCTCCTGTTGCAAAAACCGCTCGAACCGCGCCAGCACGGTGGCCACATAACTGCGCGTGGTTTGGTAAGGCGGCATGCCGCCGTATTTGTCCACGGCGCCAGGCCCCGCGTGATAGGCGGAGACCACTTTCACATGCTCCTCGGGTGAGCAATGAAACGCCACGCTGCTTCCAGCGGGCGCCGGTGTGCGGCAGTACTTGCGGGCCAAAATTTGCAGATATCGACATCCACCCATGATGTTTTGACGGGGATCAAAGGCGTCGGTCACGCCCATGTCGCGGGCCGTCCCCGGCATCAACTGCATCAGCCCCATCGCCCCCACGCTGGACACGACCCTGGGGTCAAAATCGCTTTCAGTTTTGATCACCGCGCGCGCAAAAGCCTGCGGAATGCCATAGAGCTGTTGCTGATCGCGAATGTGTTGATCGAAGCGCGTAAACCGTTCGGGTGAGCGATCCTGGGCGGGGATCCGGTCGGTGGTGCCGCGCAGCGAGGCAGCCTTGCCGGGGCCCGTCTTGAACAGCACCTTCCATTTGCTGCCCACAGGGTGCAGGTTCGTGAATTCCATCACGCCATCGGCGCGCTCGCGAAACCAAAACGCGCCCGATCCGCCACGTGCCCGCGCTGGCGACGCCGCCACCACCGGCGGGTTTGGCGGGCTGGTCGGTTGGCTTCGCGGACGCTCCGAGCCGCCACGGGGCACGTTTGTGTATTCCACAACCCCATCCGCCTTTTCCCGCTTCCACACGGCCGCGTGCCCATAGACAGGCAGCGTTAGGCCCAGCGCAAGCAGGCCAAAACCAAGGCGAAGGGAACCCATGCGTTTTTCCGAATTGGCTTTCCATGCTAGCAGCACCCTGCAAATCTCACCACGAAACGCACAAAACCCGTCGCGCTTCCTGAGGCTTTTGCGGGTAGATTCTCTTACAGTGGAAACCGATTACCTGGTTCTGGGCTCTGGCTTGGCAGGCCTTTACTTCGCCTTGCAAGCTTCGCAGCACGGCCGCGTGGTGGTGGTCACCAAGCGCAGCCCCTCGGAGGCCAACACCCAATACGCGCAAGGCGGCGTGGCGGGCGTGCTGGGCACCGACGACACAGCGGCAATGCACGTGGCCGACACCCTGACCGTGGGTGAGGGGCTATGCCACGAAGACATCGTGAACATGTGCGTGGCTGAGGGCCCTTCACACATCTTGAACCTGGCAAACGCGGTGGGCGTGCCCTTCGACAGGGGCAGCGACGGCAGCTTTGATCTGGGCCGCGAAGGTGGGCACAGCGCCCGCCGCATCGTGCACGCCCGCGACATGACGGGGGCCGCCATTCAAACCGCGTTGATGGACCGGATCAAAGAGCGCGCCGATCGCATCACGCTGTTGTCCGACCATATGGCAGCCGATCTGCTTACCACGGCGAAATACGGCGGGCCGAACGCGGTATTTGGCGCGTATGTGTTTGACCAGCACAGCCATGAA
Source organism: Polyangia bacterium (assembly GCA_038257535.1). Taxonomy (GTDB): domain Bacteria; phylum Myxococcota_A; class Polyangia; order Fen-1088; family Fen-1088; genus JAGTJU01. The sequence goes on from JBBSJE010000043.1 coordinate 13,559, forward strand.
ATGAAAACCATCACGGCCAAAGCGGTGGTGCTGGCCACGGGTGGTGCGGGCAAAGTTTATCTTTATACGTCGAACCCCGATGTGGCCACCGGAGATGGCGTGGCCATCGCCTACCGGGTGGGAGCGCGTGTGGGCAACATGGAGTTTTTTCAGTTTCACCCCACGGTGCTTTTTCATCCCAACGCGAAATCGTTTTTGATCAGTGAAGCCTTGCGCGGCGAAGGCGGCATTCTGCGCACGCGCGACGGCCAGGCTTTTATGCCTCGCTATCACAGCATGAAGGATTTGGCCCCGCGCGATGTTGTGGCGCGTGCCATCGATTCTGAGCTCAAACGGTCTGGCGACGACTCGGTGTTCTTGGACATGACGCATTTGCCGCCGGCGTTTTTGGAAGAGCGGTTTCCGAACATCTTTTCACGCTGTATGGAATTGGGCATCGACATGCGCACCATGCCCATTCCTGTGGTTCCTGCCGCCCATTACAGCTGTGGGGGCGTGGTGGTGGATGAGCATGGCCGAACCAGCGTGAAGAATTTGTACGCGATTGGCGAAGTGGCCATGACCGGTCTGCACGGCGCCTGTCGGTTGGCATCAAACTCTTTGCTTGAAGCTTTGGTGTTCGCGGCCCGCGCGGCGCAGGACGTGGCACAGATTCCCGACACAGCCACGGCCAAGCCAGCGCCGTGGTACGCCGGCGAAGCGCGTTCGCCCGACGAAGCCGTTGTGGTAAGCCACAGCTGGGATGAAATTCGCCGCCTAATGTGGAACTACGTAGGCATCGTGCGTTCCGATTCGCGCTTGGAACGCGCCGCCCGCCGCATTGACATGATTCGCAGCGAGCTGCGCCAGTATTACTGGAACTTTACGATCACCAGCGATTTCCTGGAGCTAAGGAACTTGGCCTTGGTGGCCGCGTTGATTGTGGAATGCGCACGCCGGCGCCCGGAAAGCCGCGGGCTGCACTTCAATGTCAATCACCCAGACAAAGACGACCGCTATCTAAGAGATACGATCGTTGGCCGCGGCGATGGGCCAATGGCGTAGGGGCGAGCCTTCAACCGATTTCTTTGATTTCGCGGCCGCTTAGGCCCAGCAAGTACAAAATCGAATCGAGGCCACCGGCCGAGATGGCTGTGTCAGCGCGTTCACGCAGTGTGGGTTTGGCGTGAAAGGCGATGCCCAAGCCTGCGCGCTCAAGCATCAAGGCGTCGTTGGCGCCGTCGCCCACGGCGATGGTTTGATCGAGCAACACGCCTTCAAGTTGCGCAATCAATTCCAACAACTCGGCTTTGCGTTGGGCGTTGACGATGGGGCCCGTCACCCGGCCGGTCAGCTTGCCATCGGCGATTTCAAGCTGATTTGAAAACGCATAGTCTAGGCCCAAGCGACGCTTCAACGCTTCGGCCGCAGTGGAAAAACCACCGCTGAGAACCGCAATGCGATAGCCCAAGCGCTTGAGCACGCGGGTAAGAATTTCAGCCCCTTCTGTCAGCGGCAGCTCGGCGCAAATGTTTTCCAGGACTTTCACGTCCAGGCCCTTGAGCAGCGCCACGCGCTGCCGCAGCGAATCGTCGTAGTCCATTTCGCCGCGCATGGCACGTTCGGTGATGCGCGACACGCGCTCGCCCACATTGTGGCGGCGGGCCAATTCGTCGATCACTTCGATCTGAATCAGCGTGGAATCCATATCCATAACCACCAATCGCTTCGATCGGCGGTACAAGCTTTCCCTTTGCAACGACACATCGAAGCCCGAATGCGTGGCAACCGAAAGCAACAGACGTTTGAGCTGGTCGTGGTCGCGATCAGAAGGCAACTTGGCGTGGATCTCCAACGACGCCAAAGCCCCTTCGGAAAGGCGTGAAATCTTTTCGATGTTGGCGCCTTGGCTTGCCAGAGTGGATGACAAGGCGTGCAGAGCCCGAGGCCCCAGTGCGCGGCCAATGGCGGTGATCACATAACGGCGGCCCGTGTCTTGGGTGCTGTTGGGATCAGCGGCCTCAACGGGCTTAAAATCGAGCTCCATATGCAGCTGCTTCGCCGCAAACAGAAGCTCTTTGAGCACATCGCTTGAAGGCGGCACGGAAATTAGAAGACACAGGGTGAGCTGGCCCTGGACCACAACTTGCTCAACGTCGTCCAAACCGGCGCCTTTGTCGGCCAGGATGCCCATCAACGTAGACGTAACGCCGGGCCGGTCAGGGCCTGTAACGGTTACCAAAATCTCAGCCGCGTCTCGCACGGGCGCAGTGTAGCGAACTTCGGCCGCTTGGGAATGTAAGTTATGCTTAAGTGCGCTCCAACCGCACCACAACTTCCACGTGATGCGTTTGTGGCATGAGGTCCAAAGCCGAGGCGCCCGCCACAACAAAGCCATAATCGGCCAAGCGCCGCACGTCACGGCTTAGGGTTTGTGGGTCGCAGGACACGTAGACAATCGCGCGGTCGGCCAAACGGGCAAGGTCAAAGCCCAAGGCGTCCAATCCCGTCCGCGGGGGATCCACGAACACGGTGTCGAAGGTTTGGGTAAGGTCGAGCTCGTCGGGCAAATGCCATTGGGCAGCGGGCACGTTTGTGCGGCCCAGCGCCAATGCGGTGGCATCAGCGTCGCTGGCCACCACGTGAGAACTTCGATCGATGAGAAACCGGGTGAAGTTTCCTGCGCCCGCGTAAAGCTCCAGAATTGATCCCGGTTTGTCGCCCACGTACGCCAACGCGCACGCCACAAGCTCATCGTTCGCGGCCGCCCCTACCTGCGCAAATCCTCCGACGGCAATATGCAAGGGCGGCTGGTTGGAGCCTGCAATGTTCAAGGTGGCGGCCGTGGATTCGCCGTGACGCCCCATGATCTGGGTGCCGTTTGCTGATTTCACACCCACTGTGCCGTTTGGCGCCGCCTGAACGAACACATCCCCCTCGGGAGGAAGGGCTTGCCGAAGCTGCGCAAGCGCCGCGGCGGCGGGGGCCGAAAGCAGAGGGCACGCGGGCACGTCGATCACTTCGTGCGACTGCCGGCGCTTAAACCCCAACAGGGCTTGGCTGCCACGGCGGACCGACACAAACTTGGCCCGGTCGCGGTAACCAAACGGCGGGCACGGGGTGCGCAAGCTAACGGCTTCGGTACGCAGGGCGCGTTTGACGATGGCCAGCTTTGCCGCTTGCTGCGTTTCGATGTTCACGTGCTGCCATTGGCAGCCGCCGCAGGCGCCGAACAAAGGACACGGCGGATTCACGCGCGCGGGTGACGGCGTTTGAACTTCGACAAGTTCGGCGAAGGCCACATCCCGCTTTTCACGCACGATGCGCGCCCGCACCCGCTCACCCGGCGCCGCCAGGGGAACAAATGTGGCGCGGCCATCAGCAGCGCCTCCCACCTGGCGGCCGAAGGCGTCGCCACCAGGCGCCAGGGATTCAATGTTTACGGTGATGAGTGGCAAGGCTCCTCTATGGGAGGACAGCGATGGGTTTGCACATTGCGGGTGGTCCCTCATCGCAGCTTTCCCCGACGTCACAGTCGGTCACCATGCCGTCCTGGTCACAGTTTCCACTGCCGTCACACATGACGATCTTCCGCTTCGTTCCGTTGGCAACGCACGCGCTGGAACATTCGGTGGTTGCTGGGGCTTTCCTACAAGACAGCCCGTCGGCGTTGCAGAACCCATCGTTGCCACATACGCCGCCGGACACTGGGCACGCGGTTGCGCAACAGATCCCCTGCTCGCTTCCAGGCCCTTTCACGCAACTACCCGTCGAGCAATGCGCGTCCCTGGTGCACGAATCACCCGGTGCTCGCTTGGCAAGGCATTTGTTCTTGGAGCCTGCTGGCACATCCGAGATCTGGCAATAGAAGTTGGATTGGCATTTGGCATCATCACCGTCGCAGGATTCGAGGCATTTGCCGCCTGCGCACTTGTAGGCCACGCAGGGGCTGGTCGACATCATGCAAGCGGGCGGGTTCACGTTCATGCCATTGCAAACGCTGCCCGTTACAGAGTTTCCATCGGCGCTACACGTTGAGTTGCAGGTGTTCAACTTGCACACGCCACCAGCGCCACAAACGCCATAGCGGCAGGTGTTCGACGGGTCAGCATTGCAGCGGCTATCCGCAGTGTTATCCGCAAGGTCTTGGCAATTGCCACTAGCGTCACATCCTTTGCAGGATCCGGTGCAGGCGGCATTGCAGCAGACGTTTTTTGTAGGATCCGCAGAACTAGGGCTGCAATGACTGGTGCTGCAGGTTTCGGCTGTGGTGCATGCAGCGCCTGGAGGGCTCTTGGGAATCACGCAGGCGCCGTTATCGCAGACGCGGCCAGTCACACAGTCCCCGGGTTCTGTGCAAGGGCTTTTGCAAGCACCAGCCGCACAAGTAAAGAACCCGCACGACGTGGTGTTGTTTACGGTGCACGTCCCGCTGCCATTGCAAGCCATGGTCTGAATGCTGTTTCCGTTGCAAGACGTTGCCCCGCAGGGCTTCCCAGCCGGGGCGTTGGCCAAGCAGTTGCCGCTGCCGTCGCACTGAGCCTGAACACCGCATTCGGTGGAAGCGCAGGATCCCGCCCCCTGGGTCCCTGAGGGCAGTGGAGCGCATTCGCCAACAGAGCCAGCGAGGTCGCACGCTTTACAAGCGCCGCAATTGTTCTGACCCGCGGGCACGTTCACGCAGCAAACCCCGTTGGCACATTTTCCGCTAGCGCATTCGCTTGGCGATCCGCAGGTGGCTCCTTTGGCCTTGAGGCCGCAGCTTGACATCGAGCAGACGTTGGGGCTTACGCACTGGCTGCTTTCAGAGCAACCTTTGAAGCATGAGCTGGCACTAGGATCGCATTGGAAGGTGCCGCAGCTTAGCGTTTGAGGTGCAGGGCAATTGCCCGCGCCGTCACAGGTCGCTGATTGCGTTTCCGTAGAAGTTCCCGACGGACACGATTGGTTGCGACAGGTGGTGGCGGCGCTGTATTTCGCACAAGCGCCGCTACCATTGCAAAAGCCGTTATTGCCGCATGTGTTAGGGGCAGCCACCGTGCAACGTCCGCCCACATCGGGCTCACCGCTCTTCACATCGCTACAGGTACCCTCGCTGCCGGTAACGCCACAGCTCTTGCAAACGCCATCACAGGCGTTGTTGCAGCAGAAGCCTTGTGCGCAATTGCCGCTTTGGCATTCGGCGCCAGCGGTACACTGACCGCCGTTGGGTTTCTTTCCACACGTGTTGTTGTTCATGCAAACTTGGCCGGCCACGCACTGATTGCTGTCTATGCACGACTCGTAGCAAGCGGTTCCTTCCACGTTGCATTTGTAGCCACCGCACTGGCGTGTCGAACCCGCCGTGCAATTGCCCCCACCATCGCAGGTGGACCTTGCTTTGGCAGTGCCGTCGCCACACGTAGCAGGCGCGCAAACTTGTCCAGAGGCGTACAGACGGCACTTGCCCGTTCCGTCGCACGTTCCGTCGCGGTCGCAGGTTGAAACGCCATCGTCCTTGCACGTGCCCGCCGGATCTTGACCTCCGGCCGGCACAGCCGTGCAGACACCACGGCTGCCCATCAAGGCGCACGAAAAGCAACTGCCTCGGCAGTCAGTTTGACAGCAAATACCCTGACGGCAGAAGTTGCTGCCACACTCGCTGTCGCCGCCGCACACTGAACCAGGTGGCTTCAAACCACATTTGCCATTGATGCACTGGTTTGGCGCCACGCAATCGTTGTTGGATCCGCATGCGGTGCCGCAGGAAGGGCCGTTGCACTTAAAAGGCGCACACGTGATCGACGATTGAGAACGACACGTTCCCGAACCATCACAGAGGCGTGCGGGCGAGAAAGTGTTCGTGGAGGTTGAGCAGGACTGGCCTGCGCAAGTTGTGTTGTTGGGCCATAGCTGGCAGCCGCCGTTGCCATTGCACATTCCATTTCGCCCACAGCTTGACTCCGCTTGTGGCGAACAAATGCGCGAAGGATCTGTAACCCCCGCGGCCCGCCGAGGATCCGGCGAGCTTGCGGGGACATTTATGCAACGCCCCGGAGCCTGCGACGAAGCGCAGAATCGGCACTGCCCGTTGCACGCGCCATCGCAGCACACCCCATCAACGCAGAAGTTGGAGCCACACTCAGTGTTCGAGTCGCACTTTTGTCCTAGCCCGCGCTTGCCACAACTGCCATTGATGCAGACATTGCCGGATGTACACTGGCTATTGTTCGTGCACGTTTTCACGCAGGCATTTCCCGAGCATGTGTACGGCGGACACCCCACCTGGGCGCCGGGCTTGCACGCCCCCATGCCGTCACAGGTGCTGGACGACACTTGATTGGCGCCTTCACACCGCTGCCCGCGACACACGGTTCCCGCTCCGTATTTCGCGCAACCGCCCTTGCCGTCACACACGCCGCTGGTCCCACAGCTGGTTGCGCCGTTGTCTTTGCAAACGCCATGGGGATCAGCTTTGTCCTGAGCCACCGGCGCACACTCGCCCATCTTCTCGGGCTGGTTACAGCTTAAGCAACCGCCATCGCACTTGGTGTTGCAACAAACGCCGTCGGCGCAGAAACCGGACTCGCATTCGCCCGATTCGTCACATTTGGCCCCGAGATTCTTCTTGCCACAGCTATTGTCTTTGCATTGCCGGCCGGGTGCACACTGGCTGTTGTCGGTGCATTTTTCATGGCACTGCGCTTGTTCAGCATCACAGCCAAACGGCGCACACACATCGTTTGATCCCATCACGCACTCGCCCTCACGGCACGCCTTGGTGCCCTTCACCGAGGCGCCATCACACATGCCCTTTTCACATTCGGTTCCATCGGGATAGCGACGGCATCCGCTGTTGCCATCGCAAGTTCCATCAAAACCGCAGGTCGAAACTTCGTCGCGCTTACACTGCCCTGCCACCACAGGTGCCATGCCCGCGGGCACAGGCGAACAATTGCCCATTTTTCCCGGTACGTTGCACGCCTGGCACGTGCCCTCGCAGGCGCTGGAACAGCAAACGCCATCAACGCAGCTGCCGGAATCGCATTCCTCGTGGCATCCGCAGGCAAGGCCCAGCTCTTTAAGGGTTTCAGGTGGATCGCAGGTGCCCACGTCGGGACGACCGCCGCCCGTGCCGCCGTTGCCGCCAAGGTCGTCCCCGCCCGCGTTCCCATCTCCGCCCGCGCCGATCGAGTCGTCGCCCTCCGTGACCAACCCCGTGCTGTTGGTCTTGCACGCGCCCAACATCGACACCAAACACCCCATTGCCACTGCAACCACACTCGTGCGTAACAAACCCATGGTGACCTCGCGTAAGCTGAACACGTCTAAGTTTCTGGTAAATTACGTGCGGCAAAGGGCGACAACCACCACAAGCGCGCTCCCAACTTTTACCGGGCGGTAGGGATTAGGGCAAGCTTGTTCGTGCGTCGACGCCAGACGCAGTGTGTGATTGCAAATACATAAACGTTCATGTCAGACTTGTAAGGAGAAATACCGATACGGTGGTTTGAGGTAGAATTTCCGAAATCTAGGCCCATCACATGAACAACTGGATTGACCGAACCGAATGGAACGACGCATCATCAGAACCACCCTTCAACGCGCCGGAGACTAGCGACCGGATGACGTTTAAGATCGGTGACAAAGCGGTTTATCCGTCTCAGGGCATAGCCGAAGTGGTGGCCCTTGAGCGCCGGGAAATCCACGGCAAGATCCAGCATTTCTACGTGCTGTGCTTGGCCGAGAGCGGTCTTAGAATTCTGGTTCCTGTGAACAAGGCCGAGCAGGTTGGTCTGCGACCCGTGGCTGGCAAGGATGAGGTGGCCGAGGTGCTCCAAATCCTGAGGGAAAAGGACGTGCCCCTTGACCGCCACACCTGGAACCGGCGCTACCGAGGCTTCATGGAGAAAATCAAATCGGGCTCTCTCTTCGAGGTGGCAGAGGTCTTTCGCGACCTTTACCGGCTGAGAAAAACGAAAGCCCTTTCCTTCGGCGAGCGGCGCATGTTGGACACGGCCAAAGATCTCATCGTTCAAGAGTTGTGTGTGGCCCAGCGGGCCCCTTCGGAATCGGTTGTGAAGACTCTGGAGATGGCCTTGTCCGAGGGGGGCGACGAGTAGGTTATAATGCGCGGATGGCCTTGGCCGCGCCGCTTTACCATATGTCCTACGCCGAATATTTGGCGTTAGAGAGCCGCAGCGGCGTCCGCCATGAGTTTTTGAACCAAGACGTCTTCGCCATGGCTGGAGGCACCCCTGAGCACGGGGCGATCGCCATGGCGCTGGCTCGGGACCTCGGAGCCGCGCTGCAAGGCCGCCCCTGCCGCGTGTTTTCTTCCGATGTCCGCATCCGCGTGGCGGAAACCGGCCTGAGCACTTACCCGGACCTCAGCGTCGTCTGCGCAAAGCGTCAAGTGGATCCAGAGGACCCCGACGCCTTAGTGAACCCAATCGTCATCGTGGAGGTTTTATCGCCAAGCACCGAAGCCTACGACAGGGGGGCGAAAGCCGCGCACTACAGGCGGCTGTCATCGTTGAAAGAGTACGTGCTTGTGTCGCAAGATGAACCCCTGGTGGAGGTCATGCGAAGGAACGATCAGGGCGTTTGGGAGCTGCACGAAGCGCGGAAGGGCGAGCGCTTCACGCTGGCTTCGCTGGGGGTAAGCCTTGATGTGGCGTCGATTTACGCCAACCCGCTGGAGGCATAACTTCACAAAACTTCCATGTTTGGCCCGCCACAGCCCAGCGGCCTTGTGGTACGGTTCGTGCGAGGGCCCGGTAGGGCGAAAACCGCATGATCGTTCATTTGGCACAAGCTGACATCACTGACCTTGCCGTCGATGCTTTGGTAAGCCCGGCAAACTCTTGGGGAATTATGGGCGGCGGGGTGGCCGGCGCGATCTCGCGCAAGGGCGGCCCCAGCATCCAAAAAGAAGCCATGTCTTTGGCCCCCATTGCGGTGGGCGCCGCCGTGGTCACCAACGCTGGCAAACTGTGGGCGAAGCAAATCATCCACGTGCCCACAATCGACGAGCCGGGGCAAAAGTCCACGGTGGAAAACGTTCGCCGGGCCACCCGGGCGGCGCTGCTGGCGGCCTCGCGGTACAAGCACGAAGTGATCGCCATCCCAGGCATTGGCGCGGGATTGGGAGGCGTCGACCCCGGCGACGCCGCGCGCGCCATCGCCGATGAACTGCGCGCGCACAAGGCTGAAAAGCCGGCCATGGTCTACTTGGTGGATCTCGACGAAGAAACCGTTGAGTACCTTCAAGAAGCGCTTGAAATTGCCACGAGTTAGGGGCTGCTGCGGTTAAGGGTCGCAGGTTTTGCGGCTGCACTCTGGGCCGGGCTGCATGCGTGTGGTACGGTGTGCCAAGGCCTTTGGTGATCACCTAAGCCTGCGCAAGAACCCTAACCTCTTCAGGAGCCGCGACTGTGAAAATCCTGGTGCCCTGCAAACGCGTTCCCAACCCTGAACAGAAACTGAAATTCGCCGGCGACGGCTTAGACCTGTCGAACCCCGGCTGGCAAGTGAACCCCTTCGACGAATACGCCGTGGAAGCGGCGCTGCGCCTTACGGAGAAGGGCAAGGGCGGCGAACGGGTGGGCGAGGTTGTGTTGGTGGCCATCGGCCCCAAGGACGCCACCCAGCAAGTGCGCGGCCTTTTGGCCATGGGTGCTGACCGGGCGCTGTTGATTGAAGGGCAAGACGAAAACCTGGATGCCAACGCCGTGGCGCAAATCCTCAAGGGCGTGGTGGACACCGAAAAGCCCGACCTTGTGGTAATGGGCAAGCAAACCGTGGATGGCGACGCCAATCAGGTGGGCCAGCTGCTGGCGGGCTACCTGGGCTGGCCGCAGGCAACGTTTTTGGCCAGCGTGGAACTGGCCGCCGATGGCAAAACCGCCCTGTGCACGCGCGAAGTTGATGCGGGCGTGGAAGAAAAGCGCGTGGCCTTGCCCGCGGTGCTCACGGTTGACTTGCGCATCATCGGCAAAAAGTCGGTGCACAACGTGGCGCTGGCCGGGGCGGACACCGAATGGGACGAGGGCCCCCGCTACGCTTCGCTCAAGGGCATCATGGCGGCCAAGAAGAAAGAAATTAAGGAAGTGGCTGCGAGCGCGTTTGGTGTCACGCCACAGGTGCTGGTGAAAACCATCAGCCACATCGCACCCCCCAGTCGTCGGGCCGGCGTGAAGGTGGCCTCAGTGGAAGAGCTTGTGTCGAAATTGAAGAACGAAGCGAAGGTGCTTTAAGGAGGTTCGCCATGTCAGTGCTGGTCTATCTGGAAACGCAGGACGCCTCTGTTCGCTCCGCTTCATTGCCGGCCGTCACCGCCGCACGCGAACTTGTGAAACACCGCTTGGGGCCTTTGGTGGGTGTGCTGATCGGCGCGGGGGCGCAAGCGGCTGCCGCAGATGCGGCCCGCTATGTAGACAAGGTTTTGGTGTACGACGATGCGGCCTTGAAAGCGCCGCTGGCCGAAACCTACGCACCTGTGCTGGCTGCCGCTCTGAAAACGGCGGGCGCCGATGCGCTTGTGGTTTGCGCGACCTCTACGGGCAAAGACGTGTTGCCCCGCACGGCCGCTTTGATCGGCGCCGGCATGGCCAGCGACGTGATGTCGGTTGAGGGCGCAAACAAGTTTAAGAGGCCCACGTATGCAGGCAACGCTGTGAGCACGGTTGAAGTGACTTCCCCGGTGGTTCTGGTGTCGGCCCGGCAAACGGCGTTTGAGCCTGCAGGTCCTGCCGCCAGCGCCGGCAGTGTTGAAGCGGCAAGCGCGGGCGCGGTGAATGCAAGTGGCGCTGAGTTTGTGGCGCTGCGCGAATCGAAGAGCGAACGGCCTGATTTGGCTGAAGCGAAAATCGTGGTTGCAGGCGGCCGCGGCATGAAATCCGGCGAAAACTTCAAGGTGCTCGAAGAGCTCACGGATCTTTTAGGTGGCGCCCTGGGTGCGAGCCGAGCGGCCGCGGATTCGGGCATGGTGCCCAACGATTTGCAGGTGGGCCAAACCGGTAAAGTGGTGGCGCCTAAGCTTTACATCGCCGTGGCAATCTCGGGCGCCATTCAGCATTTGGCCGGGATGAAGAACTCCAAGACGATCGTTGCGATCAACAAGGATGCGGAAGCGCCGATCTTTCAGGTGGCGGATTATGGGTTGGTGGCAGATTGGGAGAAGGCGGTGCCGGAGTTGATCGCTGAGGTAAAGCGCGTTCGCGGGTAAGGGGGCTGGGCGCCTCATCGTGCGTGCACACATTGCACACCTATGCCAGGTAGCCAAAAGCGTAACTTTCGGCAGACCTGCCCGATACACCATGCTTGTGCTCCCCCCTCAAGCCTCCGGCTACAAGCGCCGAAGTGCACAGGGGTACTGATATAGTGAGCATGATGACCCGAATCGCCGCGGCAGAAGGATATGAGGCTGAGCCAGCCGAGCTGATTCGGCGGCTTGAAGCCAACATTTGTCAGGTCATTCGGGGCAAAGAAGAGGCGGTGCGCAGCGCGGTTTTGGCGCTGGTGGCGCGTGGGCATTTGCTGATTGAAGACGTGCCGGGCGTGGGCAAAACCACCTTGGCGCGGGCGCTGGCGGGATCCATCGGTGGCACGTTTCACCGCATTCAGTTCACCAGCGATCTTTTGCCTTCGGACATCATTGGTGTGTCGGTGATGGACCAGCGTAGCGGCCTGTTCGAGTTCAAGCCCGGGGCCATCTTTGCCAACGTGGTGCTGGCAGACGAGATCAACCGCACCACCCCGCGCACCCAAAGCGCGCTGCTTGAGGCCATGAACGACGCGCAGGTGTCGGTGGATGGGCGCACTCACAAGTTGGAGACACCATTTATGGTGATCGCCACCCAGAATCCTGAAGAGCATTACGGCACCTATCCCTTGCCGGAATCGCAAATGGACCGCTTCGCTCTGCGCATCCGTTTAGATTACCCACGGCCTGAAGATGAGCGGCGCTTGCTGCTGGAGATGCCCGGGCGCGCAGGCGCTGCCGTGGAGGCGTTGCGACCGGTGGTGTTGATGCGCGACATTCTTTCGCTGCAGGACGCCGCCGACAAAGTGCGTTTGACGCCCGAGTTGGCCGATTACATCGTTTCAGTGGCACAAGAGACGCGCCGCTCACCCTTTCTTTCTTTGGGCGTTTCGCCACGCGGGCAGCTGTCTTGGCGCAACATTGCGCGGGCCTCGGCGCTGGCGGATGGCCGCAGCTTTGTTTTGCCTGACGATCTAAAAAACACCGCGGTGGCTGCATTGTCGCATCGGGTGCTGCTGGCCCATCACACCGAAGGTGGCCGGGCACGCGAAGACGCCGAGCGAATCATTGGCGAAATTGTAAATCAGTTTCCCATTCCCGGATAAGTTTGCGCGTCATGGCCGAGGAGCGGGAAAGAACAACGCCGCCACGACCGTCGTCAATTCACGGCACGATCAGGCTTGAGCCTGTGACCAGCCCCGAGAGCAAGGGATTGGTTCGCCGCAAACGCAGTTGGGCAAAGCGCCTTCCCACCACCCGCGAAGGCGTTTGGTTTCTGGCCGCCACTTTGATTGTGGGTGCCGCCGCTGTGAACGCAGGGCTGAATCTGCTGTTCTTGGTCTTTGGCATGATGCTGTTTCTAATTTTGGCCAGCGGTGTGATGTCGGAGCTGTGTTTGAGGAAGCTTACGGTGGTGCGTCGCTTGCCCAATGGCATTCACGCGGGTACGCCGTTTTTGATGGGCATTGCCGTAAAAAACACCAAAACTTACGCGCCCACCTTTTCTTTGGAGGTGGAGGATCTAACCGACGAACGGCCCGTGGACAGGCGGTGTTATTTTCTAAAGATCCCTGCCGGCCGTGAACAAGAAACCGCGTATCGCAATCAATTGAACCGCCGCGGCCTTCATAAGTTGGTGGGGTTTCGCATCTCAACCCGATTTCCGTTTGGGTTGATTCGCAAAGCGAAAGCAATCGCTTCTCCAGCTGAGGTGTTGGTTTACCCCGCGTTGGTGCCGGTGCCGCCACTGCTTGCCGCAGCCGGTTGCGAACTGATGCCGGATCGCCGCACCAGCAAATTGGCCCGTTCAGGTGAGTTTCATGGGCTGCGCGAATTTCGCGTGGGCGACGATCCCCGACAAATCCATTGGCGAAGCACCGCCCGCCGCGGCCGGCTGTTGTTGCGGGAACACGAGGACGATGCGGGCGGCGCCGTGTTGGTGCGTTTGGACGCCAGCAACCTTGAGTTGCCTGACGAGGCCGAAGCGTTTGAAAAGGCCATAAGCACCGCGGCCTCTGTGGCCTTGTGGTTCCTTCGCCAAGGTCACGAAGTGGGTTTGTGGGCAGGCGCCATGGTGCTGTCTCCACGTGCTGCACCTGTCCACGCGCACAACATCCTTGGCGCGCTCGCGCTAATCACATTGAAAGACGCGCGCGCCATAAGCCCTGCCCCCCCGCCCGCCGCGCTTGTGGCCACGGTGGCAATGTCATCGCCAAGCCCCCGCGTCAGCGTTGAAACCAGCAAACGAGGCGCGGCGGCATGAGATTTCGCGGCGCTCACAAACTCACGTCGTACCTCATGGTGGCCGCCGCGCTGGGAACCCTGGCTTCCTCGGGCAGCGTGAGTCTTTTCCAACTTATCGCGTTTGGGATCGCGGCGACATTGTCGTGGTTTGCAGAGATCGACGCTTCAGCCATGCGTTGGCTGGGCAAATTGGATCTGCCGCTGAAGATTTCGGTCCTGGGCTTTTTTTCGCTGACGGTTTTCAGCTTGGTGAAGGCGTTTCCCGAGCCCGACCTCACGTCGCTTTTGGACCTGGTGCTGGTGCTGTTGGCATACAAGCTGCTTCAGCGGCGCAGCAACCGCGACTATCTTCAGATTTACATTCTTTCTTTCCTATTGATTTTGGCAGCGTCGTGGCTGGCGCAAAGCGCGCTGTTTGCGGTGGGTTTTGGCATTTACGTCGTGGCGCTCACCTGGTCGCTGATTCTGTTTCATCTACGGCGGGAGATTGAAGACAACTACTTGGTCAAGCACGAAGCCACGTCGGCCGCACAAAGGGTCACCGCGGCGCGTGTGCTCGATTCACGGCGGGTTGTAGGCCCCGCGTTTTTTTGGGCCACCGCATTGGCCGCTTTGGGGGTGATGGTGGGCGCCACGATCGTGTTTGCGCTGGCGCCGCGCATTGGCATTGGTTTTCTAACCGGTGGCATGCGCCGACGTTCAGCTGTGGTGGGTTTTTCTGATCAGGTTCGGCTGGGGCATCACGGTGCGCTTTCGACTGACAATCAAACGGTTGTGTTGCGCGTGGGGCTGTCGCGGCTGACAGAAGACATGCTGCCTGAACAGCGCGACCGGGTGATCCAATCGCTTTACTGGCGAGGCACCGTTTACGACACCTACAACAGCGGTCAATGGCTGCGCTCGCGCGCCCCGATAACAAAAACCCTGATTGCAACTGTTGAAGGCGACAACGGGAGTCGCTGGAGTTGGATATCGGGGCCTGAAGCGCCACAACTGAGGCCATCGCGGAAAGAGAGCCTCCAGGGAGCAGAACGCCAAGAGATCCAACTTGTGGGACTCAGCCATCCCGTCGCATTTGCTTTGGATCGTCCCGTGGCATTTGAGATTCTTCAGCCCGCCACGGGGTCGTTCGTCTCCACGTTGGTGGAAGGCCAGTACTCGGGGGAGTCGTCGCTAAAAACCGTTCGAGCAAGCCCATCGGGCCGCATGATCCCGATGGCGGATTTTGCCGGCGCCCGCTACGTGGCGTATTCGCAAGACAGCATGCGGCTCGTGCGCCCCGGTCAGGCGAAACCGCTGGACGAGTTGCCAGCGGAATTGTTGTCCGCGCATCTGCAGGTGCCCGAGGCGCTGCGGACGCGGCTTTTGGGGCTGGCCCAGAGAATCACGGCGCAAGCCACCACCCCGGCGGCCCGCGCCCAGGCCGTTGTGCAATGGCTGAATCGAAACAAAAGCTATTCGTTAGAGCTGAAGCGCGATGAACGCTACAGCGATCCACTAGAAGATTTCTTGCTGGCCCAATCAGGTGGTCATTGCGAATATTTCGCCACTTCAGCGGCGATCTTGATGCGGTTGGTGGGCGTGCCCACGCGCTACGTGAATGGGTTTTTGGGTGGTGAGTGGAACAACCTCACCAACCACGTGACCGTGCGCGACAACCGCGCGCATTCCTGGATCGAAGCGTATTTTTCGGACTTTGGATGGACGCGGCTTGACGCCACACCCGCCTTGTCTCGCTCGGCACGCATGGGCCGAATCAGGCAGCTTTTGGATTCCATTGAGGCGTGGTGGGGGCAGTGGGTGATTGAGTACGATGCCAGCCGCCAGATCAAACTGGCGCGGGGCTTGGCCAAATCTTTGGGGTTTGAAAAGCGCCGCCAGGCCGCGTTCGTATGGCCACGCCCCGACCGAAACGTGGTGTTGGGTGCTCTGGGCGTGGGATTGGGCGTGTATCTGCTGCTGCGCGCCCGTCGGCGACGCAAAGGCAGCCGAGACAAGGGCGCCAGCCCCGCGGCGGCCCGCGGCATGGCGCATCGGGTATATGACAAAGCGCTGCGCGCGCTGGCGCCTCACGGATGGCTCCGCGAGCCAGCCGAAACGCCGCGAGAGTTTCTTTGCCGCGTGCGCCGAAGCCACCCCGAAGCCGCGGCGCCATTTGCCCTCATCACAAGCGCCTACGAACAAGTTCGATTCGCCGAGCGGCCGCTGACGCTCGAGCAGATGCAAAGTATGCAAAACAGCTTGGCTGAGCTTGAACGCGTCTGCCACCAAAAGCCCCTGAAGCACGCCGCATAAGCCTGCCCGTGGGGCGGTCGCGCGTGTGGGCTTCACCCAAACGAAGGTCGCGACGCTTGCGCCGGGGCGGCGCGGGCGTTACACATGGAGAATGTACAGAGCGCAAAGCTTGTGGTTTGCGGCGCTCGTTGTGGTGGCCGCCTGCGAAAGTTCTTCCGACCGCGATGATGCTGGCCTCGATGTCGATGCCGGCTTTGCCGAGGCCGGCGCGTCTGACGTTAGTGCCACTGACGCATCCCCCGACGCCCTCTCACCCGGCTTGTGCGGCGCCAGCGCGGCCCGACAGCCTTGCCCCCCGCAAACCTACGCCACATGGCCCATGCCGCATCCGCCTGGCGTTCCCCTGCCCCCGTCAGCGTCTTATGCCACAGCGGACGACGCGGTCTTAGACCGGGTCTCGGGACTGCAGTGGCAACGTGGATTTTCGCCCAAACAAAGCTGGCCCGATGCAAAGACGTATTGCGATTCGTTGGTGTTGGCGGGGGCTTCTGATTGGCGCTTGCCCAGCCGCATTGAATTGATCTCGCTGGTTGATTACACGCGTCTGCCTAGCATCGACCACGAAGCGTTTCCCAGCACGGCCGATGATTATTTCTGGGCGTCCTCTTTGCTGGCCAGCAACGATCAGTTGGCGTTTAGCGTGTACTTTGGCGCGGGGCTTACGGCGTACGGCGCGGTGGCAGGGCCCAGCGCCCATGCCCGTTGCGTTCGAGGTGGCAACGAAGGTTTTTTACCGCGCTTCCGCATGTCTGACACCGAGGTTTATGACAACAACACGAAGCTCACCTGGCAACGGCAGGTGGTGGGACAAGCGCTGGCTTGGGACACCGCCAAAGAGATTTGCGAACAGCAAGGGTGGCGGCTGCCGTCTACTAAGGAGTTGCAGACCATCGTTGATGAAACGCGCGTGGCGCCCACCGCCGACCAAGAGGTGTTTCCCAACACACCGGCGGAACGATTCTGGACGTCTTCGCCCGTCAACAAAGCTGGTCTGGCGAACGCTGTGTACGTAGACATGCTTGACGGGAGCAGCGAAGAGGCCAGTGTGGTGGAGTCGTTTCGGGTCAGGTGTGTTCGCTAGCTAGTTAAAGCGAAAATCCACTGACAGCGCGTAGGCGTGCGGCCCAGATGCTGAGGGCACAGGCCATTTCGGCACAGCCGCCACGGCCGCTTGCGACGCGGCACACAGAAACGGATGTTGGCAGGGCGCTTTGACGCTGATGGCTTGGGCTTGGCCTTGTTCATTGATGTCAAACAGCACGGTGACTGAACCGCGCAAGCGAAGCGGCTTGGCGTCAACGGGGTACTGCAACGCTGGAAGCAGTTTTTGGCTGAGGGTCGCTTGCCATCGATCGCGCAAGTCCAAAGCCACGGGTTCAAGATCGGTGCGCGGCAGGGTGTGCGCGCCTGCAGGCGTCACCACAAACCGCAGCCCCACGGCCCGCCCCAAATTTGTGCGTGGCAACCGCTTTGGCTTTCCTTCAGCGTCCACTTCCTCGTTGGGGACCTCAAGCTTAACTTCCACCGTGGTGCCAAAGAACAGCTCCTCCACTTTCCACGCCGACAGCAGCAGCAAGAGCCCAAACACCACCACATGCACGGCCACCGACACGATGAGCATGCGCCGCTTGTTGCGGCTTTTGCGCTGCCGCTCTTCATGCCGCTCTAAGAACGACGCAAACGGCGCCGCGCCGCCGGTGGGCACGTGAACTTGGCGGGCGGCGGCCCGTTGGCGGAATCGGTCGGCGGGGCTGGACATGCGTGTCTACAAATCTAGTACCTGCCGGCCCGGGTTTCACATGTCATGTCCAATTGCGGGCGCTTGCCATTGCTCCAAAGCCACGGCTGGGACATCATGCTGATCTGCCCAACGGTCTTTTCCCTATTTGGAGCCCCTATGAATAACGCTTTGCTTCGTCGTTCTTGGTTAGCGCCCCTGGCCCTTGCGTTGCTCACGGCGGCTTGCGGGCGCACCTCGCTAACGGGTGAATTTGAAGATGGGATTGATGACGACGCGGTTGGTGGCATCGGAGGAGAATCGGGTCATCCGGAAGGGGGCGAAGGCGGATTCTCTGAGGGCGGCAGCGGCCCTGGGGGAACGGGTGAAGGAGGTGAGGCGGGCAAAGCCTCAGGTGGTTCCTCTGGCGCCGGTGGTTCGGTGGGCGGCGCTGGTGGCGCTGGTGGCGCTGGTGGCGCTGGTGGCAGGCCGTTTCGCGATTTGACGATTGAGCCACGCGCTTCCAGCGTTCTCGAAGGCCAATCTGTGCAGCTTCGCGCGGTGGTGTTGCAAGGGGAAAGCCCGCGCGATGTTTCAAGCCAAGCCGATTGGAAATCGCTCAACCCCGCCGTGGCCACGGTGGCCACAGGCGCCCAGGGGGGCTTGGCAATCGGTGTGAAGGCGGGCGAGACTCAGATTTCGGTTTCGTTTTCGGGAATGACCGCCACCGTCCGCTTTGCGGTTACTAACGACCGCGTGGTGCGTTTGCGCATCACGCCGGATTCGGTGCGCCTGAACACGGACGCTGCGGCGCAGATGACAGCGATCGCCGACCTGCAATCGGGCGCGCAAAGGCAAGTTACAGATTCGGTGGTTTGGACCAGCGACACGCCAGATCTGGTGGGCGTCAACCATCTGGGTGTACCGGGGCTTTTGGTGGCGGGGTCGGAAGAAGGCAGCACGCGCATCGTGGCAAGCTTAGATGGCCAGCAGGCCGCCGCTACAGCCACGGTATTGGACGAGAACAAACTCACGCTCATCATTGAACCCGACGCCCTGGTGCGGCGCCCCGGCGAAACCGCGAATTTCCGAGCGCTGGGACTGTTTCCTGATGGCACGCAACGCAATTTGACGGGAACCGCCACTTGGTTTGTGTCCGATGCCCGCGTGGCGTCGATGGCGCGGGGGATGACCCGGTGTTTGTCAGAAGGCACGGTGACCATCGTGGCCTCGATCGAGGGGGTGTCGGCGACCGCCACCTTGCGGTGCCAAGACGTTGAACTTTCGCTGTTGCGGCTTTCGCCGCAGGAGACGCAAGTGCCCAGCGGCACCCGCATCCAGTACACCGCCACCGCCTTTTTTTCCGATGGCAGCAGCCGCGACGTCACCACCTCCACCAGTTTCAGCTCTTTAGACAGCAATGTCGCCGCGGTGACAAACCGAGGCCTTGCCACCGCCAACAGCCAAGGCAAGGCCATCATCGAAGGCCGCTTTGAAGGCGCAATGGGTCAGGCCACCCTGGTGGTGCAATAGCGGCACAGACCTCAGGCGTGCCGTATACTGGGCGGCCTTTCATGCGTGTAGGTTCAGTTGATTTAGGTTCTGGGATCGTGCTGGCTCCTATGGAGGCGGTAACGGACTTGTCATTCCGTACCGTCTGCGAAGAGCAAGGCGCGTCGATAACCTTCACCGAATTTTTGTCCGCAGAGGCTTTGACCCGGGGGGCTGAGAAGGCCGTGAGCCGGATGTGGCCCAGCTATGAAGGCCGCTCGTTTGTCGTTCAGATTTTCGGGCGCGATCCCAGCAGCTTGGCGCGCGCCGCGGACATGGCCGCGCAAGCTGGGGCTTCTATTGTTGACATCAACATGGGTTGTCCCGCCAAAAAGGTCACTTCGGGCATGTGTGGCTCGGCGCTGATGCGTGAGCCCGAATTGGCGAGCGCGCTGGTCAAATCGGTGCGTATGACGCTGCCGAAACACATTCCTGTGACGGTGAAGCATCGCTTGGGATGGGATGACGGCAGCGTGAACGCGGCCGAATTCGCTCTGAGAATGGTGGACGCGGGCGCCGCCATGATCACGGTGCATGGCCGCACGCGCTCGCAGGGGTTTTCAGGACAGGCGCGGCTTGAACCCATCGCGGAGGTCCGGCACCGCCTTCCCCGCGAGATTCCGCTGCTGGGCAACGGCGATGTGAAGACGGTGGCCGACTATCAACGCATGAAAAGCGTCACCGGCTGTGATGGCGTGATGATCGGGCGTGGGGCACGGGGAAACCCCTGGATCTTTCGATCACTTCAAGCGATTGAACAAGGGCAGCCAGATCCCGGCGAGCCCAGTTTGCAGGAGCGCCGTGATGTGTGGCGCCGGCACGCCCAACTGGTGCAAGAGCACAGCCCTGCGCGCATGGTGTTGCATGAGCTGCGCAAAACTTTGGCCTGGTACTCCAAGGGGTTGTACGGCGGTTCGCACGTTCGGCAAACGGGTTTCTCCCACACATCGCCTCAGGGCTTAATTGAAATGGGAGAGGCATTCTTTGAAGGCCTCAAGAGCCTGGGCGCCGATCTGGCGGCGCCGCCGGTTGATCCGGTTGAACGTTCCATGCAGCGGCAGCAACGACGGCTGGCCAGCACCGGCGCGGCGGCAGAGGAGATCGCGAAGGCGTGGGCCGTTTCGTAAGCCGCGGGGCCCTGCTGTTGTGTGTTGCTCTTGGCGCTTGCGAAGGCGACGTTCACAAACAAATTCACGGCCACATCTACGTTGTGGTCAATCGCGACGACGCTTTGGTGGCCCCCGCGGTGCAATCGTTGGTCGCGCGGCAAACCCAGATTCTGCCGCAGGTTGAAACCGCGTTGCACACCGCGCGCCCCGTGGGGCGGTTGCGGCTGCTGGAAGTGCTCAGCCGCGTACGCCACACGGAAACCGTGCCGCTGCTGCGGCATTTTGCTTTGTTCGATGCCGATCCCCGCGTGCGCACCTTGGCCGAGTCCACACTGAAAACCTGGCAAGCCTCTGAAGCCTCACCCCTGGCCACGGCCGCCGATGTCTCGCTTCGTTGGTTGGGCGCCAAGCGCGCGCTGGGGCTAGGTCCTTTGGTGCGCGAAGAATGATCTAGGGGGCCCTAGGGTCGACATGTGAACGAGCTGTTCTTCGAGCTATTGGGCTTGGAACTCGACCTTAACCGCGTCGATGTAAACCGAGCCGCTCCAAGCGGTGTTGGTTACAAGCTCAAATCCCACCGACATTCCGGAGCCGCTTATCGGGTAAGGCGTGGGGAAATCCAGTTCGTACTTGGTCCAGGTTCCCGGCGTGGGCAGCTTGATGGTCGAGCGCCATTTGTTCTCATCGAAGCCGATGACGTAAGCTTGCACAAAGCTTAGGCCGCTGTCGGCAGGAACCCATAGGTTGTAAGTGACCTTTGTGATCGGGTCCTCGATGCCCACCACCGAAGGTAGTCCTTGCACGCCAACATAGACCTTCTTTGTAACACCCGCTTGGCCCACGATGTCGACCCGCAAAGCGCCGGTGCCTGTCAAAGCCTTGTCAGTTGTTCGCTCGGGGGCTTTGAGCATGGGGACCACGCCAGCGTCTGCGCCTGCGCCTGCATCAGTCGTTGGCTGCGGCGCATTTGCTGATTCAAGCGTGAGCCGCCAGCCCTGCGTATCCGTTTCGAAATCGTAGACCAGCGGTGCGAGCGTGGTTTCCATAGCGTCAACCCCGGCATCCGCCACAGAACCACCGGAGCCGCCTTGACCTGCGCCGCCGCCTTGGCCCGCGCCCCCGTTGTTGTCACCGCCGCCTGAGCCGCCTTTGCCGCCTGAGCCGCCTTTGCCGCCCGAGCCGCCTTTGCCGCCTTTGCCGCCCGAGCCGCTGTCTCCTCCGGAACCTCCATCTTCAGAGGCATTGTCGTCGTCCTTAGACGTGGAGCCACAGGCCGCGGCCACCACACATGCAAGGCTGATAGAAAAGAAAATCGTCCGTCTCATCGTTGAATCATCCTGATCTGGTTTGTTAAGCCTCGGGTAGCCCTGGGCACTTACGCACCCAGGGCCCCCACAGATCCGGGCGTGCGGGATTACCGCACCCGGCTCTTCAAGAATGCAGTTTCGCTGATGGACTTGGCCGCGAGGGCAA
>JBBSJE010000044.1:0-34894 GCA_038257535.1 Polyangia bacterium
CCCATCTTTGAGCCAATACACACCGGGCGTGTCTATCACCCCGCTGCGCTCAAATCAACCGACAGACTTTGGAGCAATTCCCCTCGGGTGCTCCCAAAGCCTCGCAACATTACCGCATCAAAGCCACGGCGCTGGGGTTGATCTGTTTTGAAAGCGCCGCATATCCGGTCACAGATGGAAACGGCTTGACACTTGAAAAGTTGGAAGCCAGCGGCAAATTTTGACACCCGCCTGGGTTGCAAAGAACGCCGTGGAGGCCCACAAATCGCACCTTTTTTCCAGCTGTCGACCTCTCCTGAACTAGGCGGGCGAGGTCGGTCGATGACTTGCTGATGTTGTTGTAGTTGGCGTTCTGCCAGATAGGTAAACCCAACACGAGCACGCCCGCATTTGGGGCCAGTTCGATGGCCTTGTCGACCACCGTGATGATTCGTGTGTGCAATCCATTCAGCTGGTTGGCGAAAGCCTCTTCTAGGCCAATGCTTATGACGATGAGATCCGGCTTGTGCATCTGGATCATGGCAGGAATGGCCGTCAGCAGGTCGCTAGCCTTGCGCATCCGTGCTCCCTCGTGCGGGGGGGTCCCGGACATACCAACGAACGTACTAAAATTAGAGCCGAGGGCCGTGCGAAGCGAAGCCCGAAAGCCCGCCCCGTCAGCATTGTTTGCTCCCGATCCCGCTCCAGCAGCCAGGCCATCGCCCACCACCATGACCTTGCAGTTCGCCTTGCATGGGAAGGTCGATGCTGGGGGCATCCCGGCCATATTCATCGTCCCGCCCGTATTCATCATCTGACCACCGCTGCCACCAGCGGGCTCATCACTGCCACCGTTGCCACCAGCAGGCTCGTCGCTTCCACCGTTGCCACCAGCGGGCTCGTCACTTCCGCCATTGCCGCCTTCGGGTTCGTCGCCTCCACCGCCGGAGCCGCCGTCACCGTCGGTTATGCAACGTTCTTCGTCTTCGTTGAATTCGCCTTCCGCGCAGACGCAATCACCGTTGTCATCGAGAACGCGACCGCCGCTACACTCATCGCCTCCGCCATTGCCGCCGTTGTTGTTGTCAGATTCGGCAGGTGAGCAGGCCAATAGGCCAACCAGCCCCGAACACAAAACCAAAATCGAGCCAGCAAACCAGCTACGTGAAACCTCGCGCGTAGTCATTCGAGCACCTCGGGGGCAATAAGTCATAAACCAAGCTGAGATGCAGCTCGGCAGATCCATAACGTTAGTGGCATCTATTGACACCGGTCAAGGCAATTGTCGGCATCACAACCGCTCTAGGGCATGCTTTACATGTTCCTGACAAGGAAACGAACAAACCATAGGCACAAAGGACTAGGCAGCGCTACGCCGTCGCTACGGCGAATTGCTGCAGGGGCCCGTACGCCCAAGCGCGGGCAGCATGCTTGATGCGCAGCGTGCCGTTCGTTTATGGCCGTTAGGTGATGATGGCCAGGGGATCGCTGGCTTTGTTGATCACGTCGGCGTGCACTGCCGGCGTGTACGACGTATGCACGTAGGCATCTCCGTAACCGGTTTTGCCACCGAACTCGAACTCGCTACGAGGCACACGCATGGCCTGCAACACAGAGGCAAGCCACTGGCGATGTTGCAGTCCTAGAAACTCCGGCGATGCGCCACCAAATGGTCGCAGGTGCGCGCGCGCGTTCTGCGAACGGTAATCAACGTAGAAGCCCGTTTTGAAGAAACCCGCGGCTGAGCCCGCTGTCACGATCGGCATGTCTTGGGCTTCATGCGTGCGCCACCCCGACTCTTGCGTCCATTGCACCAAGGCATCGTCAAGCAACGTGCGCCCAGGCGCCACCTCTACGGCATCAAGCTTCTTAACCAGATCAGCGAACACGCCCGAAAATGAGGCTTGATGGGCTTCGGCCAAAGTGGCTTGTGGGCCCGCGCTAGCATGTTGATGCGCAATGCTTTGGTGCCAATTGCCCCCGTAGCTGGAAAACGTTTGGTTTACTGAGATGGTGGCGATGCGAGTGGTGCCGCATGAAAACGCCGCCACAATGATGTCGTTAAGCAAGCCATAATAGCGAGACGCTGACGTGGGATCGCTGCCACCCGAACCGCTCGAATCACCCGACGGCGCACGCGGGTCGCAGGACAGTTGCGATGATCCCGATTCTTTCAGCACGCGTTCAAGCTCATCTAGCCGCGCAATGTGATCATCCAACCGGCGACGATCATCCGCTGACAAACGACGGTTCGATTCGCGCAACGAACGATAATTGGTAAGCACGCGATCGCTGATGCGCGGACGTGAAGGCTGCGCAGGGTCGGCCGGCTTGCTGGGGCCCGCCACCAAACGATCGAACAGCGCGCGAGAGCTTGTCTCAATGTTCATGGCCTGCACACCGGTTTTCGCCGTTGTGTTGCTGTATCCAAACGAGGCGCCTGACCCTCCACCGGCTTGCCCCGTAACAATCGAACGCGCCCGAATGCCATCGGTTTTTGGGTAAAACGCCGACGACCACGCCATGAGCTGATCGATGGTGACAAAAGCACGTAGAGATTTGGGCCCCTGATCGCTGCTTACGAAGTTGCCAAGATGCCCGCCGCGGTGATGGCCTATATAAAACGGGTAGTCGAACCCCCGCAATACATTGATTTTCTCGACGATTTTCGCCGACAGATGCGGTGACCGAACAACCGACGAAAGCCGTGCACCCGTTCCATCGGGAACGCTTTGCAAACGGCCCCAACGAATTTCGTGGCCGGGATAAAGCTCACGCTTGTCGGTAAGCAAGGCGGCGTTGGGGTACATGTTGGTGGGGCTCACGCCGCCGTGTTTCGTGGTCATGGCCACGAAGAAGGGCTGGCGTCCTAACACGGCCTGTGCCCGCGCCGCCCCCGTGTTTATGAGCGAGGGAAGAAACGGCAATGCCACCGTAAAGCCGCCCGCGCCTTTGAGCACCTGGCGTCGATGAATGGTGATGGTTTTCACGTTGAACCTCCTAATAACGCTTTTAACTATCGCGGTTGCTTTACTGGGGGCAGCCAATGCGTTTGGTGTCTAACGCAATGTCATCGATCCACATCGTGGCTCCATTTATCGCGTGAAAATGAACCCATCCGAAGTGCATGACCGAGATCTTGGGAATCACCCATTTGCCGCCGGTTTGATCCGAAGAACAGCGGCCGCCTGAAGGCTTTGTTGTCCACGAATTGCCAGCTTGCTTTTGCCCATTAAACCAAACTTCCATAGTTTGGCTTTCAGGATTCAAATGCCACTCCACGCAGGTCCAGCTTTTTGTGGGGATCTGCGTGTTTGAATCGTTGAAGCAATCTTGAAGTCCCGCGCTTGTTGGCCACAACATCAAGTTGCGCAAGCGACCGGGTTGCCCACCAATGCTATGGCTCAAGATGGCCGACTTGCCATCCTGCATGTGGAAGCCATTGGCACGCATGAACGCCCAATGAAGACCTTGGCCAGAGGGAATGGCGTCTAGGTAAACCATCATTCGCGCATAGGCGCTTTTGCCCGTGCTTAACACCGTTCTGTCTGAGCTGCTTAGCAACGCGTGCCCGCTCTCGCTGTCACCGCCCTGGGGCACGGTGATCTTGATCGAGCGTTTGCCACTGCGGGCGCGAGACTCGTCGACAACCATGGTGGCGCCTCGAATGTTGGGCGACCATTGGGCTGCCTTGAAGGCCCCCGGGGCGTAGGTTTCGAAATCATCGCAAACGACGTTGGTCTTGCAGGAGGTCGTCCCTTGGTTGCCCCCAACGGCAACGGGAGCACCACCAGCGCCAGCGCTGCCCCCCGCACCTGCCACAGGCATGTTGACACCACCGCTTCCCCCCATGGGAGCCACGTCGCCGCCCGCCCCCCCTTCCCCGCCGTTTGTTTCACCCGCCGAGCCGCCTTCGCCGGTTGAAGCTCCGGCTTCACCCCCGAACGCCCCATCGCTGCCTGCCTGGCCACCTTCGCCGCCCTCGCCGCCCTCGCCAGCCGAAGCTTCATCGCGATCATCAGACGGCGATTCGGTGGTTGGCGCACACGCCAGCGCGCAGATTCCGAACACGCATAGAACGCCAATGCTACGCCCCGTGGACGTGGATAGACCTAAATTGAACTGCATCTGTCCCTCCAAAGCCGCGGCACCGCGGAGCCAGAACTATGAACCATTGGTCATAGCGTCTCAAGACTATAAGCTTACGAACACTAGCAGATCGGACTAGCAATGCATATCTAAGCGGCGGAACTAACGCAGTTGGCAAAAGTGCCGACGTTCTGTAACACTTAGAAGATCCAGACCACAGAGATCCAACAATGGGCCGCGTCGTTAGGGGCCTCGGGCCATAACGAGCCAACGCTTGAGCCCCTGCAGCCTTTGTGGGCCGGTTACGGGCAACTTTACCGCGCCAAGTGGATGGAAGTGCCGGGGGCAAGTTTCATCATCAAAGCCATCGAAGCGCCGCCGTCCGGGGAAGGTCATTCGCACAGCCGCAAGCTGCGGTCATACGAAGTTGAACGGCGTTGGTACCGCAGCTTCGCTCCTCGCTGCGACGATGGCTGCCGGGTTCCAAAGTTCATCGCCGAGGGCACCCAAGGCGCGCGCAAGCTTTTGGCGTTGGAGGATCTGGATGCCAGTGGCTTTGGTCGACGTGGTCGCTGCAGCGAGCCCAACACGACGAAGGCTTGCCTCGATTGGTTGGCGCATTTTCATGCCACGTTCGCGACTGAAAGGCCTAAGGGGCTGTGGCCGGTAGGCACCTATTGGCACCTGGCAACGCGCCCAGAAGAACACAAGACCATGCGCGACAAAAGCCTGCGCGACGCTGCACAAGCTTTGGATGCGCGGCTTAGCGCGACCTCGTTTCCAACGTTTGTTCACGGCGATGCCAAGCCCGACAACTTTTGCCTGAACCATCGCGGCGATGCCGTGGCGACGGTGGATTTTCAATACATAGGCGGCGGTTGCGGCATGAAGGACGTTGTCTATTTTTTCGACTGCGTGCTTGAAGGCGGCAAACTTGAAACACAGGCGCCAAAGCTGCTTGACCACTATTTCTCGTCGCTGCGCAAAGCGATCGCCGTGAAGCATCCCGAAGTTGATGGTGAGGCGCTAGAGCACGAGTGGCGCGCGCTGTACCCGCTGGCTTGGGCGGATTTTTATCGGTTTCTTGCCGGGTGGGCGCCGGGCGTGCGGGCCGGGGGGTATGTGCAGGAGATGATAGGGGTGGCGGTGAGAGCGCTTTAGGCGCGGTCTTCCACGTGCGCATTTTTGAGACAAACCTACGCATGCGCGTGCTATTTAGCCGGCGATTCGTGTCCCTTCCTCTGCGATCCGGCGCAAGACAAGTGTGTGGGGGAATGGCGGGGACTGCGGTTTGTGGCAACAACAACGCGCCTCGACTTTGCAATCAGGATGGCGCCTGAGCCACGGGGCAGGCTGCACCTTCATCTGCAATGAGGGAACCTGCAGGGACCTGCCAGCCCAATGACGTGCGCTGGAGCCCCATGGGCGGCACCTTGCAAACCTGCTCGGCCGTGGGTGCATGGATAGATTGACCTGCGGCCCTGGCTGCCAGGGCAAGACTTGCAACGTGAGACTTGTCGGTTCTGGTGTTCATCGGGGCCCTCCCCGTCCTTGCTAGTGCGACGATAGTGACCCGCGTCCGTTTAAAATTCGCAGAAACGCCCGTGCTTTCGCAGATCGAGAGCTCCGATCTGTTCGCAAAAGTATGCGTGAGCTGGTCTCAGACGCCTGCGACAGCCTGTGCTGTGGTGCGAAGCACGGCCGATCTATCAGGCTTTCGACCAGGAAAGATCAAATCGTCAAAAAGTCGCCATCCTCAACGCACACAACGAACTTGGTTCGTACCGACCACCTCGCCGCTGCTCGGGTTGCCGACGTCGAAGTCGACGAGCCACGCGTAGAGGGAATTGCCAGCCATCGCGGAAGACGTCCAAAAAGCTGCGGATGGCGTTCCCGGGAATGCAGTTGTGTCGATGGCGGGCGCAGCGAATTTCGTGAGATCAACAATGGTCAGCAGTTCCTTCACACTAGGCAAGCGGAAGTTGGCTCCCACCGTGGGGCAATAGGCCTTGGCGTCGGCCCATGTTTTCACCACGGGAGCCACCCCACGTTGCCATATTAGCCCCGTCTTGCCGTCAACAACTTCAGACGCACTAACGGTAAAGCGTGGGGCCGGATAGCAAGGCAGGGCGGCGAGGGCTGCCCTCGCAGGCATGGTGCTCAGGGCTGCTGCAAAGCTTGCGACAGCTAATACTGATTTTTTCACATTGTCTCCTTGTCGTCAGGGTCATTCCAGGGCTCGAACAGGTACGCGATTCGCCGACGTTTAAACGTTGCCGCAAAGCTTGTTGTCCCCAATGGCCACGGCCACGGGATAACCTACGTGCAAGATGCGCTGGATAGTTCGGTGGGCAAAGCGCCAAGGCAGCCCATAACGAGGCCTGGCACGCATTCCTACTGGCCCGCGTAGCGCCTAGGGCCAAGGTGAGATCCTTTGCATGGCAGTTCGGCAAAACGCCCTCAACGCACACAACGAACTCGGCTCGTCTCGTTCCGGCCGAGGCTGCTAAAGAGGGGGCCGACGAATAAGACGACCCAAGCGGCGGAGGAATTTCGAGCCAACGCGGAAGACGTCCAAAAAAACGAGGATGGCGTATTCGGGAACATGGCAACGTCGATGCTCGGGCTGTACCTCGTGAAATCAACCAATGAATATAATTCAACCACCGTGGGGAGGCGCCAGCCACCACCTTTGTCGGAGCAGTATTTGATTGCGTCCGGTTGTGTGAAAGCCGCCGTGCTGATGGGCTCCTCCCAGACCAGCTTGGTCACATTATCTGTCACAAACCCATCACCTACCGTATACGACGCGGGGTTTGGCAGCCCCGCCGAGGCCGGATTCGGCATGGCAAAACCATCGCAGATGCACGCGTGCTTTTGACAACTGCCTCCCGCCCCGCAAACGCCATTATTTCCGCATGATGCTCCTCCCTGGTCCAGGCACATATTCAACGGGTCGGGCTGCCCTTCAGCCACCGCGCTGCATGTTCCTGCGCCATTCAAATCACAGCGCTGGCAACTTCCGCAACTGGTGGTGGTACAACAGACATCGTTTACGCAGCTGCCTGAAGCACAACTCCCGGCGGCCCCGCACACCATGCCATTGGCACGCTTGGCGACACACGCCCCGTTTAAACAATACAGCGAAGCCAACGCACAATCGGCATCGGTGCTGCACGAGTTCTTACATTGGCTGCTGCTAAGGCACGTCAGGTTGTTGGGACACGGCCCCGGCGCCGGATTCGCACACGTACCATTGCCGTCGCATTTGCTCGCAGCCGTGTAAGTTGCAGCAGCGCAGCTTTGGGCCCGGCACTCGATGCCAGACGCATACTTCAAGCAGCCACCGCTGCCATCGCAGCGACCGGTGTTTCCGCACATTGCGGCACCTTGATCCTTGCAGACATTTCGGGTGTCCACGGCGTTCGAAGGAACGAACTCACATGTTCCCGCCTTGCCAGCAAGGTTGCAGCTTCGGCAGCCACCTGTACAAGCGTTCTCACAGCAAACGCCCTCGATAGCACAATGCCCACTTGCGCACTCCGTCGCCTGGCTGCAGATTTGGCCGTTCGGCTTCTTTCCACAGAAGCCATTCACGCAAGTATTGGGCGCCACACAGTCTTCGTTCTTCGAGCATTGCAACGTACATGCATTGCCCGAACACCGCCCCGGTGCACACGATTCCGGAGCCCTCGTCTGCTGACACAGCCCAGAACCATTGCATTCGTGCCTAAACGCTCCCGTGTTCGTGCTGGAATTGCAGGTTGGCGCCACACATTGGGTACCGCTCGGATATCGGCGGCAGCCGCCCGCCCCATCGCAGGTCCCGTCCGTGCTACATGTGCTTGCGTTCTCACGCGTGCACTCGTTCCGCGGATCGCTTACGCCCACCGCAACCATGGTGCACTTGCCCGCATTGCCACCGGGGTTGCAGGTTCGACACGCCCCTGTGCAAGCGTTCTCACAGCACACACCGTCGCGACAGAAGTTGGTTTTGCACTCGCCATCTCCACCACAGGTGGCCCCGTTATCCTTCTTTCCACAACTGTTGTTGATGCAAAGATTGCCACCAACGCAATCGGCGTTGGTCTCGCACCGGCTGACGCAACTGTTGCTCGTACAGGCGGAGGGTGAACATGCCGAGGAGGAACCGTCAATGCAACGGCCCTGCCCGTCACATTGACCGGCCGCGATGAAGTTGTTTCCCGAGCAACTCGCCGCTTTGCAAATAGTTTTCGCCTCGTAGAGCGCGCAACCTCGGGCGCCATCACAAAGCCCGGTCTTCTGGCAGCTATTCTGCCCGTCGTTCTTGCACTCGTTATGGGGATCGGCAGCGCCTCGCGCCACCGCCATGCATTGCCCCAGGGTGCCCGGCAGATTGCAGGCCTCGCAGGCCCCGCTGCAAGCTGTATTGCAGCACACCTTGTCGGCGCATTTGTCGGAGAGACACTCAGCATCGCCTTCGCAGGAGGACCCCAGGGGCTTCTTGCCACAGCTTTCGTTCATGCAATTGCGCCCGGCAACACATTGGTCGTCGTTCGCGCATTTCGGGAAGCAATCCACTGTCTGGGCGTCGCACCGGAAGGGCGCACAGATTTTCTCGTCTTGTGCCGAACAAGCCCCTGATTGGCAGACATTTCGTCCCTTGGTGCCCCCTCCGTCACACATCCCTTTTTCGCAGAGTGTTCCATCGGCGTACTTTGCGCATGCACCTTGACCATCACAGGTGCCGTTGAGTCCGCATGAAGCGGCGCCTTCGTCCGCGCAGGCCTTTCCTGCACTGGGCACTTTGCCGAGGGGGACAGGTCGACAACGGCCAGGGCTTCCGACCTGATTGCAGCTTTCGCAGGTGCCTTCGCAGGTGCTTTCACAGCAGACGCCACTGGCACAGACCCCTTCTTTGCATTCGGAGGTCGCCACGCAGGCTTCACCCGGATCTTTGCTGCCTGGCGGTCCGGCATCAGCGGGATCAGCGGCGTCGACGTCCCTCTGTCCGTCCCTACCGCCCGCATCCATCTCCTGCATGGGATTGGGGTCCGGCATGGCAGCATCCAACCCCTCGATGGTCAGATCCAGAACCGTACAGCGCGGCACGAGCGGCAGCTTCGTGACACGCGTCGGAGCCCCGATGGGGGCGCCAGCTCCATCGATTCCCTGCACAACGATGTCGAAGTGCTGGCCGGCCGCGTAATCTGGGATGTTGACCTGTATGTTGCTGACGCGCGAGCAATCAATGGAAAGCGGCAGCTCATTGAATTTGTCGTCTTCCAGCCGGGTTAGGCTGGCGGTGGCGGCAGTGGCCTCGACACCACTTGCACACTTGACCCGCAGCATGATGCTGGAGGGTGCACAGTCGCGTGTCTCGGAGGTGCAGCCCGCCAGGGCAATGGCCAAGCCAAGCGCAGCCGGATAAGCACAGAAACCAAGGGAGATGCTTTTCATCGATGCTGCTTTCAAAAAGTGTGCACTTGGTCGAACTTCGGATCCTTCGGGCCGCTTCCCGAGACCAAAACCACGCCCAAGACCACCGCGCCCACCACGGCCACGGCGCCCGCCCAAAACCATAGTTCCTTGGTTATCGGCCGTGACTCGTCGGTAGTTGCGGCCGAATCCGCCGATACAACCAACCTCGCATTCTCATGCTTCGCAGACGGGGCGTTCATGGCCAAAGCGGGCGGCGGAGCGGTGGGGACGTTCGCTGCCTCCTCCAGCCGAATCACCACGCTCTGGTAGCTCGCCCCCGAAACCGTCAGGTTTTTGATGCCCCGCTTGTACCCGGGAGCCGAGACTTCGATGTCGACAGGGCCCTCGTTGACAAGCACCGGTTTCGACAGCGGCAACGTGCCCACCACGCGCCCGTTCACCGCCACTTCGGCCCCGGGCGGCTTGCCCACGATCTCAACCCGCCCCACCCTTGCCTTGACTTGCTCCAACGCGTCCTTGAGCGTCTCCCGGTTCTTTTTGACCCAGGGGTCTTGAGTTGAAGTCAGCGCCTCGGCGAGCTTCGGGTCCGCGTCCGCCCAGCGGGCTAGAGCCTGCAAGCACAGACCAAGCTGCGCAGCAGCTCTGGGCGTCTTTCCTAGCTCGTACGCCTGGTCGAACTTGGGAAGAGCATCCGCATCACGACCCGCGCGGCGTAGCTCGATGCCCTCCATGATGAGAGCTTCGGGATCTACCTTGGCCTGCGCGGGCCGTGTAAAGGCGACCATGACGCCCCATGCGAAAATGCACTGCGCCAGCCACAAGCAACCAAGCCGAAGTGCGCCGTCTCTACAAGTCATACTCGAGCTCCCACGAATGGGGCCGAAGCTAACATACTCAATATAGAAGGGCCACCGTTGCTGGCGGCCCTCTTGAGCGTTTCCAGCCAGCCTAAAGGCTCCAGACCCTAAGGAATTTGCATTAGCGCCCTAGGACAAGAGTTGATTATCTTTGCGATGGCGGCACTATTGGTTGACTTGCAGCTGCCGGCACACTTGCGCTGCAACCGCCTCCGTTGCCTCCAGATTGCTGAGCCCTGCTCCAGCGCCGCCTCGAAGTACCGCTTTACAGTTTTGCGGTCCAATCGGTTTCGAGCGCGATTCGACGGGCGCTCTTACCCCCTGAACGCTTACCTCGGCGCGGCCTAGGATCCGGTTCTTGTACAACGACCCGCGGTTTCGTTCCGGGCTTGTTTCCCACGGTCGGTCGCCTTTCCGCAGTTGCCCCCTAAGGCAGCGGCCATGAAATGCTCACCATAAACGAAGGCCCCACCGAGAACTCTCGGCAGGGCCTTCTCAGCCTTTTTAGGCTCGGGCTAGTTGCTGGTCAGCGGGCGAACTGCTTCGCTGATGCCACCCTGGATGGTGGCCTTCAATGAAGCCGTGCGGACTCCGGCCGCGGTGCGGGTGAAGACCACGACAACATCGCAGGCTCCGCCCGGAGCCAGAGTGGTCCCGGAGCAAGCGTCAGAAACCATGGAGAAGTCGTTGCCGGCATTTGGCAAGAGTTCCACAGTCACCAGGCCGGTGGCTAGCGCGCCGGCGTTGTTGGTGAGAGCAATGGTTTGAGGCGCACTGCTGGTCCCAGTCGTAGCGGTGAAGGCGGTGGCAGCCGAGAACGAGAGCTGTGAAACGCTCGAACCAGTCACCGGACGAGTGAGCGCTGGCGTGGCACCTGGATTGGCGCTTACCGTCAGCGTTCCTTCAAGGTTGCTCGACACCAACGTGGGCTTCGTCTTGACCGTGATGGTGCAGGAGACGCCTCCCTGGAGGGTGCTTGGGCAGTTCGAGGTCTGCGAGAAGTTCTCGCTCACACTGATGGACACGGTGCCCGTGGGCACGGCGCCATCGGCGTTCTTGAGCGTGAACGCGCAGCCCGTGGCGTGCTCGCCGGTCACCGGAACGCTCGCGCCGCATGCCGCACTGTCAGGCGTGAGCGAGAGCGATGCCTGCTGCTGACCATTACCCGTCAGAGTAACAGACAGAGCAGTCAGACCCGGAGAGACGGCGGGGATGCTGAGGGTAGCCGTTTTCACAGCTTGCTCGGTCGGATTGAAGGTGACCGTGAAGGTGCAATTGCCACCATCCGGGCCCACCGTTGCGCCAAAGCAATTCACATCAGTAACAGTGAACTGGGTCTCGTTCGGACCGCCCTTTGTCGGCGTCCCGAAAGCCCCCGACACCACGTTGCCGGAATTCGTCACCGTAAGGGTGGCGGACCGAGGCGTACCAACAACCACGTTACCGAAGTCAATCGTCGCACCATTGCTGACAGCGCTGGTGCCCCCACCGACCGTGGAGGTGATGCCCAGGGTGGCAGGCTTGTGGACCCGTCCCCAGACAATCAACTTGGTCGACTGACCGCCTGCGCTGATCGTGACCTCACCACTCACCACGGTTCCACCGACGTCTCCAGCTTCCGGGCTAAAGGCGACCTGGAATGCGCAGTTGTTGGCTGCGGTCAAAGTTGTGCAGGTTCCGGCAGTGATGCCAAAACGGCTGTTGCTAGCAGTCAAAGTCACTGCCCCCGAGGCCGTTGGGTTGTTCACCGTGATGGAAGCGGTAGTGCCAGTGTTGCCGGCAGGAACCACGCCCAAGTCAACCGATGCCGGAACAGCCAGCATCTCGTTGTTCGGTACAGCGTTTCCTTCCACGGAGATGCTCGTCCCGAGAGCCGGGAACCCAGTGGGGTCCACCGTCAGGGTTTCAGGCGCTGCAGCCAAGCCCGTGGGCCGGAAAGCAACGAGGATGGTGCACTCGGCGTTGCGAGCCAGCGAGGCCAGATTCACGCAGGTTCCGCCTTTGACGACGAAGTTGGTGAGATTGCCAAGCTGAACTGGCGTGCTGTCTGCGCCACCGTTGTTCTTCACCGTGATGGTACGCGTCGCCGCTTCTGTGTTCGGCCAAGCGTTGCCAAGAGCGAGCGGCGCCGGCGTATTCACGATGTCGAACTTCGCTTCACCCTTGCGTGCACCCTGAAGGCTGATCTCCACCAGCACGTTCACGCCGGAGATGACCAGTTTGCCTGTGAACTGCTCGTTGGCTGCACCCACATCGCTACCAGGAGCGAAACGGACCTGCGCTGAGCAATTGGCACCCGCACCCAAAGGAGTGGGCGAACAATTGGTCACCGAAAGGAGAGTGAACTGCGGATCCGTGGCGGGATCCAGATACACCGACAGCTGCGACGCAAGAGCTTCGCCGCTGGAGTTAGTAATGGTGAAGGTTTCCGTTCGCTGTTCGCCGGCCGGGAGGACGCCGAAGTCGGCGACACCGGAAGCGATGACCGCATTGCTAACCGACGCAGGTGAGGTGGCGATGCCGTTGAGGCCGATGGATTGCCCACCCACCGTAAGGGTTGCCACCCGAGCGCCGAGAACCGTGCGAGCGCCGGGCAGGAAGACCACGGTCACAGAGCACTCACCACCGTTACCAAGCTGCCCGGACACGCAACCGTTGGCCGTTACAGTGTAGCCGGCGTCCGCCGGCACAGCCGTGGCATTGCCATTGAAGGCAGCCACTTGCGTTCCGTTGTTCTTGAGCGTGAAGGAACGAGTGACGCCGGTAGCAGCCCCCGTCATGACACTTCCGAAGTTGCTGTCTCCGCTAAGGGTCAGATTCGCGGGAGTAACCGCAGTCCCCGTAAATGTGGCAAGTGCGTCCTCACCTGTCACGGCGCCACTAACAAGAACCTCACCTGCCTTGACAGCGGGAGTGGTGCTTGTAGGGATGAAGCGAACGGTGATGAGGCAGGTGTCCTCATTGTTCAGCACGGCGCCGGCACAAGATGAGCTGGCCACTGCGAACTGATTGGCGTGAGCGCCACCCAACAGCACGTTCAACGGGCTGGTTGCAGGCAGTGTGATGCCGGAAGCACCATAAGTCACACGGTACTGAGCCTCCTTGAAGTCACCAATAGTGGCGTCCGGGAAGGTCGGATCGATCTGCGGTGAAATTCGCTCGATTTTCAGTGGCTTGATCGCCCCACCATTTAAGGTCGCAGCCACCTGTGTGTTGGCAGTGCTACCTGTCACAGTGAGCGTGGCAGTCTTGTTCAAACCCGAATTTTGGGGGAAGAAGCGAATGCCGATGCGGCAGATCTGATCCTTGGTCAGCGCGGTAGGTGCGTTGGGGCAGGGATCCGAAACCGCTGGGCCCTCGTTGATGGAGCTGTCATCGCGAACCCAATCGGGCCCGATGTTAGACAGCGCAAGCGTGCCGCAAGAAATCGCGTTGCACTTCACCTCGATAATGCGACGGGTACCGTTCATTATCTTCGCAAGGTAGTCCTGCGGCCAGTCCAAGGTCACAGCCGTAGAGAAAGCACCTTCGCCCTCGCGAACCTGCAGCCTATCAACGGCGTTGCCCGTTATTGTCGCCTCGGCCGTGTTCATGGATACGCTGGTCACCGTCAAGTTGGCGGGCTTTGCTCCAGGCGACTTAGGTCCAAAGCGCACAAGGATGTCGCAGGACTGCTCGGGCACAAGCTCTTTGCCCACGCAACCGTCAGTTACGATCGAGTAGTTCGTGGTGTCCGACAGCACGACCGTGAGCGCTCCCGTATTGGGAATCGCATCGTTTCGCACCGTGAAGGTTGCGTCCTTGACCATGTTGTCGGGACCGCTTGCCTCGTCAACCACCACAGCCTCGAATGTTTCCGGGGTTGGCGTAATCGTCAGGCCGCTCGGTGATACGGCAATGCCCGTCAGGTCAGCTTCAAGCATCGTGCCGCCTACAGACACTACCAATTTGGCGGTTTTTGTTCCTTCGCCGCTCTCCTGCAAAACGGGAGAGAACCGAACCTGAACCACGCAGGTTCCCGGACCGGCGAGGCCGCCTGCTGGACACATCGAAGAAACGGTGAAGTCGCTGGTGTTGGTACCACCCAAGGTTGCCGTGATGGCAGCACTGGGAGCTTGGCCGCTGTTCGTAAGTGTGAAGTTCGCCCAAGCGCTTACTTGCCCCCGCGCTACGGAGCCGAAGTTTTGCCCGGCTGGGGTCAGCGCGACCATTGCAGGAGAAAGACCTTCGCCCGCCAACGGAATAGAAAGAGCTACGGGGCCACCACCAATGTTCAGCCTTGCTGAACGCGCGCCCGATGCCGTGGGTTTGAAGATAACGGCCATTTGGCAGTTTTCGCCACCAGCCAAAGACTTGCCTGCGCAGGCGTTGGTTGCGCTGGGCAGAATAAAATCACCTGGGAAGTCGCCACCCAGCGTGGTCACCAGCGCACTAGTCGCGGCCTGGCCTGCGCCGTTGGTCAAGGTCACGGTAAGCGCCATGCTCTCGTTGCCAATCACAATGCCCGGGAAGTTGAGCGAGGCGGGATCAGGCGAAAGTGAACCAGGCGCCAGACCCGTCCCACTAAAGCTGGTGGTGGCGGTGCCGCCGGGGGTGCCCGTGGCGGAGAGGCCGCCAGCACGTGCGCCCGTTGCCGCTGGAGCAAAGCGAACCTGAATCACACACTCTTCGAGCTTGGCCAGGGTTTTGCCGGCGCAACCGTCGCTGTCGATCGTGAAATCGTTGGCGTTGGCGCCCGTGCGCGTAATGGCCACGGCGCCTGTGGGCACGTCACCCATGTTCTGCAAGTTGATCGCCACTGGGGCGCCCTGCTTGTTCACCTCGACCGGCCCGAAGTTCAGGCTTCCTGTCTTGAACGAAAGCAGCGCGGGCGCCAAGCCCTTGCCGCTAAGCCCCGCCGAGACCAATCCCAGGCCCGTGGTGCTGATGTTGAGCGAAGCGCTGCGGTCACCTGCTGCGGTGGGCTTGAAGGCAATGTTGACCTCACAGGAAGCACCTGCTGCCAGGTTCATCGCGCAATCGGTCCGAGCAATAACGAAATCGTTGCGATGCGCACCAGCGACCGAGGGAGCCAGTCCCGTGGCGGCCGCGTCGCCGGAATTTGTCACGGTTAGAGTCTGCTCGATCGACTCGCCGCCAATTAAGGTCTCTGGAAAAACGACCGGCGTGGGTGCAATGCTGATCGCGGAGGGGCGAATGCCTCGTCCGGTCAGATTGGCGACGGCTGAGCCGCCTGGCACGCTGGAGGCGGTTACGGTGCCCACCTTGGTGCCAACGCTGGTGGGCGCGAACCGCACCACAACCAAGCAGGTTTCCGCGGGAGCCAAAGCGGCCGCACACGCGTTCGAGTCGATGATGAAGTCGCCCACCATCGCGCCACCCAACACGGCGGCAACG
The DNA here is from genome assembly GCA_038257535.1 of Polyangia bacterium. GTDB lineage: Bacteria > Myxococcota_A > Polyangia > Fen-1088 > Fen-1088 > JAGTJU01. Next base: position 15,747 of record JBBSJE010000044.1, read on the forward strand.
GCGCCCGAAGCGCCCCCACCGGTGTTGGTAACGGTCAGGGTTAGGGGCATGCTCTGCTGGCCAGTCTGCACCGAGCCGAAGTCAGGCGTTGGCGGAGTAATGGTCAAAGCGGCAGGAAGCACCGCCACGCCTGTAACTGCTGCGCCAGCAGCCTCTGTGCCGTCGCGACCGAATGCCCCAACAGTCACTGACTTTTCGCCAGCTGCTTGGGGTGAGAAGACGAGCGAAATGGTGCAGTTTTGACCGGGTGCCAGCGAGCCCATACAGGTCGTCGAGCTGGTGAAGTCGGTGGCGTTAGGGCCGGTGACGCCGGCGGTCAGGGTGCCGCTCGCGTTCGTGGCTGATGTGTTGGTAACCGTAAAGACGACGGCCTCGGCCGACGCGCCCACCAAAACGGGGGCAGGATAAGCAAACGTGGCAGGACTGATGGACAGCGTGGCCACGCCACCGCCACCATCGACCCCGCCATCGGCCACTACTGAGGGCTTATCATCGCCACAGCCCTGCGTTAGCAGTGCGGCAAGACCAACCCCCGTGAAAAGTGAAATTCTACGTATTTGATTACCCAACATTATTCGCCTCCAAAATAGAAACAGCCGGACCCATGTTAAAGCCCGCCGCATTTTTGGGCCTAAAGCCGCGGGAACGCAAGAAAAAAAACGCAATTGGGCCTGAGCGCGCGCAAAGAGCCAATTGCGGGACATTACGGAAAAAACCTCGGAAGATGGTAATTTGTCGGCACTGTAGGTGCCTGCCGACAGCCGACGACCTATGACCCTCACGGCCGTCGTCCTGACTGGGCTGACTAGCTATAGCCAGTCATCGCGGCGCTGCAGGTAGGTGACCTGGCGAAACATCGGCTGATGTAACCAAGCGACCTACTGACATTTGCCCTGCCCACGCCGCTATCGACCTTGCGCCCCACTCCTGGTACGTTGGCGCCCAAAGATGGCAACTATCGAAGGTTCCAACGGTTCTTCAACGCCTCCGATGCCCCCCGCTCCCCCAGCAGGCCCTCCGGGCGCTGGTGGGCACCGGGTTCCGGTGTCGATAGAAGAAGAGATGAAGTCGTCGTTCATGGATTACGCCATGAGCGTCATTGTTTCGCGCGCGCTGCCTGACATTCGCGACGGCCTCAAGCCCGTCCACCGGCGAATTTTGTACACGCAGCAAACCATGAGCAACACGTGGAACCGCCCTTACATTAAGTGCGCGCGTGTTGTTGGTGAAGTGTTGGGTAAATTTCACCCGCACGGCGACTCGGCCGCTTACGACGCCCTCGTGCGGCTCGCGCAGGACTTTTCCATGCGCTACCCGCTCATCGACGGGCAAGGCAACTTCGGCTCTGTGGATGGCGATCCCCCCGCCGCCTACCGGTACACCGAGTGCCGCATGGAGAAGATCGGCCAAGAGCTGCTCGCCGACATCGACAAAGAAACCGTCGATTTTCAGCCCAACTACGACGACAAAGAAGTTGAGCCCACCGTATTGCCCACGCGGATCCCGAATCTGCTGGTCAATGGCGCCTCCGGCATCGCGGTGGGTATGGCCACCAACATTCCGCCCCACAACTTGCGCGAAGTGATCAACGCCACCGTGGCGCTGGCCCGCAACCCTGAACTTTCGTGGGAAGACTTGTTGGAATACGTTCCCGCGCCTGACTTTCCCACCGGCGGCTTCATCTGCGGCCGCGCGGGCCTTCGTCGCGCCTACGCCACCGGCCGCGGCAGCGTGATCATGCGCGGGCGCACCACGGTTGAGGAAAATCCCAAGACCGGCCGCAAAGCGCTGATCACCACAGAAATTCCCTACCAGGTGAACAAAGCTCGCTTGATTGAGAAGATCGCCGAGCTGGTGCGGGAAAAGAAGATTGAAGGCATCTCCGACATGCGCGACGAATCGGATCGCGAAGGCATGCGGGTTGTGGTTGAGCTGAAAAAAGACGCCGTGCCCGAGGTTGTGCTGAACAACCTGTGGAAGATGACGCCGCTGCAAGAAAGCTTCGGCGTGAACATGGTGGCGATCGTGGATGGCCGCCCCGAAATGGTGACCTTGAAGCATTGTTTGCAGCACTTCCTGCAGCATCGCCGCGAGGTGGTTACCCGCCGCACCGTTTATGAATTGATGAAGGCGCGCGAGCGCATGCACATCTTGGAGGGATTGAAGATCGCCGTCGATAACATCGACGAGGTAATCAAGATCATCCGTGGCTCCAAAGATACAGAAACCGCGCGTTTTAGCTTGATGTCTACCTTCGCGCTGTCTCAACGGCAGTCGCAGGCCATCTTGGACATGCGCCTGGCCAAGCTGACCGGCCTGGAAATTGAGTCCTTGGAAGCAGAAATGCGCGAAGTGGCCGCCGAAATTGCGCGCCTGGAAGCCATTTTGGCCAGCGAAGAGATCTTGATGAGCGTGGTCATCGGCGAACTGGAAGAAGTTCGCACGCTTTATGGCGACGATCGCCGCACTGAGATTCTTGATGTTGATGAGACCGACATCGACATTGAGGACATGATCGCCGAAGAAGACATGGTGGTCACGGTGACCCACGGCGGCTACGTGAAGCGCAACGCCGAGTCGGAGTACAAAGCACAGCGCCGTGGTGGCCGTGGCGTTAAAGGCACCACCACCCACGAAGAAGACTTTGTGGCGCAAGTGTTCGTGGCGTCTACCCACGACACTTTGTTGATGTTCACAAACAAAGGCCGCTGCTACTCCAAGAAGATTTGGCAGTTTCCGCAAGTCGGCCGTTACGCCAAAGGCAAAGCGTTTGTAAATTTGATTCCCCTGCAAGAGGGCGAGCGCGTGGTGGCCTTGCAGCCCGTGCGGCATTTTGCCGAAGGCTCGTTCGTGGCTATGGCCACCCGCAAAGGCGTGATCAAGAAAACCTCGCTTGAGGCCTTCTCTGCCATTCGCGTCACCGGCATCATCGCGCTTTCCATTGACGAAGACGACGACTTGATCGCCGTGCGCATCACCGAAGGCGCCAGCGACTTCTTGATGGGCACCCGCAATGGCTGGTCCATTCGCTTCCGCGAAGAAACCGTGCGCCCCATGGGCCGCACAGCCCGCGGCGTGCGCGGCATCAACCTGCGCGACGCCAACGATGAAGTGGTGGGCATGGCGGTGATCCCCCGCGACGCCACGGTAACCCTACTGACCGTGTGCGAACACGGCTACGGCAAGCGCACCCCCACCTCCGATTACCCCACCAAGGGGCGCGGTGGCAAAGGCGTGATCACCATCAAAGCCACCGAACGCAACGGCAAGGTTGTGGCTTTGCGCATCGTAAACGACGAAGACGATCTGATGATCATCACCGACGGCGGCAAGCTGATTCGCATGCCGGTTGATGGCGTGCCCACGATTGGCCGCAACACCCAAGGCGTGCGCCTGATTCGCCTCGACAAAGAAGAAAAGGTTGTGGCCATGGAGCGGTTGGCCGAATCGGAGGACGACGAAGAGCGTGAGGTGTCGCCAGAAGTGGCCGCCGCGCGCGCCGAATTGGCCACCGCCACGCTTGTGGCCGAAGACTTGGGCGACGAAGCCGAAGGCGACGATGATGACGCCACTGTGGATGACGACGCCGGTGAAGACGAAGGTCCCGCCAGCGACGAATAGCCGTGACTAGGACCCAAGGGTCAAAACAGCATGAAACGTGATCGATCGCTTGCCCTGTTTGAAACCGCCCAGAACTTGTTTCCGGGCGGCGTGAACAGCCCCGTGCGGGCGTTTAAGGCCGTGGGCGGCAGCCCCGTGTTCTTGGCGCGCGCGCAAGGCGCTTACGTGTGGGACGCGGATGGCAACCGCTACATCGATTTCATGGGCAGCTGGGGCCCCATGATATTGGGCCACGCCGATCCTGACGTGCATGCGGCGATTGTTGAGGCTGCGGCGCAGGGGACAAGCTTTGGCGCCAGCACTGAGCGCGAGATTCTGCTGGGCGAGGCCATTCGCCAGGCGTTCCCCAGCATGCAGCGGATGCGGTTTGTGTCGTCGGGCACGGAAGCCACCATGTCGGCGCTGCGGTTGGCGCGTGGCTTTACCGGCCGTCAAAAGATCATCAAAACCGAAGGCGCCTACCACGGGCACGCCGATATGTTGTTGGTGTCCGCGGGCTCGGGGGCGGCCACACTGGGCATTCCGGGTTCTGCGGGGGTCCCTGACGCCGCCGTGGCCGACACCTTGCTAGCGCCTTTTAATGACGTGGCGGCTCTGGAGGCGGTGTTCTCAGCCAGCCCAGGTCAAGTGGCGGCGCTGATTTTGGAGCCCGTGCCCGGAAACATGGGTCTGGTGCATCCCAAGCCGGGGTATCTGCAGGCCGCGCGCGAGCTGTGCGACAAACATGGCGCGCTGCTGATCTTCGATGAAGTGATCACCGGCTTTCGCGTGGGCCCGGGGGGCGCGCAGAAGCTGTTTGGCGTGAAGCCTGATTTGACCTGCCTGGGCAAAATCGTGGGCGGTGGCCTGCCCATGGGGGCCTACGGCGGGCGTAGCGACATCATGAGCAAAATCTCCCCCGAAGGCCCCGTGTATCAGGCCGGCACGCTTTCGGGCAACCCGCTGGCCATGGCCGCCGGGCTTGCGGCCGTGAAGAAGCTGAATCAGGCGCTTTACGACCGCATTGATGCGCTGGGCGCGCGTTTGGAGGCGGGGGTGAACCAAGCCATCGCCGAAACTGGCACCGCCGCGCGGGTGCAGCGCCTGGGCTCGGCGTTTACGGTGTTTTTCACCACCAACCCGGTGGTGGATTTTGCCACCGCCAAAGCCGCCGACGCGGCCAAATTCGGCCGTTTTTTCAACCTTTTGTTGGACCGGGGCGTGTACCTGGTGCCAGCGCAGCTCGAAGCGGGTTTTGTTTCGGGGGCGCATACGGAGGCCGATGTGGACGCCTTCGTGGCCGCCGCCCGGGAGGCCTTCGTCGCGCTGCAACAATAAGTTTCTGCGGCCATCCGGCTCGCATTTTCGCGGCTTTGTCGGGGTGGCGCGGTTTGAAGAAGTGGGCTATATCTGCCCTCCCTTTTCCAAAAGGGTGTTTGAAGTCATCGAAAAATAGGAAACGCCATGCCCTCCCCGCTCGCCACCGTCAAAGCCAAGTTTGAAACCAAGGACAAGCTGGTCGATCAGATCGTGGGTCTGCTCAGCAAAGACAGCGACGAGTCGAAGGACGACATGCGCAAGCGGCTGCTCAGCACCTCCAACGCAAAGCTGCTGAAGCTTCACGGCGCCACCAACTTGGCGCAGGAAAAGTTTGGTTCACGCAGCAAGCTGGTGGAAGAAACCGCCTCGGCGCTTGGCAAAGCCAAGGACAAAGATTACGTGACCAAGCTGGAAAGCTACTCCGCCGCGCGCTTGATTGATCTGCACCGCATGGGCACCCGTCGCACGCGCAACCAACGCGCAATCGCCGCTCGCTAAATTGTTTTCGCGGGATGCCGCGTGTAGAAAGGGGCGCGTCCTTTAGGGGACGGCGCCTTTTTCGCGTTTGGCCACACCTCACCTCTAAGCTTTGCGCGCGCGCACACGCAACTGCTGAAACGCAGGAAAATCGGAGCAGCGAAGGTAAGGGTTCTCAAGCATTTCCCGACCGATGCTGGAAGTGGGCGTTTTGCCGTAGTTGTGCCCCGGGTAAACGACCGTTTCTTCGGGCAGCGCCATCAAACGGTTCAGGCTTTTCCACATTGCCTCCGTACTGCCACCCGGAAAGTCGGTGCGACCACAGCCGCTTACAAACAGCACGTCGCCCGTGATCACATACCCATCCGCCAGATAACAAACACCCCCCACCGTGTGACCAAAGGTCTCCAGCACGCGCACGCCACAAGCCCCGATGGCGATGTCCAGGCCGTCGGTGACCAGGGCAATTTCTTGGCATTGCGCACGCACCCGTTCCACTTCATGGGCGTGCACATAAACGCGCGCGCCCGTGGCGGCCACCGCATCGGCCACGCCCTCGATGTGATCGTGATGCGTGTGGGTGATCAAAATCGTTTCCACCTTCACATCGCGCTCCTGCGCCAAACGCAGCAGGCGGTCCACCTCGAACGCAGGATCCACAAGCGCCCCCACACGCGTTTGCGGGCAATAGAGCAGCTCACAGAAATTCTGCAGCATGCCCACTTCCGTTTGCACCACCTCGGGCGCGGCTGGCAGTTGAAGCGCGTCGTTGATCATCGCTGGCTCCTGTTGGTGGTGATCACAAGCTGGGCTGCGCCCACATTGTTCGCAGCATCGTAAGCACGCACGGCCACCACGTGTGCGCCCGCGGTAAGATTCGGCAAACGAAACCCAAAGGCCTCTTGTTTCTGATCCAGAAGCCCGTCTTTCGCCGCGGCGCTTTGCCATGGCCCCGCATCAATGGACACCTCGACGTGCGAGATCACCGAGCCCGCGTCCTGCGCCACGCCCGTCACCTCTGGCAGCCGCGCCGCCAAGTCTGTGATCGTGGGGCGGGTGTTGTCTACCAACACAGGTGGCGAGACATACGTTGATTCCAGCGCTTGATCTTGCGGGACCGAGGGTGCATCGGTGGCTTTGATCTGAACCACGTATTCCCCATCAGGCACCGTTTCGGTGTTCCAATCGTATTCGGCCTTGGCCAAGGCCTCGTGCCCCGGGACCAACGTGCGCCATTGGTTCTCGCTTTCGGGCTTGTAGGACAGCTTGTACGCAATCACATCGCCATCGGCGTTCTCGACCTTCCATCGCAGCTTCAACACAGCGTTGTGTTCGCGTTTGCTGGCATCGACGCCTTCAGGCGCCGCCAAGCTCAACTCACTCACGCGGGTTCGCAGATTCTGCGGCCGGTGGTAAATCGCTGTGTCTCGCAAAGCCGCATCGGGCGGCAGTGTCACGCGGTATTGCACGTAGCGGGCAGAAGGGCTCGCGATGCGGCCTTCCCCCTCGCTGTGCGCAAAGGTTGGCGACGCCAGCGCTGACCAAACGGCCCACGTGGCATCGGGGCGCGCTGTGTTTCCGGCGCGTGTTTCTATGGCCAGAGCGCTTGATGCGCCGTAACGAAACTGCCCCCAGTGTGCCCAGCGGGTGGCGTCGAACACCTTTGACAGATACGACGCGTTCTTGGCGGTCGCCGGCGTGGCCACAAACACCGCCCCCGCGTCGCCAGTGCCCACGACAAGGCCCGTGGCCGTGGGCCATACCGTAAGCGCTTGTCGCTCGGGCAACTCGGCCAACAAAACCACATTGCGATCGGGATCGATGCGGAAAACTTTTCCCTCGGTGCCCGCCGCAGCGAAAACGTTGCCCGCCTTGTCGGCCCCCAGCGCGCTGAAGTATCCCTGATCCAAGCTGGCAACAGATTCAAGCGCGCCTTGTTTATCAAGTCGATACACAGCGCCTCGTCCCTTGGGCGCACCGGGACGGGGCAAGCGACCTGGCGCCGCGGGCGCTTTGCCTCCGCTGACCAAAGGCGTGCCCTTGGCGGCTTTGTCCTGCGTTTGCGCAGCCACATCGGGCGCGCTTTCAAACGCATTGACGGCCACGTACGTCACGTCGCCCACCACAACCACCGCGCGCACTTCGGCAGCCTCAAAATCGGTGAGCGCCGTGGCCTTGCCCTGCGGTGTTACGCGAAACAAGATCGCTTTTTCGGCGGAGCCCGCCAACAGCGCGCCTTCGGCATCAAACGCCAGCGACACCAAGTGTTGATCGCCTGAGTCCCAAAGCTTGCGCACCTTTCCCGCCGCATCAATGGTGGCGATGCGGCCAGGGGATCCGGTGGCGGCGTAGGTCACGCGCGTTTTGCTGTCGTGAAGCAGACTCCAAATGTGTTCGCTTTCAAGCCGCGCAATCTCTTTGTATTTGCCATCGGAGATGTTGACTTGATAAAGCTTCGCGCCCGGCGTGGTGGCCACCAACAAGGTTTGTGGGCTTTGCACAGCAACCGCTGTGACCCAAGGCTCGGGCAACTCGGCCAACAACCGCGCGCCGCCTTGTGCGATCGACGTGGCGTACACGCGCCCGGGATCGCCTGTGCCTACAAATGCGGTTTTGCCGTCGGCCGCAAGCGCCGATGACCACACAAAAGCGGCGTCGATGTCCACGCGGCGGTGGGAAAACCCAGGCTCAACCTGACCGGGCGGTGCCACCACGGTGCCCACCGCTTCGCCTTCTTCAAAGTCGGCCGCACTGGTTTGAACAAACACCGCAGGCGGTGCCGCCAACGCCTTCGCCGACGTTAACGAAACGTCAACAAGCAAACATCCCAAAGCCAAACCGGGTCTAAATCGCATCATTCGCGCGAAAGATCATACACGAGAGTGACGCGCCGGATGTCTGTGGTGCGGCGTATGTGCGCGATTTTCGTGGCTTTTCCCCCAGCGCCAACACGCCGCAGCATCGTAGTTACTCAGTTTTGCACGAGGGGAAACGTGTCGGAAACACCTTGCAGGTAACTTGGAGGACGTTGATGACGACAACCCACCAACTCTCTAGAACGCACACAAGGAGAAAACACATGCGACGGTTTGGATTACCTGCTGCGCTTCTGCTCGCCGTCACGGTGGGCACGGCCCGCGCAGACGAAGCAGCGGCCCCGGCAATGGCGGCGCTAGATGACGTCAACACTTTGTGGACGTGTCTGGCGGCTTTCTTGGTGTTCTTTATGCAGGCTGGTTTTGCCCTGGTGGAAACCGGCATGACCCGCGCCAAAAACGCGGTGAACATCATCATGAAAAACGTGATGGACTTCTCGATTGGGTCCATCGTGTTTTGGGCGGTGGGCTTCGGGCTTATGTTCGGTCTCACCAACGGTTTCTTCGGTACCAACGCCTTCTTCTTCGACCCCACTTCGGTGGGCGCCGATGGCAAAACGTTGGCTGATGCCAAAGAAGCTTCGGTTTCGTTTAGCTGGGCGTTCTTCCTTTTCCAAACCGTCTTCGCAGCCACCGCTGCAACGATCGTTTCGGGTGCCATGGCAGAGCGCACGAAGTTCAAATCTTACCTGCTGTACACCATTGGCATCACCGCGGTGGTGTATCCGATCTCGGGCAGCTGGTTCTGGGGCAGTTTGTTCTTGGGCAAAGGCTGGATGGAGGCTCCCGATGGTGGCTTCTTGAACGGGATGGGGCTTCCGGGCTTCATCGACTTCGCCGGTTCAACAGTTGTTCACTCCGTGGGTGGCTGGGCCGCTTTGGCAGGCGCCATCGTGTTGGGTCCACGTTTGGGACGCTACAAGGACGGCAAAGCCACGCCAATGCCTGGCCACAATCTGCCTCTGGCGGCTTTGGGCGTGTTCATTCTCTGGCTGGGATGGTTTGGATTTAACCCAGGTAGCACAACAGCCATCGGCGGCGGCTCGTTTGCAGAAATTGCGATGACCACCAACATCGCCGCGGCGGGCGGTTCCATTACGGCCATGTTGATTGCTTGGCTGTTGTTCAAGAAGCCTGATGCTTCCTTCACCCTGAACGGCGCATTGGCAGGTCTGGTCGGAATCACCGCAGGTTGCGCAAACCTCTCTGTCCCCTTCGCGCTGCTCACCGGGATGATCGCTGGTGTCTTGGTGGTGTTCTCGGCCTTGTTCTTCGACAAGTTGAAGGTCGACGACCCCGTAGGCGCCATATCAGTACACGGCGTTTGCGGCGCTTGGGGTACCTTGGCAACGGGCTTGTTTGCCAAAGAAGGTGGGTTGTTCACCGGCGGTGGCGGCTCGCAAACCGCCACTCAGCTGATTGGCATCGGCGTCACCTTTGCTTGGTCGTTCGGCGTTAGCTTTGCGCTGTTCAAGGCGGTCCAGGCTGTGATGGGTCTGCGGGTTAGCCCCGAAGAAGAGATGGAAGGCTTGGACATCACGGAGCACGGCATGGAAGCCTATCCGGAATTCCCAGCCACCTCCGGTCACTCGGCCCTTGTGGTCACCAGCGCCCGCGCCGAAGCCTCGGTGGGAGCGATGGCCGGCAGCCCAGCGCTTGCCGAGTAACAAGTAAGAACAGCTTCGACTCAATAAGGGGATCGCTTCACGGCGGTCCCCTTTTTGTTTGCACCGTGGGCGGCGGCGAGGACCTTGCGGCGTGGCACCAAGCGCTGGCGCGTACTATGAGCAGCGTATGGCTTTGTCCCCGCAAAAATGGCTCGTGACCGGCACCCTGCTGGCGGCGGTGGCCTTGGGGGTGGTGTTGATCGGGCTGCGGGCCCGCACGGGCGACCTGGCGCTTCGGATTCGCATTGTGCGCGCGGTCAATGAGGGCCGTGGGGTGTCGTTGGATATGAACGACATGGCGGCGTTTACCTGGGACAGTTTGCTGGTGTTAAAGCCCAGAACGTCGCTTCAGGTGCAAAGCGAAGCCGCGGAGCTACCCTGGTACACGCGCTGGGTGGTGGGCCTGCACCGCCGCGATGACATTTGCGTGTTGGCGTTCAAACTGGGCTCGGATTTTCGCTCCCATGTGGTCTTGGAGCGCAAGGCGGTTGATTGCCTGCCCGCGGCACGCCCTGAGGCTTACAGCAACGAAACCGCCATTTTTGACGTCCTGAACGCGCAGGGCCAATACAGCCTTGCGCCCGCCGCGCCGCTTTCGGACGGTTAAGGCCCCGGCAGCTTAGGGCTGCTAAGATGGGCGCGCCCCATGACCGAACATTCCAATGAAGAGCTGCCTGCCAAGGCCGTCTTGTGTGCCGTGCAGCTGCCCGACGTTGACGACGTGGGGTTTGCCTCAGGACTGGCAGAGCTGGGGCGCCTGGCCACCACGTTGGGATTCGTTGTGGTAGGCACGGTGGTGCAAAAGCGCAAACAGCTTCACGCGGGCACTTACGTGGGCAGCGGCAAGGTGGCCGAAATCGCGCAAGCGGTGCAAACCCTGGAAGCACAGTTTGTGTTGGCGGATCATGAACTTTCGCCTTCGCAGGCACGCAACCTCGAAGACGCCGTGGACGCTGAGGTCATGGATCGCACCGGCGTCATCGTGGAGATCTTTCACCGCCACGCGCGCTCACGGGCGGCGCGGGCGCAGGTTGAAATCGTGCGCTTGGAATATTTGGCGCCCCGGCTGCGCGAACAAGGCAAAGGGCGCGATCGGCAACGCGGTGGCATTGGTGGCAAAGGCGCCGGTGAATCGAGCCTTGAGTTGGATCGCCGCAAGATCCGCGATCGCATCGCCGAGCTTACCCAAGAGCTTGCGGCCATGGAGACCGAGCGCCACACCCAGCGATCACGACGGCGCGAGATGAACCGGGTTGCGCTGGTGGGCTACACCAACGCGGGCAAATCAACCTTGATGCGCGCGCTGACCGGCAGCGAGGTTTATATCGCCGACAAATTATTCGCGACGCTCGACACCACCGTGCGCGTGCTGATGCCCGAAACCCGGCCTCGCATCTTGATGTCTGATACGGTGGGCTTCATCGACAATCTGCCCCACGGCTTGGTAACCAGCTTCAAAAGCACGCTTGACGAAGCGTTGGAGGCATCACTGCTGCTGCATGTGGTGGACGCGTCGGATCCGGGTTGGAAGCGCCAACTTCAGGTGACCCATGAGGTGCTTGAAGAAATTGGCGCGGGTGACATTCCGCGAATGGCCGTGTTCAACAAGATGGACAAACTGGAGGGGCCCGCGCAGGTGCAGATGACCCAACAGTTGGCCACGCTGTGGCCTGACGCCGTGATCATGTCGGCCCGCGATCCCGAAGACGTGCGGCATTTGCACGCCACCATCACCAAGAATTTTCAGAAGTACCTGGTTGAACAAGAGTTGCGCATTCCTTACAACGCGCAAGATTTAAGAGGCCCGATCTTCGAGGACTGCGAAGTGCTTTCGGAGAGCTACGAGGCCGACAACGTTGTGTTTCGGGTGCGCGGCCCGGCGCACACGCTGTCCGCACTGGCGGCACAAGCGGCGTCGCGCGCGCCCGTGCATCTCGGCCGGTCCTGACATAGCCTTGGCTGCCGTGTTCCATCCAGCCGCCCCCCCCGCCCCCGCTGCAAAGCCGCCGCTTTACAAGCGTCTGCTGTCCAGCTTTGCGCATACAGGGCCTACTTTAAAGCTAGTGTGGCGTTCGGCACGTGGGGGCACCGTGCTGCTGGCAGCGCTCACCGTGGTGGCATCAGCACTGCCACCCGCGATGGCCTACGTGGCCAAACTGATTGTAGACAGCGTGTTGGCGGCCCGCGATGCCGCCCCAGGGCCCGCCACCAGCGCGGCCACCCAGCAGGTGGTGCAGTTCATCATGCTTGAGGTGGGCCTGGCGCTGCTGGTCACCATCGTTGAGCGCGCCTTGAACTTGGTTCGTCAGCTGGTGGGCGCCCGCATCGGCATTGACATCAACCTGAAGATCTTGAACAAGGCGCTGGCGCTTGAGTTGCCTCAGTTTGAAAACCCCGAGTTCTACGACAAGCTCACCCGCGCGCGCCGTGAGGCGTCGTCTCGGCCGCTGGCGTTGGTATCCGAGAATCTGCACATCATTCGCCAGGCTTTAACGTTGACCGGGTACGCCGGCCTATTGGTCGCGTTTCAGCCGTGGATGTTTTTGGTGGTGCTGGCGGCGGCGTTTCCATCATTTGTGTCGGAAACCAAGTTTTCCACCATGGCGTTCCGCATGCGCAACTGGCGCTCGCCTGACGCTCGCAAGCTCAACTACCTGGAATACGTTCTGGCCAATGATGAACACGCCAAAGAGGTGAAGTTGTTTGGCATCGGCCCTGCCCTGCTCAAGCGCTACGAAACGCTCTCCGAGCGGTTCTACAAAGAGGACAAGTCGCTGGCGATCCGTCGCACGGGCTGGGCGTATGCGCTTTCCCTGCTCAGCACTGCGGCGTTTTACGCCTGCTATGCGGTGGTGGTTTTGGCTACGGTGTCAAAATCGCTAACTCTGGGCGACATGACCTTGTATTTGGTGGCGTTTCGCCAAGGTCAGCAATCGTTTCAGGGTCTGCTCACGTCGCTGGGCGGGCTTTATGAACACAACTTGTATATGCAGAACTTGTTCGAGTACTTGGCCATTGCACCGGGGCCCGGTCTCATGGAAGCGCCATCTGAAACGCGGGCTGAAGAAGGCATTCGCTTCGAAGACGTGGGGTTTCGGTACCCTGATGGAGAACACTGGGCGCTTCGCCACGTTGACATCTTCATCCCGCGCGGCCAAAGCCTGGCTTTGGTGGGCGAAAACGGCGCCGGCAAAACCACCTTCATCAAACTGTTGACAGGTCTTTACCAACCTTCGGAAGGCCGCGTGTTGTTGGATGGAAAAGATGTCCGCCAATGGGATCCGGTGGCTTTGCGCAAACGTGTGGGCGTGATCTTCCAAGACTTCAACCAGTACCAGTTTTTGCTGCGTGAAAACGTAGGACTGGGCAGCATCGACAATTTGGAGGATGACCAAAGAATTGGTCGTGCGGTGCAAAGCGGCGGCGCCCAGGAATTGGTGCAGAGCCTTTCTTTGGGATTGAACACGCAGTTAGGGCGTTGGTTCAAAGATGGTGCTGAGCTGTCGGGAGGCCAGTGGCAAAAAATTGGTTTGGCGCGCGCGTTTATGCGCGAAGAGGCTGACATTCTGATTTTGGATGAACCCACGGCCGCTTTGGACGCCGAGGCTGAACACGCGGTGTTTCAGCGCTTTCGACAATTGGCGCAAGGGCGCACCACCATCGTCATTTCCCATCGCTTCCCCACCGTGCGCATGGCCGATCGCATTGTGGTGCTGGCCGGCGGCGCGGTGGTTGAGGCCGGCACGCACGACGAATTGGTGGCGCAGCACGGGCGCTACGCGCATCTGTTTTCGCTGCAAGCCGCTGGGTATCAATAATACAAGCAGGCACTTCACGCGGGGCTAGGCGCTACACAAACCTGATCGCGGCCCACATTCTTCGCGGTGTAAAGCGCCGCATCGGCTTGACTCATGAGGGTTTCAACAGTTGCGCCGTGGAGTGGAAACGCCACCACGCCGAACGAAGCCGTCACGCGCCCCAACATCTGCCCTTCAAACGAAACCTGTAAATCCCGAATGCTCATGCGCAGCGCATCGGCGCGCAATCGCGTGTCTTCGCTCGAAGCGCCGGGCAACACCAACACCATCTCTTCACCACCGAAACGGCACGCCACGTCTTCCTTGCGTAGGCCTTTGATGAGCGCCTGGGCCACTTCACGCAAGACCACGTCGCCGGCCTGGTGTCCAAAGCTATCGTTAAAACGCTTGAAATGATCCACATCCAAAACCGCCAGACCCACGCTTCGATTTTCTCGTTTGGCTCTCGAAAGCTCACGTTCAAATGTTTCTTGAAGATAGCGGCGGTTAAAGAGCCCTGTCAGGGGATCGCGGACCGACTGGGCGCGCAGCCGTTCGCGCAACTGTAAGTTTGACAGCGCCATGGCAATTTGCTCTGCCACGGTCTGCGCCAGATCGAGCAAATGTTGTCGCTGCCCCGTCAGTCCAAAGCCATCACCAAGCGGGCGCATGTGCACGATGCTAAGCGCCTCGCCGTGAGCAACCAAGGGCACACAGACGTAGTCTTTCACTTGGGGCTCAACATGCTGGCAGCCGAGCGCTCCGGGATTGTCCTGGCCGCTGTGGGCGCGCCCTCGCCGCAACGCCCAGCAGGCAGAGACGTCGAACGGCCGTACGATGTCGTTATGCAAATTCCAACTGGCAATGGGCTCCATCCACGCTTTAGAGGCGTCGGCCACGTAGAGCCCGCCTGCGGTGTTAGGAAAAATTTGTTCTAACATAGAGGAAATGATGCCCGCGGCTTCGATAGAATCATGCGAAGCGATGAGCATCTCTGTTAACCGAGAGATCAGCTGGGCGTCGTGCTCGCGTGCTGCAAGCCGCTGTGCCATTTCGTTGAAGCGCGAAGCCACGCTAGCCACCATGTCTTGCCCCGTCACGACGGCGCGCGCGTCAAGGTCACCGCCAGCCACCGCATCGGCGGCATCCCGCAAGGAGGTAAGCGATCGGCGAATGCTGCGGCTCAATCCGCCTGCCACCCCAACCGCGGCCAGAACCGCGAAGCCGGCTGCAAAGAGTGCCATCGCGCGTGCCTGAGCCTTTCGCTGTTCGCTGCGGCGCTTGCGATCTTTGAGCAGCACCCTTTCGACGCGCTCGAAATCCTCAAAATGTTTCACGAAGCGATCCAAAAGCGTCTGGCTTGTGCCGTCTTTGATCGCCTTGAGACTGGCTTCTTCGGCAACGCCTTGGGGGTGCGCGCGGCGCGCGGCAACCACGGGCTGAGCCACCACACGAAGCCATGTGTTAAAGGCTGCCTGCACGTTGGCAAGACGATGAAGTTGCGCTTCGTTGTCCGCCAATAAGGCCCGAAGCCGAGCAGCGCGCTCGGTGAAATCAGCGGAGGCTTGGTCAAACCCAGCGAGAAAGCTTTCGTCGGCGGCAATCACATACCCCCGCTCACCCGACTGCGCTGCCAGCGCCGCGCCCATCAATCCATTGGCCTCAGCTAGAACTTCGTTCGTGTGAGACACCCATAGGTTGGTCTCAAAATTGTCCCTGAGCGCGCCGTATACGAAAGCCAAACCGAAAGCACAAATGGCTGTGGGCAACAAACCCGCTGCTAACACTTTTTGCGACAACGACCAATTTTTCATGCATTTTGCCAGCTAGCGTGCGTGCCGGCGAACAGCCCCCTGGACTCACAGCCGCACGAGCTCCAGTTTACAGACGCCCGCGAAAACGAGCAAACCCACATGCGGCGACTACCGCTTGCCTACCACTTGCTCCCACAAAGCCAAACGCAGCGCTTCCGCTTTTCTGCCCGTTTGGCGCCAGGCTGCTGAAGTCAGCGCCGACAGCGCCGTGGCTTGGCCACGCCGCGTGACTTCATAGTCAACGGCAGCCACCGCGTCTTCCAAGGTAGAGAATCGCGCCATTGGCTTTCCGTCCATCATCACCTCCCACACCTTGCCCCGCCCCGGCCGCTTCAGCGCCATCACCTCGCTGACTTTTCCAGGGTAACGCTCGAAGTGCAACGCGAGGCCCTGGCGGCCCAAAGAGAACCAGGCGTTGGCGGATATGGCACGCACATCGTCGTGAACTTCGAGCGTAAGCGGATCAAAGGCGGCCGCGCGATCTTGGATCTCTGGCAGCGTCACCGCTCCCGCCTCTAGCTCAAAACCCGGATGGTCAAACATGATCTGTTGCCAGGCCCGCCGCGCTTCGCTGACATCGCCACCCATCAGATTCAGTTCTCTTGGGGCCCCAAACAAGGAGGGCAGCGTGCATAAACTCAAAGTCGACACGTCAACAAAGTCGAGAATCAAACAATCTTTCTTTCCAGGATGAAGCCGCGTGCCGCGCCCCACGCATTGGGCATACAGCCCTTCGGATCGCGTGGGGCGGGCCATGGCCACGCACGATACACCTGGGTCGTCAAAGCCTTCGGTGAGTACAGCCACATTGGTGAGAACCTGGGTGCGGCCGTCGCGAAAATCGGCCAATGCCTTCGCGCGCACGTCAGCGGGCATCTCACCGTGAACAATCCCGGAGGGCACGCCCAACACATTGAGCGACTTGCACAGATTGCGCGCGTGATTCACGGTGACGCAAAAAGCGATGGTGCGGCGGTCGCGCGCCAGTTCTTGAATGGATCGCGCCACAAGCGCGTTGCGCTCTTCGATGTCAACCGCGGCTTCCAGTTCGTCGTCGGGAAAGTCGAGGCCCGACGCAGAAAGCCTGGTTAGGTCGGCCGAGGTGGAGATGCGATACCCGCGCAGGGGGGAAAGATATCCGTCGCCAATCATCTCGGGCAAACTGCGGCTGTAGACGATCTGCTCGAAAACCTTGTCGAGCCCTTTGCCGTCGCCTCGGGCGGTGGTGGCGGTGAAACCCAGCAGCGTGCCTGTCCACGCGTCCTCGAAAGCGCCAAGCTGCCGCAGCACGCGCAGATTGTCGTCGGCGGCCGCGTGATGACATTCGTCATAAATCACAAGCCCGATGTCCCGCCCTCGCAGCAGCTTCGCCAAGCGCTCTTCCCGCAACGAACGAATTCCACACACCAGCACCTTGGCGTCCGCCGAAGCCCGTTCCGCGCCGCGCTCAATGGACACCACCTGCCCCTCCATAACGGCTTCCAATTTGGCGCGGGCCTGGCCTAGCAATTCCTCCCGATGCGCCAGCACCAGAACTTGCCTGTGGGCGCGCCTTGCCAACTCGGAAAACACCACCGTTTTTCCAGCGCCTGTGGGCAAACACACCACCATGCGGCGGACCCCCGCCTTGCGGGCCGCAAGCACGGCCGCGATGGCTTCTTGCTGGTAGGGGCGCAGGGCAAGGGGCTGCATGGGTGCCATGAATACCAGATGTAAGGCGCGGGCTCGACAGCGCCCTTAAACACCGCCGCGAGGATTGGCTGCCAGCGCCGCGGCCGGGATGCCACCGGCCACTTGATGATCGGCCAATCCGCCACGCAGCCACAAGGTTCGTTCAACCATCACCCGAAACACGTTCAACAACGCCGCCTGCATTGCCGGCCCCGCGTCGCCTTCCAATAGACCCAACGCATACGCAATGGCCTCCATGGTGCCTAGTCCGCCCGCGCGAGGCTCTGCGCGCAGGCGGTAGGTGGTCGCGGCGCGTTCGGGAAGCACCACGCACGGCAGCTTGGCAACGCCCGGCACCCGATTTCGCATCTTGCCAGCCTGTCGCCAATTGCCATCGGGCACGATCAGCACAAGCGGTTGTGGGCTGCTGGCAAACGTTTCGATGGCCACGGCGTCCTCGGCGGGAAACAACAAGATTCCCTGCTCATGTTCGTGCACCAACGGTAGCGTCAGCGGCTGTTGACGATCGCCCACAATGTTAACGCTACTGCCCTGCAAACACCGTGCGGCCAGCTGCCCGCTGTTGGTGGGTTTGCGCGCTTCACGGTAGTGAATGAGCAAAGACAGACGCGTGCGTGGCGAAAGCGCGGGCTGCAGCGCGCACACACACAGCGTGTGGTGCATATGGCAAACCTCACACCGCGCGTGGTGGTTGTCGCGGCGGCTCATGGGGTCTTGCTGCCAGACGCCCATAGCCGCGCCTGATCCGCACGCGCGTTGGCCATGCGAACGGGCTCGCACACGCGGCGTGCGCGCAGCAGAACGTTGTACGGGGTTACGGTGGGCGCCACGAACTCAACCACTTCCGTTTGGTATCCTGCGGCTTCCAGAGTCAGCACACGATCTGATTCGATGAGCGTATGAACAAACCGGCGCCGAATGGGTGCGGCGCGGGGCAGCCCTAAGCGCGCGGCCAACGCCTCGGCATCTTTCACACGCGCCACGCCTCGGCCCACACAACATGGCACCAGCAGCAGGTGGCGTGCTTCAACGGCAACACTGCGGGCGATGATGTCATCGCTGGCGCTTCCACATGCATGCAGGCCCACAACCAACGTGGGCGCTGCTGGCCACGCTTGGATTTGGGCAAGCTCGGCACACTCACAAAGAATGGGCACCGAAGTGTCTAACTTCGTGACGGCGCTTAGGGTGTGAGCCACCAAAGCGGAATTGCGTTCCAAGCACACCACCTGCGCGGGACGTTCCGTTGGCTCAAGCACAAGCTTCGCCGCAAGCAGGCCCACGTACGACTTGCCGGACGCCGCATCCACCATTGTCAAATCGCGCGCCTTTCCGGTGCTACGGACAATTCGCGCGATCTCACCAAGCAATGCCGCCACTTCTGCGGCTTTCCGCTGGTCTTCCTCACGCAAACCGGCGCCTTCGGCGGCAATGTAAAGACGGTCAAGCCAACCCTCGATTTGGGCTGCGGAAAACCGATCTGCGTCCAGCATGGGCGCCATTGTTACACCGGACGCAAACGGATGTCTTGGAGGCGCAGCTACGCCAAGGGGTTGCGGTAAACCTCATCCAAGGGAAGTTCACACCCCACGGAGCTCAGTTGAGCGCGCTCACCATCCCCGAAGATTTGACGAGACCAGCTGCCATCGATTTCACGACGAACCACTTCAATCTCGCGGCGATCGTGCGCAATAAAAATCACTTCGGAAAGTGAATCGATGGTTTTGTAGTGCCCGAGTTTTTCGCCCCGATCATAGTCCTCGGTCGAGGGGCTTAAGACTTCCACGATCACGCGCGGGTTCACCACGGTATGGCGTTTTGAATCCTCAGGGTCAAATTCCAATGCCCCACATACAACGGTCACGTCGGGGTACGTACCCAAGCCGGTTTTCTGTGCGCGCACAC
>JBBSJE010000045.1:0-34048 GCA_038257535.1 Polyangia bacterium
ACCACGCTTGCTGGAGCCGTGGGCTTCGCTGCAATCGCCATCAACGACGCCCGGTTCTTTGCTGAAAGCTTTATCAAAATCGGTTGGCTCATGTTGCCTGAACACAACCAATGTCGCATTGATTCTATTTCTCAAGCGGTGAACTAGGAGGTCAGAATCATCCCCCCAGCATTTGAGGATTCCGGTGTCTTCTATCGCACACATGGTGCTGACGCCGATAGCCGCGGAACCATATTGCGCGTCCGGGACCGTTAGCACCCCGCCCATCAGGTTTCCCCAAATCATAAGCTGTCCGTCACCGGCTATGCCGCAAGCTGTGGTGATGTTGGCGCAAAGATACTCGAATGGCTTCGAAGGGGGCCGAGTCTGCGCTCCGTCGCCAATGGTTGGCATTCCCCAGCAGATTGTTTGGCCTGAATCGGAGATCGCACACCCATGCTCATCACCTAGTGCAGGCGTGACCGACTTGCGAGCCGTGTCATGACATCGCTCGAAGAGGAATCCCCTTTCATGTCTATGGATGCAGCGTCGGTGCTTGTATCCCGTGGGGCTTGAGCATCACTACAACCAGCTAGGGAGAGGGTCAGCCCGCAAAACGCGACTATGAAGTTCGGACGTAGCATCTTCCTCCGTGTTCCTAGCAACCTACCCACTATTGCACGCCACTTGGAGCATGCAGGCCTGAAGTCAGGGGGTTATCGGCTCGTGAGACCCCGTTGTTGCGCGGTTTTTCGTGGATACGCAATGATTTCACGCTGGATGTCCTGTGGCACCTCATGAATAGGCGGGCGTTCGCGGAGGCATGGCCCAAGCCAGCCCCAATTGTCCAACAGCCTGTTGGACAATTACCTTGGGGCGCCCATGTTCTCAACTGCCGTGATGAACTATGTAAACCGAGACATCATCCGGCGCGCTGTCGTCAAAGCCAATGTTGATGAAGCGGCCTTGATCCCGCTGGGCTTGCCCCGTGCGCAAGGCCTTGGCGGCGTGGGGATCCCACCAGGCTCCGTCTTGGCCCAGGAAGCCTCCTGTGCCGAGATCCATGCCATCAACGGGTACCGGCGAGTTCTTCAAAAACTCTTGCCACTGCGCGCGGCTCATGAGGAGCTTCGCCCGTACGTGATACTCGCCGCCTTGGGTTTTCTTGATACCGACCACGCGGACGCCCGGCGGGATTTTCAGCTGAAGCTCACGTTGAAGTTCCGCTAAGTCGAGTGATGATGCAGTCATTGCTTTAGGTTCTTCCTGCGGAGGATGTTTTTGACAGGAGGCCGCTGTTGACCCGCAAAATATCAGTATCATAAGCAGCCGTGGTGCGTTTCGTGAGTCGATCATCCCCGTCCTCCACCCCGGTCATAAAGCTGCTGCTTCGGGATGTGCTGACCCTGACTCCATGAAAAGCGGCGGCTGATGGTTCCTACGCAATCGTATTCTTGTGCGATTCCTTGCCGATGAAACTCACCCATGAACTCATCGGTAATTCTGATCTTGAAGATCGTGACTTCTTTGCCCTTATCCCAGTTGTAGCGGTCGAAGAACTTGTACTGAAAATCGAGAGCGTACGAGCGCACGCCTGCGTTGACAGCGACCGTCGCGGTCCCCTTGCCCCAACTGGAATAGCCGCCTATGGCAAAGAACCAGTTCCAGTTCTCCTCCTTCTCATTGTAACCGCCCTGAGCCTGGCGGGACGTGATCTGGTGTGAGCCGGGCTGCAGAGTTTCGACAAAAGTTTTTGCCTGTGACACCTCGGCCTCGTAGCGCTCTTTCGCGCTTGGCACGTCATCGATCATATCCTCTAGATCAATGGTCAGCGCCTTGCCGCTGTTTCCCAGATAATGCGCCATATGTTTTGTCGCATCGTCGCCAATGACCACGTATGCATCAGGAAGGATGCGAATGATGGCCGCCTTGAGAGCTTTGTGCGACAAAGTGGCCGGCTTCGACTTCCATTTGCCGGAACCCAGATCGTGACTCAAGACCGGATCAGCCGTGCCCAGTTGGTAGTGCGCCGTCATAGGGGGCGGACGAACGGCTGGGGGCTTCACAACCGGTGGTGCCTTGCCGGCCATCTTCGCATCGAGAGCTGCAATGGTGTTCTGGCCCACGACCCCATCCTGCTTCAAGCCAACGTCTTTGCGGGCCTGAAAGGCAACGACCGCCCCCACGGTCTCCATGCCGAAAATGCCATCGGGCAGCGCGAGCTTGGCCACGGTTTTCGGCAACTTGATGCCAAGGTCTAGGAGCGCTCCCTGCACTATCGACACAGCCTCGCCCTTGGCCCCGTGTTTCAACGGTGGCGCATTTCGAGCCGCGTTCAAGATGCCGCTGCACGCATTAAAGGGCGGATACTTTAGAACCATCCGATGGACCTTATCGGGCTGAAAGCTCGGGCGCAATGGGTCAAGTTGGTTGCCGTTGACACTGGTTTTCTCCGTGGCCGCGAGACGGCAGCCGGTAGGGCGGCCGAATTTTGCCACGGGCTGTGGCAAAATTGCCGGGTCGGCGCGAAGGCCCTACGGAATGTCGTTGATGGACCGCCAGGTCAGCCCTGTTTGCGCTATCTGTCTTTTTAGTGATGAGAGGCTGCCCAGTGGTGAGACCATGTATCGCTACCAATCGAAGGAGAGCCGCTGATGCCTGTTGTTCCTGAATCTGCGCAGCCGTGTCTGCCATTGGACGAATGGCGCGCGGCAAGAAGAGCCTTGTCTTCGTTGAGAGCCGGTCGAAGGCTGAGCGGGTGGCGCATGCACTGGCGGGCACCGGCGTTGAGGTTTTCATCCACCACAGTTCCGTGAGCCGAGCGGACCGCACCCTCGCCGAGGAACAGTTCACGAAGGGGCAGAACACCGCCATCGTATGCACATCGACCATGGAGCTGGGCATCGACGTGGGCGATCTGGACCAAGTCATCCAGGTCGACGCGCCCGCCTCGGTGGCCTCCTTTCTCCAGCGGCTCGGCCGCACGGGGCGGCGAACGGGCGCCCGGCCCAACTGTACGTTCTTTTGCTTGAGCACAGAGTCCCTTCTTCAATCAGTGGCCCTGCTTCGACTGGCCGAAGCGGGTTGGGTGGAGGACGTTAAGCCTGCTACCCACGCCATGCACGTGCTCGCCCACCAGGTGATGGCGCTCATCCTCCAAGAACGCGGGATCTCTCGGCACAAGCTCATGCCATGGGTGGCCGCGGCTTATCCGTTTTGGTCGGTGCGGCAGGAGCGGGTTCAGGAGCTCATCGATACAATGATCGAGCGTGAGAGCCTCTATGAGGCCGATGGACTTCTGTCGTTAGGAGGTCGCGGCGAAAAGCTTTACGGGCGGAGAAATTTCTTCGAGCTGTACGCCGTATTCACGGCGCCTCCGGTGATGCGCGTTCAGTACGGCAAGGAGGATGTGGGCTACCTGCAGGCGTTGTTTGTCCTGATGCACGACCGGGACAAGGGGCCACTTTGCTTCCGGTTGTCCGGCCGCGCATGGGAGGTGGGGCAAATCGATTTCGCCAAGAGCGTCCTTCACGTCCGCCCAGCCGAGCACGGCCGCGTCCCAAGCTGGCTCGGCCTTCCCGGTGTTCTCTCGAACCCACTTTGCCAGGCCATGATGGATGTGCTGATTCACGAGCGGCAGGAGAGCGCGTGGCTCAGCCCCTCAGCTGCCACCGAATTGGCTTCGATGCGCGAAACCTATTCTGGACTGTTCGAAGACGGCACCGCCCCCCTTGAGGACCATCCCGAGGGGGTGCAGTGGCACACCTTTGCCGGCGGCGCCGTCAACCGGCTGCTCGCTGCGGGTCTAGAGCACAAGACGGCAAAAAAATGGGTCGCTGGCAATCTGTCACTGCGCTGCAAGGACATCGCGTTCACAGCGGCAGGCAATGCGATTCGAGAACTCGTCGGGTTGAACTGGGAGCGTGTTGCAGCGGGAGCCGCGCGAGATATGGCGCGTGGCATGCTCAGCAAATTACAGCCTTGTCTGCCCGATGAGGCAGAGGACCGGCTGCTATCAGAGCGCCTCTTGGATCAAGCGGGAACGCTTCGCTTTCTAGCCAACGTTAAGGTCAATGGCTCGCCGCTCGCACCTCGCCCCAGCGGCATGCGCCTTACGGACGTTGAAGCGATTGGGCCGCTGCCGCTCGAGTTTACTATGCCCGCCGCCTCTGGCATTGCTGCGACGCCGCAGAACCAGGTTCAGTGGGTTGACACTCCGGCGGCCCTGCGTGTCGTCAGCGAAGAGCTGCGTGCTGCCGACGTCATTGGCCTCGATGTCGAGACAGCGCTCGATTTCGGCACACTCTGCCTGTTGCAGATCGCGACGCGTACTCGGACCTATATCGTTGACCCTCTAGCCGTTGGCGACCTCAAGCCACTGGTTGATGTCTTGGGCGGGGCGGTTCCTATCAAGGTGATTCACCACGCTCGCTTTGAGCGTCGGGTGCTTGCTGCTGTCGGCATCGCACTCGACGGTGTTTTCGATACGCTAGAGGCTTCACGGCGCACACGTGGCCCCGACGTTCTAGGTGGCCACGGGCTTGCGATGGTGTGTGAGCGCGAGTTGGGTGTGGTCCTCGATAAGTCTGCGCAGACGTCGAACTGGAGCCGCAGACCGCTGGATGCTGAACAGTTAAGATATGCGGCGCTGGATGCAGAGGTACTGCTCGCACTGTACGAAAGGCTTGGATCGCTGGGTGTGGCTGCGATCGACACTGGAGGACATGCGGAAACGTCCGGCGATTAGGTCGGTAAGGCGCCCGGTGCACCGGACTTTATGAAATCACTGAATTGCGTGGGGCGAGTTTTCGGGTGCCAGACAAGATCACATTTGCGTCGCGCGTTGTTTCATGATCGTCGGTACGCCGCGTGCACGGACTGCTTCGGCAAAGCTATACAGTGCGGCTTCAGGCAGGTGGAAGTCATCAATCACAACGAGCATGAGACGCCCATCGGGATATCCGACGAGATACTGATCAAGCTGGCCCAGCGCACGCTGAACGTCTGAGTTTGTCCGCGGCACCTTAAACTCGACGCCGAAACCAGGCTTATTCGGCAAGCCTATGTGGAGATCAATCTTTAGAACTCTCCCATGCGTGATTATCGGGAACTGAGAGTGCACGAGCCCCGGCCATACCTCCGATGCCTCGTCGGCAAACTCGCGACAGAAATCAGTCTCGGTGCTTTTCGCGAGAACCGGATAGAGCTGAGCTGCGGCCTGAAGAGCGACTGAAGTAGGGTGCGCGGGATCTTCGGCAGCTCGCCATCCTTCCTCAACGTGGACATGGCGAAGGATTCGGCGGATGAGCCTGGGCCAAGTGACGTCAGGTCGGATCCCTAGCTCTTCGCACACGAAGGCGGCGGCATCTCTGCGCTTCGCGTAGGCGAGAAGATGATTGATCGTCTGCTGGGGAAATTCTAGAGCCGGCATGGTGAGATAGTCCGTGGATTCCCGCACGCGCTCGCGCTTATCTTCCATCCTCCCGCGCGGTTCCTTCCCCAAACCCCGAAGCCAAACGTCCAGCTGGTCGTTCGTCGCCAAATCTAAGAATGCCTCGAGGAGGGTCGTGCGCAAGTGTTCGTTCGGCGTAGGCAAACTGACGCCGCATTCTGGGCAAAACGTGCCATCCATCGGTACAAACGAGGTGCACGAGAGGCAACGAGGGCTTGGGTTCACCTTAATAATATCGGCTGGGGCTCCCGTCTGTTGAGCTGACCCGCCAAGCCTCAATGCCCGGCATCTGCATAAGTCGTGTCCCCACAAGGTGCATCTGCCGCTGGCGGGCGCGCTTGTGCCGGTGGCATTGGGCGACTAAGGTAAAATTCCGACGCAAGAGCGTGAGCACGTGGGTGCATCTGCCGCTGGCGGGCGAGGTGGTGCCGGTTGTGTTTGGGGAAGGGTAGGGGAGCTCTGTTAGTGACGGCGCGTGGCGTTGTGAAAAAAAGGTGGCAACATCCGCCGAGGCCCAACCGATAATGTGAACACACCGTTGCGACCAAGCGCCCATGCACCTCACCACCGACCTAACGTTTGAACCCATCGACGAAGGCTCGCCCGAGCCTAGTCCCGTCTCACGTTTGCTGTGCGGTGACCGCGAGGCCGGCCAACTTCCAGGAAGTTGCATCGAAGCCCAAGCTCAGCTTGCCGACGGTCGCCGGCTTTTGATCATCACCGACAACGTAGTCTTCACCGAGGCCGTCGAAGTGGCCCTGCTTTCGCCAGATCTTGCGCTGTTAGATTCTCTAACCGTTGGCGGCGCCTACGCCACAGGTGAAATCGAAAATGTCACCACGGAACACGACAGCCTGTCGTTTGATTTTCTGGGGCAAAGGTGGACCGTGCGCGTTCACCTCACGAAGCGGATCCTTCGTTTATCAGGTGGCCTCGACATTCTCGATACACTTGCAGGCCTCGCGAAGCCACGATACCTCTCCCTAAGCTCAAGAAAGGATCTCTCGCAGAAACGATGCCGCTTCGGCCTCTTAGCAACCCTAGCCGCAGCTTCGCTTTCGATGGCGTCGGCATGCCGCCAGTCTGAACGAGCAGAACCGCTCAGGGCAAAGCCATCTTCAATCGCAGCGCCCGCCCAAGCGATGGATGCCGCAGCACCCTTGCTGGACGCATCCTCCGCACCCAAGGCACCGCCCATACATTTCGGCACCGAGCCTCCCAAACACGAAATTGATGTTCATCTGCTCAAAACGGTCGCACGCGAGGCCCGTCTTGTAGTTGAGTGCCAGGCCGCTGGCTACAAGGATGTCACCCCTTTTCCAGACGAAATTTATGTGTACCTCGACGTTGCCTGCTCAAACGTGAAGGCGTGGAAGGGAAAATGGCAAGGCGGTGAACTTCACTTTCTGTGGCAGATCGAGCGCCACAGCCAGGTGCCACCAATTGATGCCAGCATTCTGGTGTTCCTAATACCGCGAGAGCGCCCGATCACCGAAATTCCATCGATAGAATGGGTGACGGTTGAGGTCGGTTTGTTCGAGTTGACCTCGCAGCGTCGCAAGGCCGGGCTTCCGATAGTTCGCCAAGCAAATAGAGCCAAGCCATGACCCAATTCGTAGAAACAAAGCGCGCCAAAACGCTATCTGAAAAGCTGTTACATGTTCCCTTGAGCGGCTCCGTTCAGATCGCCCTGCTAAAGCCATTCGACTCGAACGGGGCAGCACTGCAGCTAAAGATCGATCCACTTGGCATGTGCAATATCGTGGATTCATCACTTCGGGCCGACCGACGAGTGCTCACGCTGAGAGGCGTGAAATTGGGAGAGGCGGTTCTTTCAGCCAGAACGGCCACCGGAGTGTTGAAAGACTACGTTAGCCTGCACGTACACTCGCCACGCATTCGCCAACTTCCCGATTACGACAAACTCAGCCTTCACTATGCCGGCAGCGAAGAAACCAGTGCGGACTTCCGGCAGAGAATCGGAGGGGCGATTAACGACCCTGAGTTCGAAAACACTTGCACCCTGCGCATCAGTGAAGCTTTCAATAAAGCCGGGCATCGCATACCCCAAGGGCTGGCCGATCTTGCCACGATGAAAGGCGCGGATGGACGCCACTACGCAATTCGAGTGGCCGAGTTCAAGAAATATATGATCCGCACCTTCGGCAAACCCGACATTGTTCGCTACCCAAGACCCCCGCTGATCCGAAACGTGGAACAAGATGACTTCGCAGATCTCGCAGGCGTGATGTGTTTCGAAGCCAATCTCGGAAACGCGACCGGACACTTCACCCTGTGGGACGGCCAAAGCGCCGTCCACGGCGACTACTTTTCGCGGGCACGTTCGGTTTCGCTGTGGATGGCGGGATAGGCTGGCGATTCCCGTATGCCACCGCCTCCCTCACGCTCTCCTTGGCCGCGCCCGCAGGGGCGGAGGGGCCACGTAAGGCGGTTCCGAGCTCCTGACCTGCCTGATTCTTCGGACCACGTCTTCAGTGGGCCGCTGCCTGGTTGTATTGCCTCGGAAGAACGCGGGGTTCCACCCGGGCTGGCAACTGAGATCCGTTGTTGTGGCGGAAAATGTAGCCACGTCCGGCCAACGTGGCTACACTTTCCTCCGTGGACCTCGACACCCTCCCCAATGCCTTCTCCCACGGCCTCGCTCAAGAGCGGGGTCTGTCGGACCGACGCCTCCGCGGGCTTGTGGCCGACGGGGCCTTGGAGCATCTGGGGCACGGCCTGTACCGCAAAGCCGACGCGCCGCTGGCCGACCTCGATCGGATCGAGATCGCGCTGCGGGCGTCGGACGCGACGTTGTGCCTGACCACCGCGTTGTCGCACCACGACCTCACTGATGTCATCCCGTCCGAGATCGACGTCGCTTTGCCGCGCTCACGACGCCAGCCGAGGGGCCGCGCTCCTGTCCGGTGGCACCGGTTCCGCGAGGACACTTTCAACCTAGGTCGCGAGACCATCGAAGTTGACGAGGGGCTGTCCATCGGCATCTACAACGCCGAGCGCAGCCTCATCGACGCCTTCCGGCTACGCCACCAGGAGGGCGACGAGATGGCCGTCGAGGCTCTGAGGCGGTGGCTCAAGCGGCCAGGGGCGACGCCTGCCAACCTGCTCGCAATGGCGAAGCACTTCCCCAAGGCCGAGCCATCGCTCCTGCACACGCTGAGGATCCTCTCGTGAAACCGAAACCCACCAGCGCCGACCTCGCTGGGTCACGCTATCTCGCGCTCCAGCGCCTCGCTCGGGCACAGAAGAGGCCCACCGCAGAGTTGCTCCAGCTCTACGTCCTGGAGAGTTTCCTTCGACGGCTCGTGCGGTCACGACACGATCACACACTCGTGCTGAAGGGCGGAATGCTGCTGGCGGCGTTCGATCTGCGGCGAGCCACGCGTGACGTTGATGTGCTCGCCCTGCAGACCGACAACGATCCGGCTACGGTCCAGCGACTGATCGCAGACGTCGCTTCCGTTGAAGTCGACGACGGTGTGGAGTTTCTGCAGGGCACGATTACCGCTGCTGTGATCCGCGACGATGACTTGTACCCCGGTGTCCGCGCCTCACTTGAAGCGCGACTTGCGACTGCGCGTATCAAGTTCAGCGTGGACCTCAACGTTGGTGATCCCGTGGTTCCAGCGCCGATCCGAACCGTCATCCCGGTACTCCTTGGAGATGAGCCCATTGAGGTGCTCGCCTACCCGAAGGTGATGGTCGTCGCCGAAAAGCTGGTGACCGCACTTCAGAGGGGACGTGCGAGCACCCGCTGGCGCGACTTCGCCGACCTGTTCATGCTGGTGCCAGGCGACCTGGTCGAGTCCGAAATCATCGAGGCGCTGCGTGCCGTCGCCAAGCATCGACGTGTCCCGCTGCAGCCAATCGGCAAGGTGCTGGAAGGGATGCCCAAGGAGGCTCAGGCACGGTGGGCGACCTGGCGCGAGCGACAGGGCGCACAGGAACGCGTACCCGAAGACTTCGCGACGGTGCTGGACGCGCTCGATACGCAGACGCAAGCATGGTTCTCGAGGGCGGTGGCGATTGGAGACGCGGCGGATCGCTCGTAGCGCGTGGTGAGTTTCCCAGCACCCCCAACCGCGCCCGCATCACGCGTTCGGCAACCTCGCCCTTTGGCAACTGGCACTCCAGTTCCGCTCGCATAGGGGCGGGGCATTGGCGCTGGGCCAAAAAGCCACCCAATCATAAGAATTTGGCAACATCCGCTGAGCTGGGCCGATACTTGATGGCAAATACGATTCACAACCATGGAGGCAGCGTCGGCTTTCTAGCGATCCTAGCCGCCGCTTCGCTTTCGATGGCGCCCTCCTGCCGCAAACCCGAACAGGCCGAACCTCTCAGGGCAGAGCCGTCTTCTATCGCAGCGCCCGAAACTACCCAAGCGATGGATGCAGCAGCTTCCCTGCCGGATGCGTCCCCCGCACTTACAGCCCATCCCATTTTCAACGAATGTGTCCTTCACGCCGGTGACGTCAACGTCCGGCGTCGCCAGCCGCTGCTCCCAGATGGAGGGCTGGGGCCTGCGGTGGTGATCTCAGCCTGCGCCTTTAACGCCGAATGTGTGCGCGCCAAAGGCAAGTCAAGCCCGGGTGACGGCTTCGTTCACATGGAGTGCTCAGGGAGAGATTGCTTCTGTGCGTATCAGTCGGCCAACACGGGAAATCGCGAAGTTTCCGTTTCTTTTGCGATAGAAGAAGCGTGCGATTCGGCGGCTAAGGCGGAAAGCAATTTCGTACAGAGATGCCTCTCTGGCATGCGTTTTCAGATCGATCCGAACGCGCGGAGATGAAAGGCAACATGACAGCGCCCAAGACGCCAAATCAGGTCGTGATCTAGGCCAGAGGCAAGGCTTCCCGTTTGATTGCCTGGCCCCCTCCCAAGAAGATGCGCGAGCTACAGATCCCGCAGGCTCACCTTGTCCGCGAAAAACTGTGCGCTCTCGCCAAGCAGAATCACGTCGTAAGCCCACGCTGGCAAGTCAGCCTCCACGAAGCCTTTCCCCTCGCTGCGAAAAGTAAGAGGCGTGCGGTACGAGCGCGCGGTGATGCTGCCAATGGGGCCAGGCGCGGGAAAGAGCGTCAGCGCGAATGGTCCTTGCCATGGAAGGCCCATCATCGTCGGCCGAATGCGGTATCGCTTCGTAGCGGGCAGAGGAGGCAGGTTCGCATGTAGGGTTACACTTTGAAACGCAGAGCCCGCGGCAAATGTGGCGCCGGTGAGGGTGTCCATGACCACGGCCTGGTAGCTCGTCTCCGCCCCGCCATATGCGGCAAGGGTGCGCAAGTGGCAGTTCCCATCGGCTTCCTGTACGGGGACGGACGCGCGGTCTTGCAAGATGAAGCGCTTGCAAACGGCGGCGCTGGGGGGAGCACCGTCGACGAATACGATGACATCGAGGGGGAACATTGGCACCACATCGCGCGCCATGAGGCCGTCCAGATACTGCGCGCGCGTACCGATCACACGCGAGTCGGCGAACAAGCTCAGATTGAGCAGCACGTTCGATGGCAACCACCCTCCGAAAACATCAGGCGGGGGCGCCTGCCCGAAGGGCACCTGGATGAGTGCGCCATTAAGCAGCTCGCCGGAGGCATGCGGCTGCACGAAATGTATCTGCACCCAGTGCAGCAACGTCTGCGTGCGGGTTTCGGTCCATGTCAGTGGAAAGTGAATGTCGCCCCGAAGTACATCGGCTGGCCCAGGCAATTGCGCGGAGAAATCGGAACCCACGCCATCGGGGTCAAGCAAGGACAACCTTACCCCCGAAGGGGATGCTGGCGCCCTTCCTTTGAAGACGCCGTCACAGATCTGAAGTCGGTAGCCATCTGCATAGAGCGAAACGGGGCCCACGCCATCACCATCACAAGGAGAAGGCGCTGCGCCAAGGTTGATATGTCCCTCATACGCTTGCAGGGCTTCGTATGCTGCAGTGAAGTTTAGCGACAGGCGCCCGTCGCCGGGAATCGTCACATCCTTCAAGATGCGTTCGCTTTTGCTCAACGGGTCGTACAGGGTGAACCCGGAAGTTCCCACGGGCAAAATGGCCTCGAACCGTCCGTCGCAGCTAACGGGAATGCTCATTTCTCCCGCATGCAGCTGGAAGCACGGGGAGCCTGGATCTTGCGAAGGCTTGAGATCAGACGACACGGTCCCTTCGACGACGATCAAGGACAAGGTCCCATCGCAGGTTTGGGCTCCGCGAAAACGGGGATCTACAGCATTGCCCTTGGCGGAAACTTTGAGACATAGCTCGAGGCTGTTGTGCTTCACCGCAACCAGCGAGCGTCAAGCTAATGACGGTCGAACATAGGATGAGGCTTGTTGCATGTGGGCGCATTTCAAAGAACAAATGTCCGTGCCTAAGGGCAGGCCCCTGAAAAAACGCGCATCTATGCCGTTTCGACCCCGTTCTACTGACAAACCTTGGCAGTGAGCCGCCACCAAAGGGCGCAGTTTTGTCATGTCGCAATGCGTGGCGAGCGCCGATGCGGCCAGCACATCGATCCCGAGCACATCGGCAAATTCCGCAGAGCCTCTCAACACCTGAGCCGTTGGCAATGTGTATGGCGCAGTGTATCCTCATGTGTATGAAAGCGGGCACGGTCCGGACCAACATTGAACTTGATGTGGCCCTCTTGAAAGAGGCTGCCAAACTCACTGGCATCCGCACGAAGCGCCTTTTGGTGAAGGAAGGCCTTCAGGCCCTGGTCGACTCCAAAAAACGTCGTTCATTGTCGGACCTTAAAGGGAAGATCAAGTTTGCCCCAGACTATGACCACAAGGCATTGCGCGAGCGCAAGCGATGATTGTGGTCGATACGTCTGTACTGATCGATTTCTTCCGCGGCACTCAAACAGCAGCAGCTGACCTATTCGCAAGGCTGCAGGAGGACGAGGTGCCGTTCTCGATCCCAGTGATTTGCTTCCAGGAACTGCTTCAAGGTGCGCGCGACCAAAAAGAATGGCGTTTGCTCAACGACTACTTGGGAACACAACGCCTGCTGCTGCCCGACGAACCTCTTGAGTTGCACCGCGAAGCGGCGCGCATATTTTTCGACGCCCAGCGAAAGGGGATCACTGTCCGCAGCACAGTGGACTGCATAATTGCCGCCCAGACGCTGCGGCACGGTGGAACGTTGCTTCACGACGATGACGACTTTGAACGCATTGCCTCCGTACGATCCTTGAAGACCCTGCGTGGTTAAGTAGACGCAGGGCACAGTCCTGGGCGGACAATCCCGTCTGAAGAGACCGCGGCAATGGGATCGCCTGTGCTGCCCATTATTTAATTACGTAACATTGTGTTGATGCACGCAATTGCCGAAAAGCGTTAAGTACTTGAACGTAACCAGGAAATTCAAGGAGAATTGCGTGCGAGTCACGTAGATTTTCGTTGCCGCAGTTAGTCATCCTTCCAATTCCTCTGGCCGCGATACCACTGGCAGCGTTCTTGGCTGAGCCGGTTCAGTGTGATGCTAATTGTATGTCGAAAAAATTTCGAGACGACGTAACGTATCATGCCGCGCCTCCCAGCCACCAAGACGATGATACTTCTCCGCCTGGCCCGGAAAGGGCCGGTGCGAGCGCGGGACCTCGACGAAGCGCGCATCCCGCGAGCGTACCTCAAGCGGCTGCAGGACCGTGGCCTGCTGTATCAGGTTGACCGTGGGCTCTACCGGCTTGCCGATGCACCCGTAACTGAGCTGAGTTCGCTGGCCGAAGTTAGTAAGCGGGTTCCTTCCGCCGTTATCTGCCTGCTCAGCGCGCTGCAGGTCCACGGCCTTTCGACAGAGTCTCCGCACGCGGTCTGGATTCTCATCGACCGGCACGCCCGGGTGCCCACGATCGCGTCACCAACCCTCGAGGTCGTGCGCGCCAGTGGTGCGGCACGAGAGCACGGCATCGAAACGCGCATGGTCGACGGTGTCAAGGTGCGGATCACCACGCCTGCGAAGACCGTCGCCGATTGCTTTCGCTTCCGCCGGCACGTAGGGCTCGAGGTAGCGATCACTGCACTCAAGGATTTCATCAAAAAGCGCAAGGGCACCATTGATGCGCTTATTGAGGCTGCGCGTGCCGATCGCATTTACGCGTTCATGCGTCCATATCTGGAGGCCGTCGCGTGACGAAGAAGCCGCCCAAGGACCTAGGAGCTTCAGTGCGCGCACGCCTCGTGCGCGTCGCGCACGAGCGGGGCGAAGACTTCCAGCTCCTGCTTCTGCGCTATGCAAACGAGCGGCTTTTGTTCCGGCTTGCGGCGTCTCAGCATGCTCATCGGTTTGTGCTCAAGGGTGCCGCCCTGTTCACAATCTGGACCGGCAAGCCACACCGAGCGACCCGAAACCTCGATTTCCTGGGCTTCGGCGATTCCAGTCCGGAACAGGTGCGTGCGGCATTTGCGGATGTGCTCGAGATCGATGTGCCAGACGATGGCATGCGCTTCGATCTCGACTCCCTCACCGTTGGCCTCATCCGCGAAGATCTGCTTTAAGGCGGCGTAAGGCTTGAACTCGTGGCGCGTGTGACGAACGCGCAGGACGCCGGAGAGGTCAAAGTTCAGCGTAGGCGGCAGCGGTTTCCAGACGCGGGGTTTGGGCCTGAGGTGGTGATCTCATCCTGCTCCTTCAACGCTGAGTGTGTGCGCACCAAAGGCAAGTCCAGCCCTGGTGACGGTTTCGTCGAGATGGAGTGCTTGGGGGTACACTGCTCTTGTGCGTATGAATCGGCCACCAGAGGAAGCCGGGCCGTTTCCGTGTCTTTCGTGACAGAAGAAGCGTGCGATTCAGGGGCCAAGGCGGAAAACTTCTTCGTACAAAGGTGCCTGTCCGGCATGATAGGACGACGAACAGGTAGAGCCGAACCTTAGCTAGCTAGCCCGCTTCTTTATACGCTTCGGTAGCTTGGCAATGCGAGCCCGGGCGATCGACAGATCGTACATCGTTTGAAGGTTCATCCAGTACTGGGGGCTATTGCAAAAAAACGGCTCCCAAAAGCCAAGCCGTTTTTGCGGTGATGCCGCGCTTGCCCGTGCAGATTTCATTTACCCGCTGCAAAGGAACACCAAGCTTTTCGGCCAACCTCGTCTGCGGAATTTTCAAAGGAGATAAAAACTCCTCCCGAAGAATTTCGCCAGCGTGTATCGGATCGTTCTTTGGGATCATGTTGAAGACCTCGCTCAGTTATATGCGGACGTTGGATGCGCCGCGAGGCTCTCTTACCGGCGGTCACCCCCAACCTTACGCCCCGTAAACACCGCCGCCACGCTCCGCAGCCCGCCTCCCGCATTCACCTGCATCAACCAAATCCCTTCTGAAAGGCTCGTCACCCCGTCCGTTGCGTTGCCAACAACCGCCGTGCCCGACTGAAACTCGACGGCGTCGATGCCATTCTTTACGAAGCGCTCTTCCACCTCGGCCACGAGGCGTGCGCGTCCTTGTTCGCAGAAACCCCTAAGTTCAGTTGCGTGGCCCACGCAGAGCGGGCCCACACAACGTGCGGCAACCGCGGTGGCCATTGCCGTGCAGTCGATGGCCGTGGCCATCAAGGCTGCGAGGTCGGCGCCGCTCGCTTGATGCAAGGCTTTGTTGAATCCCAACCATGCGTATTGCCCGTATGGGAAGCTGAAACCATGTTTGCCGAGCGTGAGTGCACGGCTGTGTGGGCCTTTAACTTGCAGATGGGTGGTCAGTGTGGCAGGGGGCGGCGTTGCGACAGCCGGCGGATCGATGCGCGGGATTACGATGTTGGCGGCCGGCGGTGGCAAAAAGAAGCGAACCGCATCAAGCGCATGGCTGGCGCTGCTGCCTTCGGGGGCCGCCAACGTAAGCGTGGTGTCGAGCCCGAAGTCGGTGAGCACGCTGTCACCAATTGCGATAATGAAATCGATCCGCTGCACAAGTGAAACACCGCCCACGGTTGTGCCCAGCAAACTTTCGTTGATCCACCCATTGAGCCGATCGGACAACGCCGCCGGCAACGAGGGCACCCGCGCGCCGCCAACTGCGGCGATCAGCGCGGCCGCCGGATCGCTGCGCAGGGCGCGTAAGCCGGCAAACGCGTCTCCCGCTGTACCGGGTGCCACTGCGGCCACGGTCAACTGCGCGCGCGTCGACACCGCGTATCGTCCCAATGGATCAAGGGGCAAGCTGGCATCGTCAACGCCCCCGTCAGCGGTGCCGCCATCCCTGTCATCGCCGCAAGCCACCGAGAATGCAGCTATGGCGCAGACGACGAACACACGAGAAGTCATGGCGGCGCATTGAAGCAAGAAGGGAGCCAGTGCACGCCTTGAAGGCGCATGCAGATATATCGCTGACTTATGCCCTTCATAGGCGTTAGGGCCGTTGGGCGATGTGACAGCGCTGTCAGAGTTTCAACGGAGCGCCTGGCGGGAAACTCCCTCAACCCGTGAAGGCAATATTGCCGCCAGATCGCCCTGTTTTCGCATAGTTAGGCGTAGATCCTCTTTAAAACGCCAAGTTCCGCCGATGCCAATCGCTGATGTCTGCCTTCATGAGGAAAGTCGCGACTTGCTCCCCCCTATTGTTGCTGGCGGTGGTTTTCGTTGTTCCGGCAGCTTGCGGCTTGTCGCAAGACGGCCTCGTCAACTCCGGCGTTGACCCGCTGGGTGGCGCGGGTGGCGAAACCGAAAACGGAGGTGATGGGGGCGACGGCGGCTCAGCATCAGGAGGATCAGGCGGACAAGCAGGGGCCCCTGTGGCAGGCAGTTCCGGCTCGGGTGGCGTTGCAGGCATGGGCGGCAGTGCAGGTAAGGGTGGCAATGCAGGCATGGGTGGCAATGCAGGTAGGGGCGGCAATGCGGGCATGGGGGGCATGATGATGATGGGCGGCCAAGGCGGATCGACACCCGCCCTCAAACTCAATGGTCAAAGCTGTGATGGGGATGCTGTTTGCAGCTCCGGCACTTGTGTTGATGACGTCTGCTGCAATTCACGCTGTGCGGGCACATGTTCCAGCTGCAAGTTGGCGGGCTCGGTAGGCCAATGCCAAACGGTTCCGCAGGGCCAGCCTCCTGCACGCAACGAATGCCCCACCCAAGATGTTTCAACCTGTGGTCGAACAGGCCTTTGCAACGGCGCGGGGGCCTGCGCTGTCTACGCTGAGGGCATGATGTGCCAAGCAACTGCGTGTTCTGGCATGAGTGCGGCTGTTGGTCATCGCTGCCAGCAAGGGCAGTGCACGGCCACCGCGCCCACAAGCTGCAACGGATTTCAGTGCAAGAATATGGCGTGCCTTGTTCGCTGCGAAACAATGCAAGATTGCACAGGCGCCCTCATTTGCTTGGCCAACGCCTGCGTCCCAACAGGCGCGGTCGCAATCCCCGCAGCGTCCACGCCACCTCAGATCGATGGCGTGGCTGACAGTGTTTGGAATGGCTTGGATGGCGCCAACACGATTGACACCCACATCTCGGGCATGGTTTCCGGAGGCGATCAAGACCTTTCAGGCGCCTGGAAGATGCTTTGGGACACGCAAGCGCTGTATGTCATCGTTGGGGTTCGCGATTCGATGTTGGTCAACGATTCAGCCTTTGCATGGAATGACGATTCCGTTGAAATCTACCTGGACGCCAACTACAGCCGTGGATCCACGTACGATGGCAAAGACGATTTGCAATACATAATCGAATGGGTGCACGCCGGCGTGCCCGCGGTGGCTGAAGTGGCCTTGTCGAAAACGCAAAATGTGTCCGCAGCCCTGCAAACTGTTCCGGGTGGCTACATCGTGGAAGCGAGAATTCCTTGGTCTACACTGGGCGTGCAGCCACAAGCAGGCCTTCGGCTTGGCGCTGACGTTCACCTGAACGACGACGACAATGGCAACGATCGCGAAGGCAAGAAGGCCTGGTTCGGCACCCAGGATAACGCTTACATGCAGCCCAGCGCATTTGGCACGATGGTGTTGCAAGCGCCGTAAGCCTACCGCCCCGCAACCTCCACCACGCTTGCCGTGCACGTAGGCGTTCCCTCTTCCATCTGTAGCGCTGATGCGTAGCAAGCGAGCGTCTTGGGCACGCCCTGCTCAAACATCAGCTTGCAGTGCCGTTGTGCTCCTGGGGAAGAAGATCCCCCCGCGCTCGGAGGCACGAACAGGGCGTCGGGAAATTCGCCAGCGTCTGCTGTGGCGCCTGCGTCCCCATCGCCAGCGTCGGCCACCAAAACCGCATCCCCCCTGGCGTCCATCACGAGGCCACCGCCATCGGGCGCGTCAGGCAGCAGATAACCTGAGATCGTCCACGGATCCGTGCGCAGGCCAACCTCGCGTGTGCCTTCGAAGGCGCTGAATCGACCTGCGGCGGGAAGCTGGGCGGCCGTGGCGTTCAGGACGGCGATGGGGCATTCGTTTTCCCCAGACGCTATGGTGATCGTTGTGGACGGGCCGCATGTGCCATCAACCAGCAAATGCATCTGTTCGGCATCGTGCAAACAGATCTGCGGGTCGGGTGGAACCGACGACGTTGCGATCAACAAATAGCCGGTGCCAACAATCGCGCCAATTCGCGCCGCGCGATCAATCCAAGGCCAGAACGTGAACGCCATGAAAGCCTCCAGAGAAATAAGCTTGTGTGCTGGTGGGTGTAGGTCGTGACCGAACGTCAACCAATGGCAGGCTGGAGGGAA
Source organism: Polyangia bacterium (assembly GCA_038257535.1). Classification (GTDB taxonomy): domain Bacteria; phylum Myxococcota_A; class Polyangia; order Fen-1088; family Fen-1088; genus JAGTJU01. Next base: position 18,096 of record JBBSJE010000045.1, read on the forward strand.
GCTGAGCTTCCAACCGGGGGTTGCCATTGCGCAAATCATAGACAAAAGCACCTTCCAAAAACGCGCGTCCCCGCACCAGGGCGCGTACGGCGCCTCCCCGCGGCTGTGCAATCCTTGCGAGCTCGCGTGGTGTTGTTGGCATCGTGAGATCCAACAGACGTAGCGACCCCGGCGTGCGCACCGCCGCCAGCGCGCCGTCCAAAGCGACGGAAAACTCAGAGATCCCTGGCATTGTAGATGCGCCTGTCACAGCACCTGCAGCGTCGATGTTTGAGATGGTAAAACTTCTGTTCACGTCCGAAATCAGCAAGCCATCTTGCGCAAGGAATGGCAGCCCGGCCACCCGCGTTTGCGCCAGCAACCGTGGGGCCGCAGGGTTGGAGGCGTCAATGAAAGCCAAGATGTACGGCGGTACGGCTTCGGGTGGACCAAACGGGTTGCGGCGTTCGCGGGCGCGCACAACCAAGTGGCCTTGGTGCCTGCCCAGGAAAACGGGGTCCTCGACGCCGGACCATTCAAGTTTCCCCACCACGCCCGTCTCATCGACAACCACCAGCTCGCTCTTGTCGGCTTGGCCAAGAAAAGCCAGATGGTTTTCGCCTAGGGGCATGACGGTTGATCCCAGTCTGTCTCCCGCTCCGCTGCCATTGAAGTAAGCGGAATGTCCAACGTTGATCGTTGCAACAACCGAGAGCGTTGGCTGGGGACCCAAAGTGACCACTGTGGCTGATGCCGGCACGTAGGCGCGCGTGGAAACAGCAAAGATTCGCGCCCCGCTAACGAACAATCGGTCCGCGATGCCCACGTCCACAGACGAGGTTGCCAAGGGCAGGTCGGTGGTGCCAGGGGGCAGCAACGACAGCGTGGCGCGACCGGTGGCCGGATTCTCCCACAGCACAAGGTTGTGGCTGTCAGTGAGCACAACGTCGCGAATTTGGCGCGCGAGCTGCAATTGCCCCACCACCTTGGGCCGCGCGGGTTGGCTTACGTCCAGCACCTCGGCACTTTCGTGCGAGATGGTGACCAGCTTCGATCCCTCAAGCGGCAAGGCGCGCAGAATAACGCCGGGGTGCACCACATTCCCCGCGAGAACAATCGTGTCCCGGGTGAACTGAAAGAGCTGCAGCTGGCCTTGGGCGGGCGATAGGTTTCTGTTGTTTAGTGCGTGAAATGGCACCAGCACCAGTCCCAGCTCATCCACCACCCGCACAACTTTGGCAAGTTCATTGGGATCGTCCGCAAGTTGATCGAAGCCGTTGCCGAAGAGGGCTCGCGCCAGCAAACGCGGCTGAGCCAGGTTGCTCACGTCGTAAAGAGAAACGTGCAGTTTCCACGGACCGCTGTCGTGATCGCGGTCGCGACCCACGGCGATGAGCCGATCGCCGCGCGGCAAGATGAAGTCTAACCATCCGGGCGTTTCCAGGTGCCCCATGAGCTTGGGTCTGGCTGGATCTTGAAGATCAATTGTAAACAGGGGGTCGATGCGCTCGAAGGTTACAGCGAAGGCACGTGGGCCGTCGAACCTCACTGCCGTAAGCTGTTCGGGCCTTTCGGTCAAAAGCGGCAACGAGGCCAGCGCCTCCAGCTCATAGGCGCTGGACGCACGAAAGGTTCGCAATGTTGCAGGCCGGTCAGATCCTCGCCACCTCGACGGCCGAACCATGAGTCGCAAGGTGCCTTCATGGTGATCCAGCGCCCATCGATTCATAAGGTAGCCACTGAGCGCGTAGCGGGCGCCCAGGCGCAGCTGACCGGTGGGGGAGCTGACGTCAATCGCGGTGATCATCGTGCATGCCGCCCCCGAATATCGGTCGCCGCATTCACCAAATGTTTCGCTATTTCGGTCCTGCGCGGTGGCCACATAGAAGATCTTGTCCGTAACAAGAACCTGCGTTTGGTAGTCGCCATGCTCCAGCGCTAGCCGATCCACCGCTCGTGGCCGCGCCGGATCGCTCAGATCAACCGATTGCACGAGGCTGCCCCTGTTGGAGACGGCGTAAAACGCACTGCCCACGAAGCGTGTGTCGGTGACAAATCCGTCGAGCACCACCTTGGCAACCAGGCGTGGGGCCGCTGGGTTTTGCACGTTCACAACCAGAAGCAGAGATTGATAGGCAGGGTTGCCTTGGCAGGTTGGGCACAATTCCTCGTCCACCGGAGATCGCAGCACGGCAAAGACGTGACCATTGCGCACATAAAGTTCGAGCGGGTCGCTGCGATAAGGAATGGACCCGGTCACCGCGGGGTGTGTGGGCTCGTTCAAGTCAACCACCAGCAGGCCGCGCCAGCGGTTAAGCACGAACATCGTGTTGCCTTCAAGGCGAACAATGTCGCCTTCCTCCACCAAGCGTTCGCCGTCCGAGGGGGGCGGCTCAGAAGTGGCAGCCTCATCGCCGGCGCCAGAGCAGGCGACGGTGGCGAGCAGGGCCAGGGCGGGGAATAGCTTTTTCATCACGGTGGGCCTTCTTGCAACGGATGGGCCGGGCGCATTTTGTTTGGTCTTACTGCGAGAACGGGCGACGCCATCGTGACACAAATGTCAGCGTGCGAGGCGCCGCGAACCATACCAAAGCGCCAAGGGAACCATGACAAGGGCAAACAAATCGGTTGCATCGCGCGTGAACGCCACCCGGTGGATGCCCAACGCCGGCCCGATCGTGCGCAGGGCTTGCAGAAACGCGCCCCCCACCACATCCGACATCTCCAGCAGCGCAAAAACGCCCGCGGCCACGAAGCCCCCCACCGCCAACCGCCATCGGGGTGCGCCTCGCCAAACGAGGCCCAGCGCTGCCGATATGAACAGGGGAAGGAAGAAGCAGATGGCAAAGTCGGAAAGCTTGCCAGTAACCCCGTTGTGAAACCTTGCCTTGAGCACGTGATCGTTGAGGCCCATCACCAACACGGCAAGCAGTGGCCAAGGCGCGAGGAACTCGGCACCCGCGGGGGAACTTAAGACCTTCGTGTTCGTCAAGTGCATCACTGGCAGCGAGGCTCACCATGGACGCTCACTGGCGGGCGCCCCCGAACGCGGAGTGTACCCAGACCTTCGAGCTTCCTCAAACGCATCGTTGGGGACTTATGTCCTGGAGATGGTGCAGCTTGAATGGCGACTGCCTCTGCCAAGCCTTTTTCCGCCTTGCTCCTTGCGGCCGCATCTGTTCTCATATCGTCATGTTTTCCTCGCGCCGCGATGGGCCTTCTGCCATTGAGAAGGATTACCTTGTCCGTCAGCTCAAGCAGCTTCTCGAGGCGCTTGTGAAGAAGGTGGTGGCGCAGGCCCAGGCGCCTGAACAGTCGCAGGAGGATCTGCGGGAGATCTGCCGTGAGCTGCTGGACGTTGAATACGATGTCCTCTCGCGCTTGGATGTTCGCTCGCTGGCGATGTTGCTCCGCACTTCTGAGCGCGTGGAAGCCTTTGGCCTGATCATCGAAGCCGACGCCGCGCAGTTGCGGAGCCAAGGCGACGTGGCATCAGCGGATGCGTTACAAAGCCGCGCTCAAAGCTTGCGCGAGACGCAGGGATAGGGCGCAACTGGTTCGCATCGCGGGCTCAGGCACCTTCACTTGGCGGGATTCATCACCCGGCCCATGAACAAAATGGCGCCCGTAGGTTTGTCGCGCAGAAAGAAGAAGAACGGGCGATCAAACTGGATTAACAGGCCCTGCGGGGAAGCTTTCCTCCCGAAGACCACGGCCGTGGCGGCGGCGGCCTCTGTACCCTTTTCCGCAACGGCAACGAAGGCGTTGTGTACCACGTCCGTAATCTGCAGATCGTCGCTGGACGACACGCCTGAGAAGTCAGCGGCCGAAGAAAAGGCGTCTGCCATACCCAATGACGTAAGGGTCTGCTTGAGCGACATCGGATACTCAAAAGAAAAGCGAGGGAGGCGCAGTACCACCGGTTGCGTTTGCAAAGCCTGCACAACGCCAGCAAGCTTCTGTGGGGTGAGGCTGGCCTCGAAGCTTTCGAACGCACCGTTTTTCGGAGCCACGAAAAGCATGGCCAGGCGCTCATCTTCGTAGGGCAAGGACACAGCCTGATAGTCGCTGCCATTCACAGATTCGGCCAAGACGTCTAGCTTCATCATCTTCACGTTCACGGGGCTTCCCGACAACGGGTGGAAGGTCGCGTCTGATGTCTCGGTCGAAAATGGCATTTTCCACGCGGCGTTGAGGTAAATGGCGTTCGTGAGCACCAGGCGTGTGAGGCCGTTGATGACTCCTTGCGGGATCAGATCCTTGATCCGCTTTTCCGTTTGGCCTTCGACCCAGCCATTGATCGTTTTGCGAGCCGCTTCAGGTGCGGCCACAAAATCAACGAGATTGACGCCCGCCCCATAGTGCTCGGCTTGAACGTCTAAGAACGCGGGCTGCAGCTCGAAGTTTTCCTTGTGGGCCCATAGCGCATTGACCATTTTCAAGCGAAAGGGTCCGCCGTCCGCACCCTTGGCGTTCTGCCCCCGTGCTTTCAATTCCTGATCGAGCAGGTTCATCGCGGGATGAAGTCCCTCCTGTGGCAGCGCAAATGACAGGGCCTGCTTCATCTGTGCTTCGGTCTCGCCGCGCGCGCCGGCGTAGGCCATCGCCAAGGCCACCGAGATGCTGGCGGGGGAATACACGACGTTGTCTTTGCCTTTGGGCAGCGTGGCGAACAGGTTCATCGCGAAGGCCGCATTGCCCTGGCTCAGTGCCAATCGATCGGGCTCTGAAACCGCAGGCGTCAGCCGAAGTTTTTGGGAACGTGCCTCAGGCACATCCGAGACTGTGGTGGACGAATCGCAGGCGCCAAGGCTAGCAAGTCCACAAAAAACCACGGCCCATGGGCAAATGTTCTTCGGCATCACTGCCGCGACATGCACGGCCTATACCACCCGCTTTGGGCATGAAAAGCTGAGTTCTTTTGGGGTGTGGTAACTAGTCCATGCGACACAAATCGCACTTCTGCCTCAGATAACTGAGGGCGAGGGCGGCAGTGCACTCAAATTCTGCGAGCGCTTCTGTCGGCCGCAATTTCTGCACGGCGTGCCATCACTGTATCTATCTTACGTCGGCTGCCAGCGGCCTTCTGACACCTTCAGCTTTCGCAGCATGGGCGTTTTTTTCTGATGGTGGTCTTGCATGCGCACAAGGATGTCAGCCAAAAAGCGAACCGCTTCGACAACGTGGGGGCCCTTGTTCAACATCACGCATTCGGCGCGGGCGCTCATGGCGGCATCGGTGACTTCACCTCGCGTGGGCGCCCCTTTTTTGTTTAGCGTCTCAAGCACCTGCGTGGCCCAAACCACGGGCACGTGCGCGGCTTCACACAGCCACAAGATCTGCTCCTGCACTTCGGCCATCCGTTCGAACCCCATCTCCACCCCCAGGTCGCCCCGCGCCACCATCACACCCACAGCAGGTCTCATCAATGCGGCCAACAGCAAGTCGGGCAGATTCTCGAATCCCCGTTTGGTCTCAATCTTCAGCACCACGCCCAAATGGCCTGCGCCGCGCCGATCGAGCTCTTGGTAAAGGCGTTCGATGTCCTGGCGTGTACGCACAAACGACAAACCGATGATGTCCGCGTGGGCCGTGGCGAAATCCAGGTGCCGCAGATCGTCCTCGCTCAACGCGGGCAAGCGGCTGGCGGTGTCGGGCAAATTGATGCCTTTGTCAGCGCCCAGCTTGCCACCATTGGGTGGCGTGCGTTCGACTTCAATTTGCAAAGCCTCGGGCGTGGCGTCGCACACCACGCCGGCAATCTTTCCATCATCAAAAAAGATGCGATCGTTTATGGACACTTCGCGAAAAACCTCGGGCAATGTGCAAGGCATAACCGCCGGCTGCACCGTTTCTGTGTTCCGCTGCACGGGCCGGCCCAGGTGCGCGGGGCCCGCCAAAACAAAGCGCTCGCCAGGCAGCAAGTGAATGACCGTTTCGGTCGGTGGAATCTCTCCCACTTCGCCAATGCCCAACACCTTGCCGTCGCGCATTTGGGCGATGCGAATCCCAGGCTCTACGAAAAAAGCTTGCTTGGTTTGCGCAAACACAATTGATTCGCGGCGATCAACAATCGTCAGCTCTCGCTGCCGGCCAGGAATGTCTTTGAAGGTCAAACTGTCGCCAGCTTGCAGTTCGCTCCAGAGCAAGGAAGGAACCGGCAGTTCGGCGCCGCTGCCGCTGAGATTGGCCACGACCTTTACAACGGTGGGCGCAGTCACAATTCCGCGCGCGTCGCGTGTAACGCCTATGTGCAGCACCCGCGGTCCAGGCGCCATCGCCCCCGTGCGCAGTTTCGGTCCCTCAAGATCCATGAGAATGCGGCACGCGCGCCCCGTACTTTGCGCGGCGGCGTGTACGTTGCTGATCATGGCCTCCCACACCTTGTCATCATCATGAGCCGTGTTGATGCGCGCGATGTCCATGCCTCCACGGACCAAGCTTTCAACCAACTTTTGATCCTGCGCGGCGTCGCTCCCCAAGGTCACCATGATGCGTACGGCATGTTCACGGTGGCGTGGGCCGAACAGGGCGTTGGTGTGGTGATCCAGCGTGGCGTCGCCTTCGCGGAATTGCGGCGCTTCCTTGATTGGGGGGCGGCCAAGCAGTTTGGCCAACGCGTTGGCCACGGAAACCAAACCTGCCATCACGTGGCCTTCAAGCCGCCCCAAAGAACTAAGCCCCCATCCCGCCAACGCCACCTGCAGCGCGCGAATGTCTTTGCGTCGCAAAGCTACGTAGTGGATCAAGTTGGTGGCGCTGGCTTGGTGCGATTGGGGAATCACACTTAGTTCGGCCTCAAATTCCGTGCACAGCTGTTCCGCATCGTCGATGAGGCCACGCACCTGCGTGAAGAGCGATTCAAGGTCATCTGGAGCGGCGGGTAGGGGTGACAAAACGCTGGCTACGCTAGCGGTTGGCGCGGCGCTCTCGTGCGACATTTCAGCGACCTTATGAGGCACTTAGGCGCCCATGGCTAACAACCGTTAGTTGTTATCGCGGGTCAGAAGGCGAAGCCTCGTAGAAACATGCGCCGCCTCTGCTCAACACCCGTCATTGCCCTAGTGCCCTTGTTTGCTTTGGCCATCGTGGCCTGCACCGCTTCGTCCGCCCCCTCGGGTGACGATGGGGACAAAGGCGGTGAAGGTGGTGCCGGAGGCGAGGCGGGCGCAGGGGGACAAGCCGCGGGCGGCGAGGATGCCGAAGCGGGGGCGGGCGGTGAAGGCGGGGCAGCGGACGGCGAGGCGGGCGCGGGTGGCACCGCTGGCGGCGGAAACGGTGGGGCCGCAGGCGAAGCTGGGGCCAAGGGTGGTTCAGCAGGCGCGGCAAGCCTTGGCAAGTATGCTTATTGTGACGATCCCAAGGCCCGCATTGGCGCCACCGATGGCGTGCACACCACCGAGCAGATAGCGCTGAGCCTTGAGACCTCCGAGCCGGCGAAGAAGGGCGCGCCCACGGGCTTTCAGGGGGCGTTGTCTCCGCCTGGGTCGGAAAGCCCGCACTGGAAAGGCATCTATGTACCGGCGCAGTACGCCACCGCGGCCGCGGGTGAGGTGGCACTTTGGGTAGCCATCGACCTTCCCGGCATATCGGGCGCCGTGCGCGCGCAGCTCGATTATTTGGCTTACCACAAGCTAGCTCCGCCCATTGTCCTGGTTACAGCGTCCGTCACCAACAAAACCGACAGCATCGTGAATGATTTGCTTCCCGATGTGCTGGCGAAATTCCCCAAGATCTCCATGGATCCTCTGATGCGCGTGATATCCGGGGGAAGCACGCGGGGGGCTGACGCCTTCGACCTTGCCTACGCAAAGCCGCAGCTTTTTGGGCTTGTGTTTTCGGGCAGCGGCAGCTTCGTATGCTTCCAAAAAAATTATCCCTATGACTTCACGATAATGTCCGGTGCAAAGAAGAACATCAGGGTCTCGATGGCGGTGGGGACTTGCGACATCTGGGGCCGCGATGATAGGTGGCCCGCCGAATGCGGAACAAATTGCGGCAGACCGTTGTGCATCGACGCCTCGTCCTGCGCGGCCAACTGGGTGGACGCCAACAAAACCATGGCGAAGGCGCTCACAGAAACCGGGCACCCTAACCAGCTTTTCGTTGTCACCAAGGGTCGACACAACGAGGGCACTCCGATCGCGAACTTCGGGGACGCCGTCAGATGGCTGTTTAAGCCACGTACGTGTGCGAACCGCATGTAAGCCCGCGCGTTCGTGGCGCGCAAAGCCCTCCTTCCGCGGGGGGCGATGGAAAGCTCAAGCCGAACGGGATTCTGTCGATATACGCTGTATCCCCGCGCACGGCTCCGTCGTTTTTCCTCTGTGCCGATGCGGCACAGCCCCCGTTCGTTTCACCGCTTCTGGAGGCCTTTATGCGTTCGATTTCAAGTTTCGCTCCCTTGTGCTTGGCCGCGTTTGCGCTCATGGGCGCCTCTGGGCTGATTAGCTCGTGCGACGATGGTGGCGAAGCGTCGGACGGCGCTGGGGCTTCGGCAGGTACGGGAACGGGCGTTGCGGGATCAGGGGGGCAGGGGACAGCCGGCACCGGTGGAACGTTAGGCACAGCGGGCGCGGGCGAAATGGCCCCGGGGGGAGCTGGCGGCAACTCCAACCCCTCGTTCCCCCCTTCGTGCGACCCCCTCGGCCCTCAGTGCAACAACTGCAAAGACGACGACGGCGATGGCCTGATCGACGCGCTCGATCCCGAGTGCACCGCCGGCATCGACAACGACGAGGCCACGTTCTCCACGGGCATTCCTGGCGACAACATTGATGACCTAGCTTCGTGCAAGCAGGACTGCTTTTTCGACGGCAATTCAGGTGGGGGGGATGATGGCTGCCAATATGATTTGCGCTGCGATCCTTCGCGCGCCGATGCCAAAGCTTGCAAATACGTGGCGAATTCACCGGGGGTGATGTGTCCCACGAGCCAGAGCGAGCTTTGCATTAAGCGCTGCAGATCCATCACGCCTAACGGCTGCGATTGCTTCGGCTGCTGCGCGCTGCCGGGCAAAGACTTCTCGGTACGCCTGGCCAACACCTGCAACGGGACAGTTTATGACGACCCCGAAAAATGCCCCCGCTGCACCCCGACGACGAGTTGCCACAACCCGTGCGAAAAATGTGAGGTTTGCATTGGCAAGAACGCGCCTGATCCCAGCTGCTTTGCAAACGGTGGCAGCGGCGGTTCAGGTGGTGCCGGCGGTGCTGGCGGCAGTGGTCCGGGCGCGCCCGCGGGCGCTTGCCCCGCTACCATCGTTTACTGCGGCCCCGGCGGCATCGACCCAACAACCTGCCCTGCAGGCACCTACTGCATCACCGGCTGCTGCTTGGCACCCATTCAGTAGGGCGCCGATGGCCGGCGACCCGGCTTTCGATTCGGGCTTCCCTATCGCTTTAAGGATCGGATACGCTTCCCTTCGCGCAAAACGAAGGGAACGCTTATGGCCAAAAGCATTAGCAAGAAGGCATTGTCGAGCAAGGAAACCGCGGAGCTGCTTGCCACGTGCAAGGCGCGCTTCGAAAAACATATGCAAAGGCACAAAGGCCTCGACTGGGCAAAGGTGCAAAGCCGGCTTGAAGCCAACCCGGACAAACTGCGGTCGCTGCTCGAAATGGAAAACACCGGCGGCGAGCCCGATGTGGTCGAACACGACAAGAAGGCAGACCAGTACGTGTTCATGGATTGCGCGCCGGAAAGCCCCAAAGGGCGTCGAAGCGTTTGTTACGATCAAGACGCCCTCGAAGCGCGGAAAGAAAACAAGCCCAAACACAGCGCCATGGGCATGGCAGCAGAGATGGGCATCGAGATGCTCACCGAGGCGCAGTACTTCCAGTTGCAGAAGCTGGGCGTGGTGGATGCCAAGACGTCAAGCTGGCTGGTTACACCTGATGACATCCGCAAATTGGGTGGCGCCATCTTCGGGGACCATCGCTATGGAAAGGTGTTCATCTACCACAACGGCGCCGAGTCTTACTACGCCGCCCGTGGGTTCCGGGGCGCGCTTCGCGTTTGAACGTCTTTGCGCTGCTGCGTGGCTTCGCTCAGCCAACCGCGTCGCCCGCAAAAATGCGCCCCACCATCATCACAACCAAGTCGCGCATCCATTGTTGCAAGCGATCTGTGTCATTGCGCTGGTGCCAGTATAAGCTGAGTTCAAACTGCCCCACATCAACGGGGAGCGGTAAGGCCAGCACGCCCAATCGTTGCTGCGCCTGCAAGCCTATAAAACGTGGCACCACTGTAATCAGATCCGTGGTGCGCGCGATCTCAAGTGCCACGTCCACGTGCGCGTTGCGCAGGGCAAAGCGTGGCTCTAGCCGATGGGCTCTTAGCGCCTCGGCCATCGCGACAAGCCAAGGGCCGGGCGGCGAAACCACCACTTGGCCCAACTGCGCGAAATGCGCCAAAGTTAGTGATTGCCGCACCAACGGGTGGTTCTTGCGCACCACCGCCACATAGCCGTCGCGAAACAAGCGGCAAGACTGCAACTGCGGCTCGTGCAGGCCAGACAAGAAGATCGCCATATCGGTGTCAGCGCGCGCCAGGCCACGCCGAACCATATCCTCGCGCACGGGCTCCACCAGCACATCTACAGCCGGCGCTTCCCGTGCCAATCGCGCCAACAACCCTGGCAACAAGGCCGCTTGCCAATATTCCGAAACCGCAAGCCGCACCAAGGCGCTGTCTTTGAGCGGGTTGAACTCTGCGGCACCAAAACAAGCGTTTTGAATCATGGCCAAGGCGTCCCGCACGGGTTGGCGCATGGAATCGGCTTTCGGCGTAGGGATCAGCCTGCCAGCCCGACGCTCAAACAGGGGGTCGCCCAGGCTTTCGCGAAGGCGTTTCAGCGCGTTGCTCATGGCCGGCTGAGTGAGCCCCATCTGGTGCGCCGCCCGGGTTACGCTGCCGGTTTGCACAAGAGCCTCAAAAGCCACGAGTAGATTGAGGTCTAGCTGCGAAGCATTCACAGAACTAATGTAGCGACATTCGGATTATAAATGCAACAGATGGGCGCCTGACGGGACTGAGCTGGCCAAGGAGATCACCTATGAACCCACTTTCTTGTACCGCTCGAACACACTTTTTTGCTTTGACCGCCCTTACAACCCTGACCGCCCTGACAACCCTGGCGGCTTGCGACGACAACGACGACGCCGCGATGGCACCCGACGCCGCATCCGGCGCAGGTGCTGACGCTGGCGGCGGGCCCGATCTACCGCTGGGACCCGGCGCCAAAAACCCCGCCACCGCCGCGCGTGTGGTGGTGGATCGCTTCAGCGAAAGCGCAGGCACATTGATGGTGCGCACCCCCACCAACGGGCTTCCCGCCGCGGGCATGCCCATCAACTTTGACATGGCACCGTTCATCACACGTGGGTTCGGGCCGCAGGGACAGAAGGTTTCCTATTACAACTTCGACGTGCAACCCGAAGCGCCGGCGCCCATCTATGTGCTGTTCGAGGCCAACGCAACGTCGCCCGTGGCGGGACAATTGAACATCATGGACGTTGTGCCGGGCGATGCGGGCTACAGCGACTTTTGGCGGGTGCACAAGGTGACCGTGCCATCGGGCTACGTGCCCAACGCCATCACGTCGTTGGCGCAGATTACAAGCATGGGCCTTGCCATTGAACCCACCACCACGCTGGTGAACTGCCCGATCGTGCCTGAGGGATCCACCGCCACCACGAACCTTACGGCAAAGGCGCACGCGCTCACGCAAGGTTGGTACAAAGACCAGATCGTTTCCTATTTCAGCTTCGAGGAAAAGGCGCTCAGTGGCACCGCCGTGCCGGTGTCGCCCATTTACGTGACCTTCAACAAAAATCCGGATGTCGAAGGGGGCGGTCCCGCTTCGGGCTTCATGACGGAAGCCGGCACAGACCAAACCCACAACGTTGTGGCCACGTTGCCTAGTGATGCCACGTACTCGCCGCTTTGGTCGGTCAATGTGTACGACAACGCCGCGTTTGCCACTGTAAAGGATCTTGCCACCGCGATGGCGGCGCCGCAAAAAGCCGCGGGCGTGGCCAAGGTCAATTGCCCGCTGGTGAAGATTGAAGGCGCGATGATGGCAACACAAACTGTGCCTACGGATGCCGCGGCCTTGAAGGCCTTCTTAACCAGCAAGTCCTACATGAGCTTCAAAGCTGAGGCGGCCGCGCACCCCTCCGCCGGTCCGCACGGGCGTGTGCGCACGTTCGTAAATGATGTTTTGGCCACGTCCTGGGCACAAAATCAGATGGTGCACCCCGTGGGGGCGGCCAGCGTAAAAGAACTTTTCAGTGGCAACAACCTCATTGGCTGGGCGGTGTTGGTGAAAACCGCCCTCGATAAGGGCGCACAAAACTACTTTTGGTACGAGGTGATCAACGACAGTGTGGTGGCCAACGGTAACAACGCCACCTTGTGCTCGGGCTGCCATTCTGGTGGCCAAGACTACGTGCTCACGCCTGCCTTTTAAACGAAAAATGGGCCTGACACCTCCCTGGGCACGTTGCTTGCAGTATGTTCCCGGGGGGGACCGTTTGAAGGCACAGTTCATTGATTGGGCAATTTTTGGCGCCATCGTGGCGATTTTGCTACTTGTCGATTTGGTGGCCCACCGCAAGGGCAGCGAACAGTCGCGCAAAGCCGCCATTGTTTGGAGTGTAGTTTGGATCGGCGCCGGCCTCTTGTTCGCTTTTTACGTATGGGCGCGAATGGGTGGGATGGCAACGCAAGAGTATCTCGCGGCGTACTTCATTGAGAAGAGCCTTAGCGTTGACAACCTGTTCGTGTTTTTGCTGGTGTTTCAAAGCCTCAAGGTGCCGCAGAAGCATCAACATGCGGTTTTGTTGTGGGGCATCCTGGGCGCCTTGGTGTTTCGCGCGATCGCGATCTTCGCCGGCATTGTGGCGCTGGAGCGCTTCGAGTGGACGGTGTACGTGTTCGGCGGAATTCTGATCGTTGCGGCTCTGCACGCTTTTCGCGAAGATCTCACTGAAAAGGAAGAAAGCGCGGTGGTGGGTTGGCTTTCCCGGCATCTGCGCGTCACCAATGGCGTGCGAGAGGGCCACTTCTTCGTGAAAGAAAATGGCCGCAGCATGGTGACGCCGCTTTTCCTTGCGTTGTTAACTATTGAACTTTCCGACATTGTGTTTGCGATCGATTCGGTTCCCGCCGCGCTCTCGGTCACGCGCCACGAATTTTTGGTTTACAGCTCGAATGCGTTTGCGATTTTAGGGCTGCGATCGCTTTACTTGGTGCTGGCGCGCACGATTGCGAGTTTGCGCTACCTCCACTACGGATTGGCTTTCGTGCTGGCGTTCGCGGGCGTGAAGATGATCGCGCACGAATGGTTCCATATTTCGCCCATTGCTTCCATCGCCATTGTTGTCTCGGCGATCACGCTTGCGGTGGTGGCCAGCTTGAAACTGCCGGGTGGGCGTTCGTTGATGCGCAAAGAGGGGCCGATAAGCCCGGATGTGCCGACTTAACGAGTGGCCTGCGAACAAAAGCGACGACGCGCCCGCTTAGTTGTCGAAATCCTCGCAGACAACCTTTCTGAGGGCGGGCCTGCATACATTTTGGCCGGCGAAGCCTGTTTCCCAATAACCCTTCGCCACGTTGTAATAAGCCTCGTACGCCTCATCTCGGAGCCCACACGGCTCGATTTCGTAGCTTGCAACCATGTCGTATCCGAGCAGGCGGCAATACGCGTGAGCATTTTGCTCTACGCCATTGGCGTCTCCCCAAACGAGGCGATCGCCAATCCTGACGTCCGTCATCGAACCCACCATCCCGTCACACCGATTCTCCACGCAGGCAATCTTGTCTTGGCAGCCTGCAGAACAATCAGCGGGGCAAACGCCCTTGGAACACTTAACTGCGGTACACATCACTGGCGCTGGCTCCGCCTGGCACACGCCCGAGGCGTTGCACGTGCGGGGACCCACCGCAATGGCCAGGCCGTCGCATCGTCCGGGGCCGCAAACGAATCCTGATGGCTGCACGCCGCAGGCCCCACTGCCGTTGCACGACCCCGTCGCGCAGCCACCTGCTGGACAGTCGTTGTTTGGGTCGCTGCCGGCAGCGGCGGGCTGACACGTGCCGGCTGCATTGCCGCACGTTAAGCACAATCCACATGAGGGGGAGACGCAACACCGGTCGTCCACACAGTTTCCACTGCCGCAGCTCTCTGCTGAGCTGCACATAGCACCGGCGGCCTTCTTCATTTTGCAGCCGCCGCCTTCGCAATACGAGCCCGCAGCACATGGTTTGCTGTCTGAACATGAGTTTGATTTGCACGATGCAAGGCACGTCTTCCCGGCGCCGTTCTGCGCTCCTTCGTCGCACTCTTCGCCTGGTTCGACCGCACCGTTGCCGCACACGGGCGTGATGCACGCGCCGTTGAAGCACTTCGTTCCATTGGCACAGTGAGCATCCATGGTGCAACTCGGGCGGCAGCTCGATCCTTCGCACACGAGGTTGTTGGGGCATGCCGAGGGGGTGCCGGCGCTGCACTGTCCGGAGCCGTTACACGTTTGAGCGGGCGTGAACGTAGCTCCGGAGCAAGATTGGGGGGCGCATGCCTCGCCAGGACAACATGAAGCGGCTGCAAGGCAGGTCACTCCGCATGCTTTGTATCCATTTCTCTTGGAGCAGGGAACGCAGGCGTTGGAGCATAGATCGAGGTCATTTTTGTTTCCGTCGTCGCAGTCTTCGCCCTCGATGGCGCCGTTCCCGCAAGATGGCGTCACGCAGGTTCCTCCCACGCAGCGGCGTCCGGTCGTGCATTGATCATCAGCGGTGCAGCGGGTGCGGCAGGCGTTCGCGTCGGCGCAGGTCAAGAAGCTGTCGCAGGGTATGGGTGTCGCTGCGGGGCATTTTGCTTCCGTTGAACACACGCTTTGCGGTGTCAAAATGCTTCCCGTACAGGAATCGGGCTGACCACAGGGCACGCCCGGACAACATTCGGCGTCCGCCAAACAAGCCCCACCGCATTCACGAAAGCCCTCGCGATTGACGCATGCGGCGCACGCGTTCGAGCAAAGGTCAGTGCCTGTGGGATTGCCGTCGTCGCATTCTTCAGAGCCGTTCTGGATGCCGTCTCCACAGTGGGGGGCGCGCTTGCAAGCAACAGAACATGTGCCGTAGGCTCCGGTGTTACCCTGGGTTCCGAGATCACATTCTTCGTCAGCATCTATCACCCCGTCACCGCACGTCAGCGTGGCGCACGTCGCTTCAAGGCACACCAAGCCTGACGCGCACTCTTGTCCATTGCAGGGGCATCCCAGACTGCCTAGAGGACAAGCCAGTGGATCTGCGTCAGGTTGCGGTGGCAGGTTGGCATCCATTTCGGTTGAAGCATCCATTTCGACCTTCGGGTCCAAGGGGCGCGCCGACAACGCGATGGTCGTGGCCGTGCATGATGGCTCAAGCCGGACAGCCTCGAGCACCGTCGGCGGGCCCACTGGCACGCCAGCGGTTGTCGGCGTGACGTTGACCTGCAAAGTCTGCCCTTCAGCGTAGTTTTTCGCCATCCGCACCTCAAACCCGCGCTTGCCAGGACAACCTATCTCTGTCACGAAGCGGGCCATCACGCCGTCATCACGGGTTGCAATGATCTCGGCACCGTCAGCACCGGCCAGGTCTTCCACGCAAGAGAGGTTGAGCAGCACGGTGCGTGGGTTGCACACGCGCGTCTCCGTCTCCTTGGCACAAGTGGAGGCCAAGAACAGCACGGCAATGAACAGCAATCGCATCATCATCATGGCTCGAAATCTCCAAACCCATCTACCTGCGGGCCTTGAACTTCAGGGCCCCTCACCAAAAACTGTGGATGATAAAGGATGGTTCTGGAAGTCGTCCCATCTGGTGAAATAAGGCAATTCTAAGCGCTTTTGTGGTTCTAAAACCACGAGCTTTTCTGATGGTGAGTTTGGCGTTGCCATTCATAGCTTCCACAGCAGCTGATGAGATTG
>JBBSJE010000046.1:0-33650 GCA_038257535.1 Polyangia bacterium
CACGTTTTCCTCAAGAAGCTGCGGGCCCACATCGACGCCAATCACGACGGCAAGATGCTCCTGGCCGAGGCCAATCAATGGCCAGAAGACGCCGCGTCGTACTTCGGCGATGGCGACGAATGCCATATGAATTTTCACTTCCCGCTGATGCCGCGCATGTTTATGGCGGTTCAGATGGAAGACCGGTTTCCGATCGTCGACATCCTTCAGCAGACGCCGGCGATTCCTGCGAATTGCCAATGGGCCACGTTCTTGCGCAACCACGATGAGTTGACGTTGGAAATGGTCACCGACGAAGACCGCGACTATATGTACAAGGTCTACGCCGAAGATCCCACAGCGCGCATCAACCTTGGCATTCGACGCCGCTTGGCGCCGCTACTCAAATCGCGGCCGCAAATTGAATTGATGAACGCGCTTTTGTTCTCATTGCCTGGAACGCCGGTGCTCTATTACGGCGACGAGATAGGCATGGGCGACAACATCTATCTGGGCGACCGAGATGGCGTTCGCACCCCCATGCAATGGAGCGCGGACCGCAACGCGGGGTTTTCTTCGGCCAACCCGCAGAAGTTGTTTCTGCCGGTGGTCACCGATCCCGACTACAGTTACGAATCAGTCAACGTGCAATCGCAGCAGGCCAACCCATCCTCGCTTTTGTGGTGGACAAAACGGCTGATTGCTTTGCGCAAACAACACCCCGCGCTGGGCTCGGGCAGCCTGGAATTCCTGCATCCCGACAACGCCAAGATGCTGGCGTTTGTGCGCGAATTGGGCGGTCAACGCATCTTGGTGGTGGCGAACCTGTCGCGGCTTTATCAGTGGGCCGAACTGGATCTGCAGCGTTTCGCCGGGCTTGTGCCGGTGGAAATGGC
The DNA here is from genome assembly GCA_038257535.1 of Polyangia bacterium. Lineage (GTDB taxonomy): Bacteria > Myxococcota_A > Polyangia > Fen-1088 > Fen-1088 > JAGTJU01. Next base: position 876 of record JBBSJE010000046.1, read on the forward strand.
GGGCCGGGTAAAGTTTCCGATCATCGAAGACCGGCCCTACGTGGTTTCGCTACCGCCGTATGGATACCTTTGGTTCGATCTAGAGGCGCATGACATCGTCAGCGTCAGCGAGCAGGTAACGCCGGTGCTTTCGTTCACCGGCAATTGGCAAACCATTTTGGCCAAGGAATCGCGCCGGGCGTTTGACCGGGTGGTGGAAAACTACATCGTGGAACGCCGGTGGTTCCGCAGCAAGGGCCGCACGCGCACCAGCACCAACGTTACCGACATTGTGCCGCTGAAAGATTCTCCGCAGCACGCGCTTTTGGTTGTCACTGTGCGGTTTAGCGAGGGAGATCCCGAGACCTACGTGTTGCCCCTGGGCTTTCACAAAGGTGCCGAGGCGCATGATTTGACCGAACGATTCCCCCACGCCGTGGTGGCGCGGTTAACCAGCGACAAGGCTGATGACCATGCAAACGACGGCACTTTGTTCGACGGCATGGCCTGCGGAACCATCTTGGCGCCGCTGCTGCGGATATTCTCCCGCAATATGGGCCCCGCGGGCGAGGCTGGCGAGCTGACGCCTTGGAGCCAAAAAGCGCTCAAGGAGCTGCTGCGCGCACAACAGATGCCCGCCAAAGTGCCAGAATACGAGCAAACCAACTCCACCTTGGTGGTGGGCGAAAAGCTGCTGTTCAAGATGTATCGCCAGCTGGAACAAGGCACCAACCCAGAATCAGAAATTGGGTTGTTTTTGGCCAAAAAGCCGGGCCGCTCACCCGCGCCCGCTGTGCTGGGCGCACTGTCGTATACGCCCAATCAGGGACAAGCGGCCAGCTTGGTGCTGATTCAAGAGTTTGTGCCCAACGAAGGGGTGGCTTGGGATCTCACGCTAACCCGCTTACAAGCTTACCTCGATCTGGTGGTGGCGCGGCCCGAAGCAGAGCCGCCGCACTTGCCCCCGCCAGGGCGCGTGGCGCAGAGCCGGCTGACGGCAGATCCGTTGATGCAGGAGCTGATGGGGCCTTATTTGTCCCAGATTCGCCTGCTGGGCCAACGCACAGCAGAGCTTCACCAGGCGCTTGTGGGCGGCAAAGATGATCCCGCTTTTGCGCCTGAGGGTTTTTCCACGCTTCACCAGCAATCGATCTATCAGCGTGCCCACGTGATGTTGGCCCGCACTTTTGAAAGCTTACGCAAATCGCAACGCAAGCTTCCCGAAAGCACGCGCAATTTAACGAGTGGCTTGCTGGACCGAGAAGCCGAGATCGACAAGCGCTTGCGTCGCATTTCCCAGAAAAAACTGGAGATCTCGCGCATTCGCTGCCACGGCGATCTGCATTTGGGCCAGGTTCTATACACAGGCCAAGATTTTCTGATCATCGACTTTGAGGGAGAGCCCGCCCGACCACTCAATGAACGGCGCTACAAGCGGTCTCCCTTGCGCGATGTGATGGGCCTGATTCGTTCGTTCAACTATGCACGCGAATCGGACCTGCGTTCGGGACGCTATCGCGACGAAGACGTTCCAAGGTTGCGGCGTTGGGCGGCAGCCTGGGAAGAACAAGTGTGCGCCGCCGTGCTGGGCGCCTACCTACAGACCGCACAAAACTCTGTGTTCCTGCCTCACAACGACGAAGAAGTTGAGCGTTTGCTTGAATTCTTCGAGTTGGAGAAGGTGATTTACGAAGTTCGCTACGAAATGCAAAACCGACCCGAATGGCTAGACGTGCCTTTGGCGGGTTTGCAGGCCGTGCTTGATAGGGGATGACATTGATGAAGACCTCGGGGTTGGGGGAAATCGATTTACACTTGATGGGCGAGGGACGGCACCCTCGGCTTTACGAAAAACTGGGCGCGCATCTGCATACCGAGGGCAGCACCAAAGGCGTGCGCTTCGCGGTGTGGGCGCCGAATGCCAAGCAAGTGGGGGTCATCGGAGCCTTCAACAACTGGACCGATCCCGTGTGGCTTAGCCGTTTGAACGACTCTGGCATTTGGGAGGGCTTCATTGCCGGCTTGAAGGCGGGAGATTGCTACAAATACCGCATCGAATCGCAGCACGGAGGCTACCGAGTCGACAAGGCGGATCCGTATGCGTTTCAAAACGAAATCCCGCCGAAAACGGCCTCTGTGGTGACTGACCGCGCGTACAATTGGTCGGATCAGGACTGGATGGCCACGCGCGGTGAACGAAACGCGCTTGCCGCCCCCATGTCAATTTACGAGGTTCACATCGGCTCGTGGATGCGAAGCCCCGACGAAGACAACCGTCCGTTTGGCTATAGAGAGCTGGCGCATAGACTGGTGCCGCACGTCCGCGACGCGGGGTTTACCCACGTTGAACTGCTGCCGGTGATGGAACACCCGTTCTATGGCTCCTGGGGGTATCAGGTGACCGGCTACTTCGCGCCTTCAAGCCGCTATGGCAGCCCGGCTGATCTGAAGTATTTGATCGATGAGTTTCATCGCAACGGCATTGGCGTGATTTTGGATTGGACGCCGGCGCATTTTCCCACCGACGAACACGGCCTGATGTACTTCGATGGCACGCATTTATACGAGCACGAAGATCCGCGCCAGGGCTTGCACGCCGAATGGGGCAGCGCGGTTTTCAATTACGGTCGCAACGAGGTGCGTAGCTTTCTGATCTCAAACGCCGTCTACTGGCTGGATCAATTTCACATCGACGGCCTGCGCGTGGACGCTGTGGCGTCGATGTTGTACTTGGACTACGCGCGCAAACAGGGCGAGTGGATTGCCAACCAATATGGCGGCAACGAAAACTTGGAAGCGATTGCGTTTTTGCGTCAGTGCAACGAATTTGTTTACCAGCAATTCCCAGACGTGCAGATGATCGCCGAAGAATCCACCGCGTGGCCCATGGTCACGCGACCGGTTTACGCGGGCGGCTTGGGCTACGGCCTAAAGTGGGATATGGGCTGGATGCACGACACGTTGCAATATTTCCAGCGCGACCCAGTGTTTCGAGGCCATCATCAACATGAGCTGACGTTTCGAGCCGTATACGGCAGCAACGAGAACTTTGTGATGCCGCTGTCGCATGATGAAGTGGTGTACGGAAAGGGATCGCTCCTGACGAAGATGCCCGGCGACACTTGGCAAAAGTTCGCAAACTTGCGGCTGCTTTACGCGTACCAATGGAGCTTGCCGGGAAAGAAGCTTTTGTTCATGGGTGGTGAATTCGCGCAGTGGCGTGAGTGGAACCACGAAAGCAGCTTGGATTGGCATCTTCCCGAACAAGATCCCCGTCATAGCCAGATGCAACTTCTGGTGGGCGAGCTGAACCGATTGTACCGCAGCGAGCCGGCGTTGCATCAGGGCGACGTGCATGCAGCAGGCTTCGAGTGGGTGGACACCAACGACAGCGTCAACAGCGTGCTGACGTTTTTGCGCAAACCGATGGATTCAGGAAAGCCGGTTTTGGTGGTGCTGAACATGACGCCCATGCCACGGCACAACTACCGGGTGGGGGTGAATGTGGATGCCTACTGGGAAGAGATCCTTAACACCGACGCTGTGTCATTGGGTGGCAGCGGTTTGGGCAACGTGGGCGGCGCACAGGCCAACCCCGTTCCCGCGCATGGACGGCCGCTGTCGCTGAATTTGACACTCCCCCCGCTGGGCGCGCTGTTCTTGCGTCCGCAAAACTGACTCTCGATTACGTCTTTAGAGGGCGGAACGCCCGAGAGCTGGTCGTGCGGTCACGCATCGCACGACCAGAGGCCTAGGGTCAGCCGATGTTGTAGGCCCCGGTGCAGTACTTGGCCTCGCCGATCGTGGTCAGCTTCAGCCCCATGGCGTTGGCCATGCTCAACAACAGATTGTTGTGGAAGCCATTGGCTGCGTTGATCGTGCGTCCAGAACGAACGGCGCCTCCGGCCTTTCCGGCAAGCAGTGCGGGCATAAACTTGCTGCTGTGGGCCGAGGCATCACCCATCTCCGAGGTCACGAAGATTAGACAGTTGTCCAGCATCGAGCCATCACCTTCGGGGGTCTCCTTCAGGCGTTTGATCAGGACCGCAACCTGCGACATCAACCAAGTCTGCATTTTGTCGAGATTGGCGTCCGGCTCGTGCTGACACGCGTGGTGGCCCTTCGAGACGCCGATCCACGGGAATGGGAGCTCAATGCCCGTGTTCATCCACTGCAGGGTTGCCACGCGGCTAAGATCGCAGTTGATCGACTACTGATAGAGCAGCTCGTTCATGGCAGCGCCCACCGCTGGCACGTCGGTGATGGCGAGGGCGCCAGGCAGTGAAGGCGCCTTGCAGCCGCTTCCCGCGACCGGTTCCGGACCGCCGCCACCCAAGTCCGGCCCGGTGGCGCCCCCTGCCGGCAGCGACTTTTCTAGTTCGCGAAGCGCGTTCAGGTGCTCATCCAAACGTTGCTTCTCCTGAGACCCAACGACATTCTTGATGGTGCCCACCTGCGCTTTGAGCAAATCGAGCACGCTTCGGCGCTGATTGGCAACCGCCTGTGCCTTGGCCATCGCGGCCGTGTCGGCGGGTGTAGATGGCGTTCCCGGTGCCGGCGCTGGAGCCATAGGCGCCCCACCGCCGAACAGCCGCGTGAACATCGTTTTCGGATCCTGAACGGGCGCCACCGGCACGCCGTTGGAAAAGGCAATCCTGTGCCGAGCGAGCGGATCGTCGCCCGAGGGAGGTTGATCCGTTTGAACAGCGAACTGCAAGGAAGCAAAGCGCGTCCGCGTGCCGATGGCCTTGGCGATCAGTTGGTCAACGGACACAAAACCAGGAGGAAACTTCGACGCGGGTAGATCTTCACTCACGCCTTCTCCGTTCCCGGTCAAGATGGTCTGTTCGCCACCGTGGCCCCAGCCCTCCGGAACGCAGGCATTATGCACGTTTTCAACCAGCAGGATGTCCGACGAATATGGTGCCAGCGGCGAAAGGTATTTCCCGAACTTGAAATTCGATGGATCTCTTACGCCCCCGGGGAAAGTCACAGCAATGAATCTCACGGGCGCGGCTTGCGCTTCGGCGAGTGTCGCGCGAAACACCGGGGCGGCCAGAAAGCCCGCGGCCCCCAGTTGCTTAAGGAGGGTGCGGCGCTTTACAAGAGCTTTCGACATGGGCGCGTGGGTGTTGCTTTTCATGGAACAAAGGTCCTGGTGAGAAAACTTTCGGTCTTGGTCATGGCGACAAGTAGCTCGCGGAGGTCCAGGCCGGCGGCTCCCAACTGTGCCTCCATCGTTTTCGCCACCTCCCGATCGCTTTCGATCTCTGGCCGCCCGAAAACCCAGCGTGCCGCCTGAATGCCCGCGCACAAGCGCACGGTGGCGCTGGACGACAGCTTGCCCGCCAGTTCCACGCCGCCGGTGTAGGGGCCGTCCACGTCGGATTCGCTCATCTGCCCGCGGGCGTCGATGGGGCGGCCGTTCTCCATGGTGCGGAAGCGCCCGATGGCGTCGTAGTTTTCCAAGCCGAAGCCGAGCGGATCGATGAGCGCGTGGCAACCGGCGCACGCGGGGTTTTCCGAGTGAGCGGCGAACCGCTCGCGGGTTGTCAGCTTCGGGTCGGGCGGAGGCAGCGCGATAACTTCGCCCATGGGCGGCGGAGGCAGTGGCTGGCACATGAGGCGCACGCGGATAAAGAGCCCGCGCGCAATCGGGAACGAGTCATACGCGTGCGCTTGCACAGACAACAGCGACGCGTGAGTGAGGATGCCGGCACGCTGCCGGTCGTTCAGGTTCGCCATCACCAACTCGTCCCCTCCCGGATCGCTAAGGTCATAAACACGCGCGAGCGCGCTGTTGACGAAGCTAAATGGCGCCGAAAGCAATGTCTTGAGCGTGCCGTCTCCCTCCCACAGCACGGCGTCGATGAATCGATCGCTCTCCGCCGCCATCGCGCTCTTCAGCGCGTCGTCGAACATCGGGAACAGCGTGGCGTCTTTATTGATGCCCGTGACGCTGCCCACTGTCATCCACTGCGCCACGAACTTGCGCAGGGCGATCTTCGCCCGCGGCAACTCCAGCAACCGCCGCGCCTGCGCCTCGATCTGCGCGGGTGTCTCTAGAGCGTTCGCGTCGGCCGCCGCCATGAGCTCTGCGTCCGGCATCGACAAAGTGAGAAGATACGACAGCTCGGAGGCGACCTCATGGGGCGTGAGCGTCCGCCGCGCGCCCGTGGCCCCGTACTCCAGACGATAAAGCAAGTGCGGCGACTGCAACATTGCCTCGGTTACCAGCTTGATGCCATCGGCGTATGTCCCCGTCGTTCGCGCGAGGTCGAAGAGCGCCCGATAAGCCTTGGTGTCGGCGGACGTCAGCGGCCGCCGGTGCGCGCGCTTGCCGAAGGCGCTGATAAACTTGTCTGCGCAGGTCGACTCCATGCCTGTGGAAGCGCAGGGAGCCACTTGCGCAACGTTCGCCTCACCGGCGAGCCGCGCCGCCATTGTCGCGTACTGCGAGCCGAGCACCGACGAGATCGATGAGGGAAAGTTGTCGTATCCCAGGCCCGAGGGATCGGGCATGAGGGGATCGGAGGGCGGCGCTGGCAGCTTCAGCAGGTCCTGCAGCGTGTTGCGGTACTCGTCGTTGGTCAGCCGCCGCATCGCCGTTGGACCCGGATCGCCAGGCTGTATCCCTGGGAATGGCTCGGCGTTGTCACCACCCGGCTCCGGCGCCCCGGCCCCCTGTCCCCCCTCGGGGATGGCGCCTGTGCAACCGGCGCCAATGAGCATGAGGAGGCCTGTCACAAGTGCGAGTCTTCCCGCGTCGAGCTCGAGCTGGCGCATGGTTATCCCTTGTACCCCCAGCCGCTCGAAACGATCATTGGGCTGGTCACGCTGTGGCACGAAGCAGGCCCTGCGCCGCCAATCAAGAATCGCGGTTGCCCAGCGGCTGTCCCGCCACAACAACGTTCGACAAAGCCACTTGGCCGTGTACGTCGGGGCGCTTGCGGTGGCCTTGGATGCGAAGTGAAGCATCGACCTGGCCCTGCACTGACTCAGCCACGTCCAGGGCAAAGGCACTCAACGTGTCGCTCTTGCTCCAATCCGCTACAATTGGCGTTGCCATAGCTGCCAATTGATACAGCGGGTATTTGGATACAACGAGATGCAAATCAACGGGGCCCGCAATCTTCACGTGCCCCCACGCTTCCACGGCGCCTTCGGGCAAATGCCTTAGCCGAAATCGCTGGACCTGCACGGCATTGAGGTCACCTATCTGAAGCGAGAGTGCCTTGGGCAGCGCAAATCGTTGCTGTTTTAGCGAGAGTTTTCCCGTGCCCGGAAAGGTCAAATCGAGCGCGATGGCATCAAGCGGCCCCTGGGCCGCCAACGTCATCTGTACGGTACCCGCGGCATCCTCGCAAGATCGCGACCACATCGCCGATCTCCCCCCTCCTTCCCGCGCGGCTTGATGACTGCACGCTTGCTGGCAGCCCTCGTGGTGCCACAGTCGCTCCACCGTTCGCGGATCCCAGTGGCACATGAACTGCACGCCATGGCATCAATCGGCAAGGGTGTCGGATCACTATCATCTTGAAGGAGGCTCAAATGAAGAGAGTACTTGCAACAGCGTTCTCTGCGGCGGCGGCATTGTCGCTCGTTTCGGCTCCGGCTGTGGCGACCAAAAGTCCTTACTTGGGCGCCAACAACAGCTTGATCACCATCAACGGAAAAGTGAAATCGGTTTCTCCCCACGCGTTCACGCTCGATTATGGCGATGGCACCATCGTGGTCGAGATGGACGACCGTCACTGGAATCCAGATGGATACAAGCTAGTGGAAGGCGACAAGGTGAGGGTCACGGGGATGATCGACGACGACGCCTTTGAGACGACGAAGATCGAGGCCGGAAGCGTCTACGTGGAGAGCCTTGGAACGCACTTCTTCGCGAACGCTTCGGACGAGGAAGATGCCAACGTCACGGTGGTAACTCCAGTCACGGTTTCTGCGACAGTCGTTCAAGGAAAGGTAACGGGGGTCAAGGGACGCGAGTTCACGGTGGATAGCGGCAAGCGAAGGCTCACCGTCGACACGTCATCAATGAGCTACAACCCGCTGGACGACGAGGGCTACCAAAGGATCGAAAAGGGCGACCGCGTCATCGTCGCTGGCCGCATGAACAGAGACTTCTGGGGCATGAAAGAGCTGAACGCTGACTCTGTCGCAAGCCTTGGAGCCAAGAAGAATTCTCAGAAGAACGCCAGCAATAAGAACAACAAGGCGACGGGAAATGGTTCACCCAGTGCCACGGGCAAGACCTCTGGCTCTGCGACCAAATAGGTGCCGTGCATGCAATTCAGCGCCAAAGTGAAAAACTCGCACGGCCTTTTTGCTAAGTGTCGCTGGTTGCAGTTCGCGTGTATTTGTTGTTGGCAGCCATCCAACGTAGCGGCATCGAATCAACGCTGCATGTGCCACCAAGGTGGGCTCACCAAGTGAGCTGGGACGAACACAAAGTTCATGTGGGCATGAGCCGAGACGAGATCAAGAGCAGCCCCGAGTGGAATGGCCGAGACGCCATTAACCGGGATTACGAGCAACGGCTGCACGACCACTACCGCCGCCCCGGCCATTGGGCCGGCCTGTAGCCTAAGCAGGCGCCGGCCCGCAAATTAGGCCTCACGCTTGCAGAAGTCGGTGGGAAACAGGATTGAAAGAGGAGGTTGACATGAAGGGTTTTTCTCGTTGGAACTACGCGTTGTTGGGATTCTGCGTGCTGGCGGCGGCTGGCTGTGCGCACAAGGCAGAAACAACGGCTAGCAATAAGGCCGCAGGCTATTGTCCGACTGAAGTTCACCACGCCAACGTCGCGGTCGTTGAGGGTGACAAATCAATTGACGTTCGGATCATGACCCGGCCCGGGGGCGACGCACTCGCCATACAAAACCGTGCCGAGGAAATAGCGGAGGCGCTGGTCCAAATGCATCCGGCAAGGCCCCCAGGCGCTGAGGAGCCGATTCAGCACGTAGCGGTAAGAGATGTACGGATCAGCAGCATCCCGGAGGGAGCCGTGCTGACGTTCGAGGCCGAGGACGACACGCGGTTGGCGTTGCTTCGCGATCGCATTGATGATCATGTCATGCGTTGGCGACGAGGCGACTGCCCCATCCTGACGGATGAATCTGTTCGACCAGAAGAAACGAAAAACTGGCAACGCAACGACCGCTAGACAAGGCTGGGGAACACAACCGCTGCGGCCCGGAGGACCGCAAGCGGCTTGAACCCCTCGGGCCCATCGCGCGGGGCTGCGGGCTTATTGCGCCAAACGGATGTCGACCCTGCGGTCGAACGGCCAGCCACGCTCGTCATTGGGCTCCGCTGCTTTTTCGCCTTTCGATACCACCTCCAGGCGCGACTTCTCGATGCCCTGATCAAGCAGAAAACCCACCACCGCCTCAGCTCTGGATTTGCCGAGTTGCTTGTTGTAGTCGTCGGGTCCTCGCGGATCCGTGTGCCCCACGATGCGCAGTTTTGTACGGGTGAGTGGTTTTGTGGTGGTGCAATCGGCGATCTCCTTCAGACGCTCCTTGGCTTCAGGCTCAAGCTTGGCTGAATCGAACGCAAAGAACGCTTTGTTGGTTTCGATGTTGCACAGCGCCGCCAGCCGGGGCTCGATGTCGATCGCAATGACCGTCAGGGACAGTGTAGCCATGTCAGCGGGAGGCGCTGTCATGATCGCTGCAGCGACAGGGGGATCAGGAGGTGAGGGCGGCGGCTCAGCCACCAGCGCAGGGTTCGCCACCACGGGCGGGGCAAGCGGTGCCTCTATCGGCGCTTTGTCTCGACATCCAAATGAAAAGGATATAGCTCCCACAACCACTCCGCACATGAGTTTCGTCACGATTCTGTGCTCCTCGTTACTGGTGAGTTTCGGCTTGCAGCCGCATACACTTGCGCTGCCGGAGAAAGGGCGCAGAAACAAAAGGCTTCTTGCGATCTTCCTGCGCGGCTTGAATCTTTCACCAGCGTCGCATGCAAGATGCTGACCGGCGGCCGGGGCCAAACGCAGCCTCTAGAGCCAGGGCCCGACCGAGAGCCCCAGCGCACGATAGCCCTTGGTTAGATCCGCGCTCGCGGTTGCCATCCAGATCACGCCCAGCCACTTGAGCAATCGCACGTCGGCGCCGAATGTGCCATGAAGGCGCCCGGGCTCTTTCTGATAAACGGATGGTTCCCAATAGCTGCCAAGGCGGAAGCGCGCGCGGCCGTCCCACTCGCCGGTTTCGAGACCGGCGCGCGGACTGAGGCGGAGGATTCCCGCGAAAGGAGGCCGCTGGGTGATGTCTCCGGAGAGCAGCCCCACCTCGGTGCCCTGAGCCGGAGCCCCGAGCAAAACCAATTCGCTTGTCACCACGAACTGCGCGAAGCTGCGGGTGCGGCGAAGATCCTGATCGCTTTCGGGCTCAGCGCTCGCGTTGGCGTTGGGTTGTGTTTTGGTACCGAAGGGCACGCGCGGATTGAAGCTTCGGTCACCAAACTGGTATGCGGCGCCTACCGCCAGCTGCCAGGGCGCGCCCATGCCATTGGGCACCGTGAGCTCCGCGAGGCGCAGAGCGTCGCTGTCCTTGGCGGTGGCGAAGGTGCGGTAGTACGTTGCGCCCAAGCGGTAGTTGAACGCATGGGGCGCCCAGATCGCGCCGGCCATAAGCCCGAAACTGCGCAGGCCCAGGCTGAGCCCCCGATCGCCTGCGTCAACCTGCGAAAGCGGAACCCAGCCCTTGAGGCCCGCGACGAGCTGTCCTTCGAGAAAATTGCGGCCCACAGCGAGCGCGGCGATGTGGTTCCAGATCTTCAGGACATCGAAGGGACTGCAGTCGGGAGCCGTCACGCGGACGCAGAGGTCATACGAGCGGGTGGCAAGGCTCGCGCCGAAGCCCCAGCGGCCGCGCTTCCAGGCGAGGTCGACTTTCAACACCCCCACAGCCTCCCCCGCTGCGGAGCGCCCGTCGTTCTCGAAATCTCCTGGTGCAAATCCCAGAAGCCCGCTGCTGCCAAGAACATAGATGCCAGTCTCCATGCGACTGTACTTCCAGTTCTCATAGTCGAATCGAGTGGCAACTGCCGCTGGATTGAACTGCGTGGCACCCACGCGCGTGCCCATCGCGGTGTACGCACCGCCCATCCCCAGAATGTGAGGCGGCGCCAAGATCGGGCCAAAAGAGATACCTCGATCCGCGCCGGCCGCACCGGCGTTTTCGGGCGCTTGGGCCAACGAAGTTGATGGCCGTGCGAGGACACCCATCAGCATGAAGGCAGCGAGGGCGACTTCGTAACATTTGTTACCTTTCCATGTAACGGCAATGCGCCGTTTGGCGGGTTGAGGCGAAACAGCGAACGCACAACCAAGCCCCCTCCCTGTCACTTCTCATCTCCAATCATTTGCGTTGGCCGCTGACGTTGCAGATGTGGTGCCAGCGCCGCCCCCGCTGCCCTGCGTTTTTGTCATGCAGGTGGGCGAGAGACATCGTCAAGCGGAAGTCGCAATATGAAAGTTGATCCTTTGTTCGGGCTGCTGTGCGCGTGAGCGGTGCCGCCGTGTGCTTCCACGACGGCGCGGACGAGGCTGAGACCGAGGCCTAGCCCGCGGCGGCTGCGGCTCGCATCTGCACGGTACAGACGCTGCCATATTCTTTCGAGATGGACGGGTTCGATCCCAACGCCGGTGTCAGTGACCGCAACCTCGGCGTGCGCCTTGACCTGCCGCACTTGCACGGTCACGCGGCCACCCGGATCGCTATACTTGAGGGCGTTGTCCAACAGGTTCGCGACGACTTGGGCGATCCGTTGCGGATCAACCTTCAGAAGCACCGGCTGCTCTGCGATCATGTTCAAGGCGATCTCACGTTCTTCCGCGACGTGCTCGTAAAGCTCGACCGCGTCGCGCGCAATTTTTTGTAGATCCACCGTCTGCAATTCAAGGCGCATAACGCCCGTCTCGGCCTCAGAGATGTCCATCAGTGTGCGCAGCATCGTTTGAAGGCGTTCTGCCTCTTCGAGGCAGTCTGCCAGGGCGTCACGCATTCGCGATGGGTCATCTTCTTGGCTCAAGGCCAACTCGGCGCCGCTGCGCAGCCGGCTCAGGGGTGTGCGCAGGTCGTGCGCAACATTGTCCAAGGCTTCCCGCATCCCCACGACGAGTCGCTGATTTTTCGCAAGCACCTGGTTGAACAGCTTGGAAAGCTCGTCGAACTCATCGCCGCTTCCCGATCGAGGAACCCGCGCATCCAGGTCGCCCATGGAGACAATGCGGCGTGAGGTCGCGGCCAGCGCTCGAACGGGCGAAAGGGCACGCGAAGTCAGTATCAGGCCTCCCAGTGTTCCGAGAATCAGGGCCAACAGCAGCAGCGCCACGAGCCCGTTTCGCACGTGAGACAGTAGCTCGCGCCGCGGGCGATCGTCCACGCCGAGCTGCAACCAACGCTGGGCGTCCAACCGCACTTGCGTCAAGGTCCAAGGCTGACTGGGATGGGTGCCAACGGTCTGAATGACCCGTGTGCCTTCTCCGGGCTGCAGTTGCCGGGCATCGAACGACGGCTCGGGCGCATCTCCGGCATACGCCAGCGTCTGGTTGTTTTCGTTAGCAACGCGCACGAACATCCGGCGAACGCTGGTGAAGGTTTCAACGGCTATCGCCTCGGCAACGCCCGCTGGGCCTGTACGTCGCTCGCTCTGCCCAATCCGCAGCTGATAACGCTGTATCTCCGTTTTTACGAAAACCTCGTGCTGCGTGACAACCGAACGCCTGACGAGCCACCCTCCACCAACGATTGCCGTCAGCATCGCTAGGACCAGCACGCCCGCGTACCACGCGTTGAGGCGAAAACCGATCGACCGGACCCAAGTTCTAAGCTGCCCTAAGAACATATCCAACGCCTCGAATGGTGTGAATGAGCTTGCGCTCAGGATCACGATCGATCTTGCCGCGCAGCCGGCACACAAGCACGTCCACCACGTTGGTCTGTGGATCGAATCCGTAGTCCCAGATGCTTTCGAGGATCATCGTCTTTGACAACACGCGCTCGGCATTGCGCATCAGGTATTCGAGGAGCGCGAACTCTTTGGCCTGCAGTTCGATCTGTCTGTCGCCGCGGCGGGCTCGCCTGGTGAAGAGGTCAAGCTGGAGATCTTGAAAGAGCAGCTCTCGCGGGGGATCTGCGCCGTCATCCGCGCGCACGCGGCGAAGCCGTGCATCAATGCGGGCGACGAGCTCGACGAACGAAAACGGCTTGGTTAGGTAATCGTCCGCCCCCGCCTGCAGCCCCGTCACCCTAGCGTCCACGTCCGACTTTGCGCTCAGCGCGATGACGGGTGTGCGAATCTTCTTGGCACGTGCCTGCTTGATGATTTCGTAGCCGGAAAGCTCCGGCAGCATGATGTCCACGATCGCGAGATCGTGTCGATTCTCGACCAGAAGCTGAAGCCCGTCGTTGCCTGTGCGCGCCCAGTCGACAACGTGGCCCTCTTGTCGCAGGCCCTTTTGCACGTAGGCGCCAATCTTTTCATCATCCTCGATGAGCAGAATGCGCGGCATGATCACATTCAGGCCAGGTTCTGGCGCGAAGTCAAGCGCTAGCTGGCTTGGTGCACAGCGCTTGGCGAGACCGGCGTCACCCGTGCCGCCGGCACCCAGCCCTCGTCACCCGCGCGCGTCTGCACGAACGCGTATGTGCCATGCCGCCGCTCGATCGACACCGCCTCCCCCAGAGAAATCGAAAATAGCGCTGCCGCGCCCTCGTAAGGCGCCTGGCGCGCGACTGTGCCTTCCTCGACGATCAAAGCGTGGTCGAAGCTCTGCTTTGTAGCCAGCACCCCCGCGACAGCAACGCCACCCAGCACAAGCCCCGCCGCTAGCAGTGCCTGCACACGCCGCCGCGCCGCGGGCGACCGCGCCGAAAGCAACAGACCCGCGCACACGAGCGCGCAGCCAAACAAACCTGCGAACGCCCATTCACGTGCGCTTACCGATCTCGTGAGACGATCACGCCAAGCCGCTGACGCCACCGGTGTGTGCGCGCGGTCGCGAACCGTCTGCAAGCCCTGGCGAATCTGTGGGTCGCGCGGCGCTAGCATGCGCGCGCGCTCGAAGCTCACCAAAGCGGGGCCGATCTTACCGGCGGCATTTTGCGCCATGCCCAGATTGTAGAGCAGGTTCGGCGAGTGACCTCGGGTGGCGATTAACGCCTCGTATTCGCGAATGGCGCTGGTGTGGTCGCCAGCCGCCTGCAGATCGTTTGCCCGTTTCAGCGCGGCATCGGCGTAAGCAACGCCCGAGGCGGACAACAAAGTGATGCAGATAAGCAGTGAACGTATCATGTGAGTGCCTCCGTGGTCGCAACCGACGCCGTAGCAGGCGCTGGGGGCGGCGCTTTTAAGGTGGTGAGCAAGTGGTCGAATCGCAACGACCACGCTTGCAGGTCAGTGGTCGGTAGAGGTTGCTGGCAGTATTCCGCTTCGTCACCCAACCGGAACAGCGCGCGCAGGTCGTGGGGCGCCGCGGGCCAGCGTCGCGTGACTTCGTCGAGGGTGAGGCCGGCAGGAGCAACGTTCCACAATTTGGCGAGAAGATGCTGAACAACCCGCTGACCATTCGCGAAGAACTCTGCGGCGTTCCCGCGCGCCAACGCGGCCTTCATGCTGGCCCGATGGCGTTGTACCGCTACGTTCAGTGCGCGCTGCTGCGCCCGTTTGCGCCACACTTCCGTGCGCCGCGTGTGCGCAAGCAGCAGCGCCAGCGACGACAACAACAGCATCAAGGCGGCGGTGGGGGCCACCCAGGTTGCAACGCCAGCGCTGGCGAGCGACGTGACCGTCCGACCGACGCTGCTGCGCAGAGCCAGGCCGCCCAAAACCCCAGCTTCTGGTGCATCCTCGGCTGCAACGAGGGGGGCGGCACCCGGTTCCACCGCGACCTCTATCGCGGGCGCCGTTTTGCGGACGTAGCGCCCAGAGGCGGGATCAAAATAGGTGAATGACAGCGCGGGCAGCGTTTGCACATCCGCCTGCGTTGGGATAACCGAGCGCTCGAAGGTCTTGCGGCCTTCGTAGCCTGATTTGTCGGTGGCCTCGAACGAGGCGCGCGCGGCGTAAGCCTTCCACGTTGCCGATTCGGGCAAGGGCACATCTGATACGAGGCCAAAGTTGCCGCTGCCGCTGACCACCGTGGTGAGCGTGACGGGCTCGCCCGCAATAAGATCTGTGCGAGCGAGCCGCGAGGAAAGGTCAAAGTTTCCGACGGCGCCCGAGAAGTCGGCGGGGCGACCGGCGGTTGGCAAAGCCGTTACCCGCGTGTCGCGATGGTGCGCCTTCAACGTCATTTCACGCGTCACCACGCGTTCGCGCCCTTGTGGAAACAGGCCACCACCAAACAAGGATTCGTCTCGCATGGCACCGCGCAGATCAGCGAACGCATCATCAGAGAGCGGATCGCCGTTCATGAGTTGTTCGACAAGCGACTCGAACCTTCGGTGCCTGCCCCCGTCGGCCGAGCCTTGAGGCATGGGCACGGCCTCGTGGTATTGAACTGTGACGGGCAATTGCATGCGGAGATCGTGCGCGCCGGACTTCACCGCGGTCAGCACCCCCCGCCACGTGACGGCGAGATGGTTTTGCCCATCAATCGTGGTGGGCGATTGAGAAGGTTCGCTGTCTAACCCCGACAGAGTAAACGCGTCTGTCGTCATCGCCGGCGGCCCTGTGAGGGTAACGCCGATGCCGCCGCGAAAGTAGGCGCGAACGGTGACAGGGACCGATTCACCGGCGAACAGGCGCTTCTTGGGCACGTTGAGCCGCAAAAACGCCAAGTTCGCGGCGGAAACAGCTTTGCCGCCTGGGGCCTGCGCGCTGGCGGCGCTTGCCTTGGCGCCGGCAGACGGTCCGCGCGTGACAGTCAAGGTGACCGTTTGGGCCGGCACGCCACCTTGCTGCACACCCGAGATCTGATATGTGCCCGGTCGCTGTGGTGTTACAGCGTATGTGAAGGTGGCGCTCGTTTTCATAGCGCCGTTGATCACGCTCATGCTGCTGCGCTGGCCGATGGGCTGAATGTCAAGCCCTTCGACCGCGGGCAACTCGGGCACACCTTGTGCTTTGCCAGCCGCGGGGGAATCGACTGTGATTTCTAGACGCGTGGATTCGCCCACGGCTACGCTGGCTGGAGAGACTTTAACGCTCACGTCCGAGGCCAAAGCGGAAACTGGCAAGCTGAGGGCGCAGACGGTTGCCAAGGCCCAAAGGGAATGTGAAAGCGGGTGGCGGGGGGATGTCATGGTCACCAATCCTTTCTTGCGCGATCGTCGGAGGCTTCGGCCTCGCCGCGCGCACCGTATTTGAAGGGCAGTCTTTGCAGTTCGCCTTCCAGGGCATCGAGAAGCTGCGCAGATTCGGCGCGCGTGAGGCCACCTGGCGCGGCGGGCTCACCAACGTCTGTGGAGGCCTGTGCCTGGGTCGCATTGCCAGTCTGGCCTCCCTGCGGTTGGCCGGCTTGCGGATCCTGCTGCGGTTCGCCGGATTGCTGTTGATCTTGCTGAGCGTCCTGTGGCTGCTCTTGACCTTGCTCTTGGTCTCGCGGGTCCGACTCGGTGCCTTGCTTATCTTTGCCCTCCGCTTTCCCCTGCTCCCCCTGTGGGTCGCCCGCTTGGCCTTGTTGCTGGTCCTCACTTTGTTGCTCACCTTGACCTTGCTGCGGGTCTTGACTCGGCTGTTGGTCTTGGCTCTTTGGCTCACCTTGACCCTGCTGCGGGTCTTGATTCTTCTGCTGTCCCTGCTTCTGCTGCCCCTGCTTTTGATCGTCCTGCTTCTGATCGTCCTGCTTCTGCTGTTCGTCCTGCTTCTTCTCAAGCTCGGCCAGCTTGCGGGCAACGAAGTCTCTATTAAACCACGCGTCTTGGTCGTTGGGCGCCAATGCGAGCGCTCCGTCAAACGCCTCAATTGCCGCTATCCAGCTCGCCTTCGTCTGCGCGGGGTTGCTGGCGAGTGTGGTTTCTCCGATGCGGTAACGCGCGTTGCCGAGGTTGTAGTACGCCTGTTGCTGAAGGCTTACGTCCGCAGTGTCGAGCGCGTGCCCGAACGCTTCTGCTGCGCCTTCGAAGCCGCCTTCCCTGTACTGGACGGTCCCCTCGTTGTACGTTATCACCGGCGCCGCCGTGTCAGATGTGGCGGCCTTGGCTTCGCGCATACCGAGCATCAGGATCAGCGCGGCGGCGACGGCCAGAGCCGTCTGCGATCGCACTGGTCGGCTCGCTTTGCGCTTGCGACGTTCACCCATCACCGGCTCGATCAACAACAACAAGATGGCCGCCGCCAGCGGCCACTGGAACTGCTCGTGATAAATTCGGTTCATGCGCGAGGTGACGGACTCCTTCGCGAGCCTCGCCAGGTGATCTCGGTACAGGACCTCAAGGCCTTGGCCGCTTTGGCCCAAGGGCTGGTAAGCCCCCCCTGTGACCTGCGCTATCTTTTGCAAAGCCGCTTCGTCAAGGCGCGAGCGCACGGGCTCCCCCGCCGGGTCGCGCAGCAGATCGGCGCGGCCTTTGGCGTCCGTTACAGGAATCAGCTCACCTTGTGCCGTTCCCAGACCCACCGTGTAGATTGTCATGCCATCCTTCGCGGCCTGCTCCGCCGCCGTGATCGCGTTGCCTTCCAGATCTTCCCCGTCCGTCATCAGCACCAAAACTTTTCGGCGATTGGGCTCCGTCGAAAACGCATGCTCCGCGGCGCGAATCGCCGTGGCCACGTCGGTGCCGCCGATGGGAATGATGCTCGTATCAAGCGCGCTCAGCGACAGTGAAAACATGTCGCGGTCGAGGGTTAGCGGCGTTTGCAGAAAGGCGTCTCCTGCGAAGGCAACCAGCCCAAAGCGCCCGCCCTCGATGCGACGGCCGAGCTCTTCCACCGCCAACTTCGCGCGCTCAAGCCGGTTCGGGCGCAGGTCCTGCGCCAACATGCTCTTGGACGTGTCGACGGCGAACATGAGGTCTACGCCTTCACGCCGGGCTTCCTCGAAGTGATAACCCCACAGCGGCCGGGCCAGCGCCACGAATGCGCAAGCTGTGCCGAGGATCAGCAGCGTTTGTTTGAGCCTGCGCCGGCTGGCTGACAGCGAAGACACAAACGCCTCCACATGCCGTGTGCCAACGAAACGTCGCAGGGCGCGCTTGCGTTTGCGTCCGGACCACATCATCAACAGCGCCAAGGCGGCACAACCAAAGGCGCCCACGTACAGCCAGATTGGATAAAGGAAGGTCATGTTCATGCTCCTAGGGAAGGCGACGCCTGAGGCCAAAAGCGGCGGCGAGCTCAAAACCAAGTAAAGCCAGTCCCGGAAAGGCGGCCCAGGCGAAGCGCTCTTCGTAGGTCTGTATGCGGTCTACGGTACGGGTGGTTTTCTCCATGGCATCGATCTCGTCGTAAACGCGGGCAAGTGAATCGGTGTCGGTGGCGCGAAAGAACGTTCCGCCCGTGGTATCGGCGATCTCTTGCAGCGTTTTTTCATCGACGTCGACCTTCGTCATTACGATCCGGCGCCGCCCATCCCGCCCCACAATCGGCATGGGCGCTTCTCCTTCGCGCCCGACGCCAACGGTATAAACCTTCACCCCTTCAGCCGCGGCCGCTTGAGCCGCCAAAGTCGGCTGCACCTTGCCGGCGTTGTTCATCCCGTCGGTCAGCAGGATGACAATCTTGGACTTCGACGTTTTTTCGTTGCGCAGCCGGTTCACGCTGGCCGCAAGAGCGGAACCCACGGCGGTGCCATCTTGAACGACGCCCGTCTGCAGGCGCTGCAAGTTGCTAACAAGCCAATCGTGGTCGAGCGTCAACGGGCTAAGCAAGTAGGGCGCGCCTGCGAACGCCACAATGCCAATGCGATCGTTTGGCCGCGCGGCGATGAAGCGTTCAACGACCTCCCTGACGCTGTCGATCCGGCTGGCGGCTTCTCCGTCCCTCTCCATGTCAAGCGCCTCCATGGAAGACGAAACGTCGACCGCCAAAACCATGTCGATGCCGCTTGCTTCCACCTTTTCGTGTGCACGGCTCATCTGGGGCCGCGACAGGGCCACGATCAGCGCCGCCACCGACAAATAGCGTATGGCTGGAAGCAAGCCTCCGATTCGGCTGCGTGAGGCACGTGCTGCGACGCTTGCCACCTCCGTGCTGGGGTAAACCACGGCGGCACGCCGCCCGATCCGCGCGCGGATGATGGCAAACACCGGCAAAGCCAGCAGCAGCCACAAAAGCTGTGGGTCATGAAACGTCATGTCGTGGCTCCGTTCGTTTGGGTTGACGCCACAGCGCCCTTGCGCGTCTGCTTTCGCAATTCCATTTGCGCTTCGTGGGCGCGGTCGACAAAGCCTGTGGCCAGCTTGTGTAGAACGTGCATCTGCTCCGCCGAAATCGTGAGCCCCGCGAACTTCACGAGATCACTCTGCGAAAGCAGGCGCGCCAGATCGTTGCGATGGGGCAGCAACGCCGGCGCCGCGGTGGTGTCCATAAGCAGGTCAGTCAAAAATTCCTCAGTTGTCTTGTGCGCAGCGCGCACAGCGAAGCGCGCCTCAATGTAGGCTCGAACAGCGTCAGACACGGCATCCACAAGCGCGCCACCTTGACCGGGCGCGATCAGCGCCGCCGCCGCATGCAGCCGCTGTTTCGCTAGCTGATATGCCGTTTTGGATCTGTTGGCCCGCCACCGATAGATCTGCCATGCCACCACAACGAGTGCGATGCCCAAGGCCGCCATGGCGGCATAGGTGCCCCACTGCCCCGACGAGGGAATGGTCAAAGGCCCGCGAATGTCCCGAATGTCTTCCCCCGCACTTGCAGCGGCCACCGCGGTCGCAGCGCACACGAAGGACGCAGAGGTTGCCAACAGCGTATTGATAAACGTTTTGTTCATGAGCGTCTCCCGTTGGGTGCAGCAAAAAAGCGCAACAACGCCGGAAGGTAATCAGTGGCGGCGTCGATATCGATGATGGCGGCGCCGGCCGCGCGCAGCCGCTTGGCCACAGCTTCCTTGTGCTTCGCTGCCGCCAGCGCGAACTGCTTTCGCACTTCTTTTCGTGCCGTGTCGATCTCCAACACGGCGCCGGTTTCGGCGTCTTCAAGCGTCACAATGCCAACGTCGGGAAGGTCGAGTTCGTGAGGATCGTGCACCCAAACGCCGATGAGCTCGTGTCGGTGTGCGGACAGATCGAGGGCGTGCCCCAGCGCGCGGTTGACCGCTGCGTCACCATGGGTATGAAAGTCCGAGATCACGAAGACGGCGGCACGGCGGCGGGTAATGGTGTTGATGAAGTCAAGCGCCTTTGCGATGTTGGTGCCTGGGTTCTTAGGCTCCGTTGCCAAGATCTCGTGCACCAAACGCATGATGTGGCCGTGACCGCTTTGGGGCGGAACGAATCGCTCAACTTCGTCGGAGAACAGAACCAAACCCACCTTGTCGCGGCTCCGCATCGCTGCCAGCGCCAAGACGCTCGCGAGTTCGGCGGCCAGCTCCCGTTTGCTCGCGCCGCCTGATCCGAAATCGCCCGAGGCGCTAATGTCGATCGCGAGGATAATGGTTAGCTCCCGTTCTTCCCGGAATTTCTTGATGAAGGGCCTTCCCGCGCGGGCGGTGACGTTCCAGTCGATCGCGCGCACGTCATCGCCCGGCGCGTATTCGCGGACTTCGTCGAAATCCATTCCCCGTCCACGGAACACGGAGCGGTAACCGCCCGAGATCTGATCTTCGACGGCCTTGCGGGTTCTAAGTTCAAGTTGTCTCGCCTTCTCGAAGACGGTGGACGTGGGGCGGTCAGCTTCCATGGCACGACTCCTTAAGGAACGGCGATTTGGTCCAGGATTGTGGCAAGCACCTGCTCGGTTCCGATCCGCTGCGCGTCCGCTTCGTAGGTAACGGCCACGCGATGCCGAAACACACTTGGCGCCAGCGACTTGACGTCTTGCGGAGTGACATAGGAACGCCCTTGCAAATAGGCGCGCGCCTTCGACGCGATGGCGAGAGCAATGGTTGCGCGGGGCGAAGCGCCGTATCGGATGAGATGCGACAGCTTCATGCCGTGTCGCTCCGAATGGCGTGTGGCGTCGACAAGCGAAAGGATGTAACGCCTGATGCGCTCGTCGAGATAAACCTTGTCCACCTCAGCGCGCGACGCTTGAATCTCTTCCAGCGACACCACCGGGCGCACCTCTAGCTTCGGCGAAGTTTGCGCCATGGCATCGAGAATCCGGCCTTCTTCGGCAAGCGTGGGATAATCGACGGTGATCTTCAGCATGAACCTGTCAAGCTGAGCCTCCGGCAAGGGATACGTGCCTTCCTGCTCCACCGGGTTCTGCGTTGCCATCACCAAAAAGGGCTGTGGCAGTTTGTGCGTGGTCTCGCCAAGCGTTACCTGGTGTTCCTGCATCGCTTCGAGCAACGCGCTTTGCACTTTGGCTGGCGCGCGGTTGATTTCGTCGGCCAGAACAAAGTTGGCGAACACGGGGCCTCGCTTGGTCTCGAACGTTCCCTCGCGTGGGTTGTAGATAAGCGTGCCCACCACATCGGCGGGCAACATGTCAGGTGTGAACTGAATGCGACGAAATCGCGCGTCCACAGCCTGCGCCAACGTTTTCAAGGCCAGCGTTTTCGCAAGCCCGGGCACGCCTTCGAGCAACACGTGCCCGTTGCCGAGAAGCGCCACGAGCAGACCGTCAACAAGCTCATTTTGGCCCACGAACACGCGGGCTATCTCGTCTCTCAGGGTCTTTATCCAGGGCGCTGCGCGGGGAAAATCGTGGTCTGTTTCTAAGATTTCTGGTGGTGAGGTGCGTAGGTTGGGTGCGGTGGCGATGCTTTGCATGGTTTGGGGGCTCCTTCTATCGGTTTGGCCTGACTTCAATGAAGTGTGTCCCCCGCACCCTGCTGGTTTCTTGCACCACCATTACAAGTTTGTAATGCGGCATGAATGCTTTTTTTAAACGCTCTTGTGCCGCTTATGAGGGTTGATGGGGAGGGGATCGCATGGATGAGCAGGCAACCCGCGCGCAGCGGCTTGACACTCTTCATCGATCTGCGAACTTCTACGTGTGCGGATGCGTAGGGGAGGGAAGATGCTACGGCGTCGAGTCAACGCTTCGGTGGTCTTGTTGGTGCTCACTCAGCATGGCTTTTCGCCGCTGCCTGAGTTGGCCTACGCTCAGGAAGGGGAGCAACACCACGAAAGCCACTCGGCACCGGGAGAAGCTCAGCAGCATCCGCCCCGTCCCGGCGCACCGGAAAGTGACGAGCACGCTGCAGAGCCCTTGAGGCACGACGCCACGGCTGACCATGCACGCATGATGAAGGCAATGGTCGGCCCGCTCGGGCTGTCAATGCGGCAGTTCGCCTCGGGCACATCTTGGCAACCCGCCACGTCTCCGATGTATGGACACATGTGGCTCGTGGACGACTGGACGCTGATGCTGCATTACAACGTCTTTGCGGGCTTGGATGTACAAGGCACGCCCAAAGGTAAAACAGCGTTTGCAACGGCTAACTGGGCGATGGGCATGGCGCAGAGGACCCTGCTTGGAGGGCAGCTCACCGTCCGTGCAATGTTTAGCCTCGAACCGTTGGCTGGACGTAGGGGCTATCCCCTGCTTCTGCAAACGGGTGAGACCGCCTACGGCGAGCCGCTTGTCGACAGGCAGCATCCACACGATCTCTTCATGGAACTTGCCATGAGGTACAACCACGCCCTTGGAGACACCCTAGCCTTCGAACTTTACGTTGCCCCTTCTGGTGAGCCCGCTCTGGGCGCTCCTGCCTTTCCGCATCGAATCTCTGCGTATGCGGATCCCTTTGCGCCGCTGGGGCATCACTGGCAAGATTCGTCTCACATTTCTTTCGGAGTCGTCACGGTTGGGCTTTATAGCCGCCAGGTGAAACTAGAGGCGTCGTGGTTCAACGGTGTAGAGCCTGATGAACAAAGATACGGAATCGATCTCAAGGTTCCGGACTCATACTCAACGCGGCTGACGGTCAACCCGACGCCCAACTGGAGCATGCAAGCGTCATATGGTTTTTTGGCAGCGCCCGAGGCACGAGAGCCGGAGCAAAGCCTGCACCGTCTGAGTGCATCGGCCATCTACAACCGCCGGCTGCCGGGTGGCGACAATTGGGCAACAACCTTCGTTTGGGGACAGAACCTGCCATCGGGACACGCTGGAACGAACGCATTGTTGGCAGAAACCAACTTTCGCACGGGGCATAATGTCCTGTTCTCACGAGGTGAATTCGTTCAGAAGACGGCGCACGACTTTGCGCTTGATGGGGTTGACGAACACGAAGTGCTTCCGGTAGGCATGCTCGCTGTTGGCTACGTCCGGGAGTTTGGCCCCTACGCGAAAGTCATTCCGGGCCTCGGCGGGCGCATCGCCGTCAACGCGGTTGATGAGACGCTCGGTCAACTCTACGGAAGCCGATTTCCAGTGGGTGGCATCGTCTTCGTAAGGGTGCGGCCTGCGGACATGATGTTTATGGGACCTTGACGAGGCGCGCGGCCGAGCATCGAAGATGCGCGTGGGGAGCTTTGCAAGAAGTTGAGGCCTACCGCACGGAGATCTCTGATGGCGGCGGCGCAAGCATCTTGATCCCCGAGCCGCAGCCAAATTGGCACGCCGTGCGCATCTCAGGACACGAGGCTTTGCCTTTCAAAAAGTGATGCCTGCCCAGTAGCCTGTGGCATCCTTTTCGTCGGTTTTCGCGAACAGAAGGGCATCTCGACCAAGCGTCGTTCACCAGACTAAGGAATCGCCTCGTCAAGCATCAAGGCTCGCACGTACTTGGTGGCCGGGGCGCCATAGGACAAGACCTGGTCGTGGTAGCGCTTGAGTGAAAAGCCCACGCCCTGTTGAGCTTGCATCGCATGGCGCAGGTCCCATTGTTCTTGCAAGCCAACGAAATACGTTGGCAATTGCGCAGACGTCAGCTGGGCGCGCGTCCATTTTCCCGCAGCCTCCCGCTCCTGCTGAAACGTTTGTCGCACCATCAAATCCATGGCGCGTTCCCGTTCCCAGCCTTGCGCATGCACGCCGTAGTCAAGCAAAGCGTTCGCGATGGCGCGCAAATAAAACTTCGCTTGCACCAAACGGAACAGAGGGTCCCCGTCCAGATAGCCTTCGGCCGTCAACATCTGCTCCGTATAAACGGCCCAGCCTTCAGCAAACAAGCCCGAGCGCAGCACGGCGCGCAGCAAAGACGGGTGTTCCGCCGAATGCGCGCCTTCAAGGTAGTGGCCGGGCATGGCTTCATGAATCGAAAGCAGATGCATCATGCGCGTGTTGTACTCGCGCAGGAACGAATCGGATTGTTCGTCGGTCCAGTCGTCGGGTATTGGCGAGATCGCGTAGTAGGTGGCCTGGCCCTTATCAAGCGGCCCAGGCGAATCACAATAGGCCACAGCCACCCCGCGCTGGAACTCGGGCATCAAGATCACCTTCACCGGATCTGTGGGCACAGTGACGAGATCTTTCTGGCGCACGAAATCCGTGGCTTGCACTAGAGTTTGTTTTGCAACCTCCACCACCTGGTTACGCGCGGGGCGATCGCTGTACGCGTATTCCAACGCCGCTTCGATCAGCTTTTGTTGCTGATTTTCGTCAGCTTGTGCGGGTACCGCAAGCGTGGGTTGTTTCTGCTTTAAAACCTGTACCGCCAGCTTGAACATTTCGCCGCGCACACGCTTAAGCTCCCGCTCGGCACGCGCGCGGATTTCTTCGGCTGATAGCGATGAATCAAGCGCATAAACCAACTTTTGCATGTAAAGCGCGCGGCCCAAGCGAAAATCGCCTCGGGCGGCCGGCACAAGCACGGTATCGATCCATTCTTGATGCTCGGTCACGGCGGCCCGCAAAACGCCAATCGCTAGCTTCACACTTTCCTGCTCTGCCAGCGGCAGCTCAGAGAGCAATGGCGTCACCAGATCATCCACGATGCTGGTGATGCCCTGATTCTGTTTCGCCACCGTCTCTGCATGCACTTGGGGCACCTGCGCCGGGTCCAGATTCGCCCGCGCTTGTGCAAGCAATGCAGGAATCTTGTGCATGCGTGCCGCGGCGGCGCGCATGCGTATGGAAAGAGGCGCGAATTCGCGCACCATCAAGTTGTAGATTGAATCGCCCGCCAAGCGGTTGTACAGCAGGGGGTCGCTGCGCCACTCCTGCAGCGATTCTTCGTTGAACAGCCCGCTTTGCAGCTCGTTGCGAAGAATCCGCGCGTCCACTTGATTTTCGCGTGTCAAGTGCGCCATGTCTATGGCTTGCAACTCGGCGAGAATGCCTCTATCGAACGTGGTGCGAGCGGCGCGGCCATTGGCGCTCAGCTCGTCGACTTCGTCGTCGAAGCGGTGGTCGCCATAGCGGGTCGCCGAAATGGGACTGAGGCGCATAAGCCCGTCAAGCCAACGTTTGCTGAGGTTCGCGAACGCTACGTTGGCGTTTTGGCTAGGCATCGCATGGTCTCCCGTTCGGGTTTGGGACGGCCTAACACACGCAGCGATGGTGAAGGCCAGCAGGCTAATGAGCAGCGGTTTCATGGCTGTACGACCCGCAGGCCGCTTTTAGACCGCAGACGATACCATGGCTGGTCGTAAAGATGTTGCGGTCGGAACCCAAGCGGCGCGTGCGCCTTTTTTTGCGATTTTGAAGAGCGGCTTTCGTCATTTTCCTGGCCCTCGTTCGACCAGGATCCATGAGACCCGCCAAACCCCTGTGGTTGGCTCTCGTGGCCCTCTGGGGCGCGGAGTCAGGATGCTTTTCCCCCCCTGTCGATCTTGACCCCGCGCCCCCGCAGGACCCTGTTGTGGTGCCTGACGATCCGCCTCCTGCACCGCCGCCTGGTCCTGAAGCCTGCGATCAGCCAAGCCCCTCACTGACACGACCGTTGGCGGCACATGAGTACCAGCGCGCCGTCAAATCCCTTCTGGGACCCACGACCGCCCAGATGGCAGCGCCTTTGCCCGCACTTCAAAGCTGGTTGCCCGTTTGGGATTGGCCCGCGCAGCCGGACCACACGCTCGTCGAGGTCGTCTTCACCAACGCAAGACAACTGGCCCGCCACTTCGTTGAGGGCCCCGACCTAGCCGCCGCCCTCCCTTGCGCCACCACGTTGTTGCCGTCGCGATCAGAATGTGCCTCGCGCTTCATCAAAACGTTTGGCCGGCAAAGCCTGCGCCGCCCGCTGCGGCAAGACGAACACCTGACGTTCCTCGCGTTGTTCGAGCGCGAAGCAGGACGCAACAGTTTCCAAACGGGCATCGAAGCTGTGTTGCGCGCGATGCTGCTGCATCCCGAGTTCCTTCTTCATGTAGAGCGCGGCGTGGCCGGCAGCTCTGAGCAACTGCGGAATCTGGGCCCGCACGAGCTTGCCAATCGCTTGGCGTTCGCGCTTCGGGGCGAAGCGCCGGATGCAGAGCTTGCCAAAGCCGCCGATGAAAACCGGTTGGGCACCAGGGCCGCAATAGAAGCTCAGGTCGAGAGGTTGCTCAATGCGCCTGAAGGCGAAGAAAGTGTGCTGCGATTTTATCGTCAATGGCTCCAGCTAGATCGTGTTCTGTCTCAATCTAAAGATCCCGCGTTATACCCTTTTTGGAATGCGGACCTGGCCCGCGAGGCTCTGCAGGAGTCACTCGATTTCGCACGCTGGAACTTCTTCGAATCAAACGGAAATCTCGAAACGCTCCTCATGGATCCGCGGGCCCTGTTGACTCCAAACTTAGCGGCGCTTTACGGAGTTGAACACCGCCAAGGGTGGCTCAACCTGCCCTCGTCGGAGCGAGCCGGCATTCTCACCCGCGCAGCGTTCCTGGCCTCGAACTACGGACACAAGCAGCTGTACCCCACGCCGCTCGGCAGCCATCTTCTGCGTGAACTGCTGTGCATCGATTTCCCCTTACCTCCTGCAAATGCCGTCGATGTGCCGCCACCCGAAACAGACACCCAGGAGCTAACAACGCGCCAGAGGTTGGAGACCCTCACCATGAATCCAAGCTGCCGCAGCTGTCACGAAATGGTGGACCCATTTGGATACGCCTTCGGCCATTACGACCCCGTTGGGAGTTTTCAGACCTTGGAAGACGGTAAGCTCATAGACGCCTCGGGGCGCCTCTCGCTTGACGTGGATGGTCGCATCTTCAACGACAGGTGGACAACAGCCGTAGGCCTTTCGCGTGCCCTTGCAAAAGCGCCCGCTGTGAAGACGTGCATGGCGCAGCAGCTTTGGCGCCATTTTATGGGTCGCACGGTGGAGACGGAGAGAGACGGCTGCATGCTGCAACGTCTGCAAAATACGATGGAGCAAGAGGGCGCCAATCTACGACCATTGTGGGTGCAAGCGATGACTGATCCGTTGTTCACCCAAATTTTCGTAGACGCCCCAGCGCCTCAGAAAACGGCCGACAACGATCAACTAAGCTTGCCGGAGGGGAAGAACCCAGAGCATTCAGCCTTGCTGCTGGCGGCATGGCAGTTTCGCAACACCGCGCGCGCGGTGCCTGCGCAAGCAGGTGAGACGATGGAAGCCTGGGCGTCTTCCTTTCAAGATCTGGCCAAACGGTTCGACCACCAAGGCCTTGACGGCCTATGAAAACGGGTCACTCTGAGAGGTTCATTGGCAGAGCAAGCCCCCGACGATGTGCCGCGTGCCCCTCACCCCGAATGGTGGGAGCGCTTCCGCATTGGCGATAGGCAGGTCTTGGCAGATATCTACCAGCAGCAATTCTTCCGCGTTCGTAAGGCGGTGGCGCAGGTGCTACGAGAGCCAGCTGACCAGGACAACGTCGTACACCAGATGTTCGCGGATCTGGTGGAGAGCGCGAAATTGCGCTGCGCTTATGCAGGCGGGGATATGGGCGCATGGTTGGTCGCCATCGCCCGCCACAAGGCCATCGATTTTGCTCGTCGACAATCCCGCCTCGTGGCTTACAACGAACACGAAGACACCTCCGCCACCGACAGTGATCATGCGCCCCTGCGCGACTTCCGCGCCGACCTCGATCGCTTCGCACAGACGCAGCCGCTTGAACGCCAGCGCTTGCTGCAGCTTCGTTTCATCGCGGGACTCACGCAAGTTGAAGCTTCCGATGCCTTGTGCGTGCCTCGATCGACGCTGGAGGCCTGGGAACATCAGCTTAAGACAGAACTACGCAGGTTTCTTCTGGATGACCCTGCAAACGGAGGCGGAGCATGAAGGTGTGGCCCTTGCGACGAGAGAAGGCGCACAAATTGGTTGATGCGCATTTCGAGGGCGGCCTTTCAGCGCGCCAAAGCGCGCGCATGTGGCGCCACCTGGAAACCTGCGACGTTTGCCGAAAACGCTACAACGCCCACGCCTTGCTTGAGGCGATGGATGCTGCGGGCGAGCTGCACGCACGCCGACGGCTGGAACCACCTGCGCTAACTTCCGGGCGGCAAGCCGCGCCCAAGCGCGTGTGGGGCTTCGGCATTGCGGCGGCGCTGGGCACCGTTTGCCTCCTGTTGTTATGGGTGCGTCCTAACCCAAGTGCGTTTTCGGTACGGGGCGGCACGCCGCCTGCCGAGCCGGGCGCACACGCCAACCTGCAGTTGTTCCGGGTGGCAAGGACGCAACAGGATGCCAGCGCCGTCCAGGTGCATGCGCGGATTGGCGACTACCTGCGCCATGGCGAGGGGCTCGCGTTTTCTTATCAAAATCAGGACAAACCGCCTTATTCTAGGCTCATGGTCTTCGCTGTGGACGCGGACGGGCAAGTTTTCTGGTTCTGGCCCGCCTGGCAAGCCGCCCATGAAGATCCTCACGGCGTGGCCATCAGTTCAAGCAGCGGGCTTACCGAATTGGGCGAAGCCGTATTTCACCAGCATCGTCCGGGGGCGCTCACCGTCTATGGGCTGTTCTCGCACGCGCCCGTGAGTGTCAAAGAAGTTGAAGTCATCTTGGCCGAAACGGGACCGCGGGGGCTGCAGCAAAACGGCAATCACCTTTGGTCGCAGGAGCTCGAGGTGCGTCCGTGACAGCACGCGCGACGCTTGGCGCGGGCCTGCTGCTGTGCCTGGTGGGCCAGGCAGCTGCTCAAGCCGAGCCGCTGGCGCCACAAAAGCAAGCACATACGGCCCTGGCCATCGTGGTGGGCTCCAACCGCGGCCCTTCAGCTTCCATCGCCCAGCTCCGTTACGCGGATG
The DNA here is from genome assembly GCA_038257535.1 of Polyangia bacterium. Lineage (GTDB taxonomy): Bacteria > Myxococcota_A > Polyangia > Fen-1088 > Fen-1088 > JAGTJU01. The sequence continues at coordinate 30,024 of JBBSJE010000046.1, forward strand.
ATGATGCGCTTGCCAACGAACGCATGGCGCGCATGCTCGGCATGACCACGACTGTGCTCGTGACGCTTGACGAAGAGACGCGCACGTTGTTTCCAGCTCTTGGCAAGCCCCAGAGAGCCAGCCGCACGAATCTGAGTGAAGCGTTCGCGACAGCGCGAGCGCGGACGCGCGAGGCACGGGCGCGGGGCCAAAGCACCAGCTTGCACTTCTTTTTTGCCGGGCATGGCGACACGGAGGCCGGCCGACCTTTCTTGCAGCTCGACGACGCTCGGCTATGGCCCGAAGATCTGGCGGATGGGCTTTCGACCATAGCTGCAGATGAGACACACGTCATCATCGACGCGTGCTACGGCACACGTTTCGTGGGTACGCGCGGACCTGGGGGGCAGCGCGCCAGCTTGGCGCCCGGTTTCTCAACTGCGGTGGGGCCGCGCTGGCCGCCACGAACCGGCTTCCTTACCGCGCGATCGGCTTCGGGCCAAACGCATGAATGGGCTGAGTTCCAAGCAGGCATCTTCTCGCATGAAGCGCGGTCGGGCCTAATCGGCGGCGCCGACGTGGACGACGATGGTCGAATCACCTATCGCGAATTGGCAGCCTTCGTAACTCAGGCAAACGCCGCCGTACCAAACATGAAATACAGACCTCAGGTGGTGGCCAATCCTCCCAAAGGAGATCTCGACGCCACGCTCGCGATCCTCCCCGTGGGCCCGATGGCTCTGCGAATCGACGCGCGACCTACTGGACACACCATCATCGAGACAGAAGCGGGGGTGCGGTTGGCAGATCTGCATCCGGGTCCCGGCCAAGATCTCACCCTTCGGCTACCCCTGAACATGGGCTCGCTGTTCGTACAGCGCCTGCGACCCGAAGCGGAATACCGCATTGAACCGCAAGCGCACGTAAGGTTGTCGAATTTGCAAGCCGCACCGCCTCGCGCACACGCACGCGGGGCGGCGCAGGAATCGTTTCGCCAGTTGTTCGCGTTGCCGTTCGATCGAGACGTTGCGGCGAATTACACAGCTCCGACCTTAGGCGTGGAGGCATGGCGGGAAGAGGTCGAGCCTTCACGCGCGCAGCAAACTTGGGGCTGGGCCACACTGGGGGTGGGCCTGGCTTCAACGCTGGCAGGCACAGCCTTTGGCATCTCTGCCCACATGCTTTCGAATGAAGCGGACGGCGCCACAGGTTTGCAAAGGAGCGAACTTGGCGATCGCATCGACCAGCGCAACACCGCCGCCACCGTTCTCATCAGCACTGGGCTCATCGCCAGCGCGGTTGGGGCCGGCTTGCTGTGGTGGCAAACGAGCCAGCAGGGCACTGAGCCATGACAGGCTTTGTCCACGTATGGCGGCACACGCTGCTGGGGCTCTTGAGCCTTGTGGCCGCCGCTTGTGCGCAGAGGCCCAAGGTGGTCGGCTCTCCTTGCGGTTGTCCTTGGGACGGGTACATCTGCGTCGAAGGCCTCTGCCAACCAAACACACTGAGCACTGCTTGCCAAGGCAGCACGATGGCCAGCCCGCAAGCGCGGCACTTTCCGCTTTTTCCCAGCCAATACCGGAACGCATTGTCGCGTCTGTCGGGGATGCCAATCACCGACATCGATACACCCGTCCCCGGCTTTGAACGCGGGCCAACATTTGCCACGGACCTGGGTTGGCAAGTGGGTGAACCGCAGCTGGACGTTTACCGGCAGAACGCCAGCATCGCGGCCGATTATGTGATCGCTACAAAATTTGCCACGGGTGATTGCGCTGCACAGCCAGGCGCCACCGATTGTGTGTTGCGGTTCGCCGAAGAGGCCTATAGGCGTCCCTTGCAGGAGCGAGAGGCAGCGGCACTGCGGGACCTGCTGATGAAGGCAGCGGCAGAATTTGGTGAACTCAAAGCCATCAAGCTGGCGCTCTCGGCCATCTTGCAATCGCCAAAGTTTCTCTATCGATCCGAGTTGGGTCCCTTACCCAGCCAGGCGGGAGAGACGAAAATCACCCCGTCCGAGGCCGCATCTGCGCTTGCGTTCCTGCTCACGGACGAACCCCCCGACGACGATTTGTTGGCAGCCGCACGAAATCATTCGCTCATGGAATCCCACGTGCGTTTGGCGCAGGCCAAGCGGTTGCTGCTGTTGCCGTCCGCTCGATCAAAGATCCAGCGTTTCTTCTTTGAGTGGCTAGACCTCAACCACCTAAGCCGGGACGTGCGGCACGAAGAGGAAGGCTTCAGCGACTTGGTTGCAAGCATGCATGAAGAGACCGCCTCGTTCTTGCAGCACCACGTTGGGCGGCCTTCTAGTGGGTTCCCGCAGCTGTTCACTGAGCAAGGCAGCTTCGTTGACAAGCGCTTGGCCGAACATTACGGCGTGACCAGCTTTGTCGAGGGCGTCGCATCCCAAGTCATCGACATTCCTGGCCGCAAAGGTCTCTTGGCCAATGGCAGCTTCCTTGTGGCGCATCCCAACCCGCCAGAGCGCCTACCGATCACGCGGGGCTTGGTGATTGTGAACGCGCTTCAATGCGACCCCTTGCCTCCGCCCCCTGCCGAAACCTCGATCCTTTTGGGGAACCGGAACGAACAAGGCGGCACCGCACGCGATCGGCATCGCTATGTGATGCAGAATGACTCTTGTGCCAGTTGCCACGGCATCTTCGGCGAACTTTCGCTAGGTCTCGAACAATTCGATGCGATGGGGAGGCTTCGCTCTTCCGACCAGGGGCAACCGCTCGACACGCACGTTGTTGTCCCCAACTTAGGCACCTTCGACGACACATTGGAACTTGCAGCGGCTGTGGCCGAATCCGAGGATGGCCAACGTTGTTTCGTCAAGCATGTGCTGAAGTTCGCGCTGGAATGGGATCCCACGGGCGCCGGCGCTTCGAACGAATGCTTGGCCGAGAAGATTCACCTTCGATGGAAGGCGCGCGGGCTTCACGTTCCAGCGCTTTTCGAGGAGATCGTGCAGGACGAGGTTTTCGTCAGCAGGTGGTTTGAGCCATGAAAACACACACAATTGGCCGCAGGAGCGTATTGCTGAAAACTACGGCGCTTGCGGCGTATGCGATGCCAAGGGTTGCGCGTGCGGCCAGTGAAAGCAAAGCCCCGAATTTTGTCATCTTCCACACGCCCAACGGTTTCGGCCGCGCCAAGTTTGGTGCGGAAGGGACGGCAGGGACCTTCACGCTGAAAACATCGCTCAGCCCGCTAGCGCCCTTCAAGAGCAAGCTCGCCGTCATCGAGGGCCTCTGCAACAAATCCACTGATGTGCACACGGGCGCCTCACAGATTTGTCGTTTGTTAACTTGCGCAAGCGGTCGGGAGCAGGCCCTAGGCCACGCCCCATCGGTGGATCACATCGCCGGCACTTTGATGGGATCTTCGCCACTGAACCTGGGTGTATTGAGTGCTCCACCCGCATCGTCGCAAGAACGCCTAAGCTGGTTGCGCGCGGCCCATGCCTCCCAAAACGTGTGGAGCACGCCAGGGGCATGGCTAGTGCACCGCTTGCGAAATAGAATCAATGCGAAATTGGTTGTGTTCAGGCAACATGAGCCAACCGATTTTGATAAAGCTTTCAGCAAAGAAACGGGCGTCGTTGATGGCGATTGCAGCGAGGCCCACAGCTCCCGCAGG
>JBBSJE010000047.1:0-33520 GCA_038257535.1 Polyangia bacterium
CCTGTGGGCACCCCTGCATGCAAAAGCGTGTGGGCAACGCGCGCAAGATCCGTTTTGCCCTTGGCTTCCTGGCAAAACAAAGCTTCCGCCAGCTGCGCGGGAAGCGGCGGGATGGCAAGCCGCAAACGCGTAAGCTCATCGCGGGCCATCCACACGCTGACCTCATCGCGCGAGGCATAGGCACAAAACGCAAATGCCGCAGCCAAGCGCCATGCCAAGTGCAGCTTGCTGGGCTGTCCCACACCCATCGACGCGCTGACATCCAAAACGATTTGAAGCGGGATGGTGGCTTCAGCTTCAAACTGGCGCACCACGGGCGTTCCCAAATGCGCCATCAAGCGCCAGTTCATGTGGCGCAGATCGTCTCCCGGCGCATAGGGCCGGTGATCGCGAAAGCTCTCACTTAAGCCGTGGCGATGGGAATGGTGTGTGCCGGGCGTGCGGGCCCACACCCGCCGCCGCCCGCTTGCTGGCCGTTGCAAGAGCTGCTGAAAAAACGCAGCCTCGGGCCATGAGGAGAAAGCTGGAGGCCTGGTGGTCACGTCAGGGCATCTCTTTTGTGGCTTGCACCACCTGTTCCAGCAGGCTGTCAATCGACGATGCTTGCGCTTCGCCCTCGAAGGTCAACAACACCCGATGGCGAAGCGCTGCAACCACGTTGGCGCGCACATCATCGAAATGCGGCGTGGGTCTGCCCGCGCGCAAGGCTCGCACCTTGGCGCCCAAGATTAGAGCCTGAGCCCCGCGCGGGGAGGCCCCATAGCGAACCCACCGATCCCACTGCGCAACCGGGCTTCGCCCCGGGTGCGTGCCCAAGATCAAGCGCACCACATAATCCTGCACGGGGTGCGACACCGGAACCTGCCGAACCAGCTGCGATAGTTCGCGCAAACGCGATGGCTTTAGTTTTTCGATCTGCGGCTCGGTTTGAAAACTGGTGGTGCGGTTGAGAATCTCATGCAGCTGCTCAGGCGACGGCGGGGGCACAAGCAACTTGAACATAAACCGATCTAGTTCGGCTTCGGGCAGCGGGTAGGTGCCCTGCATTTCGATCGGATTTTGGGTGGCCAAAACGAAGAAGGGGCGTGGCAATTCGTGCCGCTGGCGCCCGACGGTCACGGCGCCCTCCTGCATGGCCTCCAAGAGCGCGCTTTGGGTCTTGGGCGTGCCGCGGTTGATCTCATCGGCCAGTAGCACGTTTGCAAACACGGGCCCTTCTTGAAACTGAAACACGAAACCCTTGGACGCCGCGGGATCATGAATCACCGTGGTGCCAATGATGTCGGCGGGCATCAGATCGGGGGTGAACTGAACCCGCGCAAATGTAAGTTCAAGGCTTTCCGCCAAGCTGCGCACCATGAGCGTTTTTCCAAGCCCCGGTGCGCCCTCCAACAACACGTGCCCCTGGGCCAACAGGGCGCTGAGTGTGTTGGCAATGACGTCGGTGTGGCCCACGACCCGGTGGCCTATGCGCTTCGCCATCAGCTCGAAATCGGCTTGAAACGCCGCCATCGCGGCTTCCAGATCTTTGGCATTGGCCATTATGGTTGTCATGGTTGTCAGCGTGTTTGCGGATGGGCGGTGGGGCGTATGCGATGGAAATATCTGCGAACCGTTTCGCGGCGATGCGGAGGAACCTGTGTGCGTTCCAGCACGTCTTCGATCACTGTGCGGTATGCAGCGTATGTTGATCGGTACGCGGGCGCCGAGAAACCGCCACGCGCGGTGGTGCTTACAAGTTCGGCGCGATTGGGCGCGGCCGCAGGAACCTCCACAGGCACCTCCATCGCGTTGCCGCTAGAGGGGGAGGGGGTGGGGGCGCCGTCCTGTGTTTGCGTTTGCGTCGATGCCACACCTGCGGCCGAAGGCACAGGCAGCGATGAAGCCACGTTGGATTGGCCTTGGTCGCCCGCTTCGCCGTCGTTGCCTTCGGCAGCTTGGGGCGTTGGCGTACCCTCTGGTGGACGCGCGTGATCTGCCGCTGCCTGTGAAGCGGCTTCAACGCCAGGCCCCTGGCTTGTGCCCTGCACATCTTCACCACCGTCACTGCGAAGCTGGTCCGCAAGCGCTTCGGCCTCGGCGCGCGCCTCTTCGCGCGCCAGTTGATCGAGTTCGGGCGCAAGATCAGCAAGCTCTTGCGCGCAAGCCGCAGGATCTCGGCTGCAGGCCGCCGCCGTGTCATCGAGTTGTTTTTGCAGCCGTTGCAAATCCGGCAAGGCATTATCGTCATTCGCTTGGCTGCCAGAGGTATCGCTGTTGGCGCTTGAGCTGGCGTGCGCCGCTGCGGGCAGGTTTTCGCTCGCTTGCGCAAACGCCGCTGACAACGCTTGGGCCGCGCTGGCGCCTGTGGAGCCGCTCAGCGTTTGCTGCAGCTGTTGCATGGCGTGCTCTAGCTGCAGGCCATCACGCGCGGACAGGGCCGTCGCCAAACCTTCGGTATGTGGAACTGCGGCCAAATTTTGTGTAAGCGCCTGCGTGATCGCTTGTGCCGCTTGCGCTCGCAAGGTGGCCCGCTCTGCTTCAACGGCCAACTTTGCACGGGCTTCTATAGTGTCGCTCGTTTCGGTGCGAGACGCGATGGGTTGGGACAGGGGGTGATGCGTTGCCACCTGACCGTTAACCTGCACCTCACGTTTCATTGTTGTCTGCCGCCCCGCCGTTTGCATCCCAACCGAAGCCAACCCCATCACCCCCACCGCCAGGCACGCCCGCGTTGGAAGCGACGGCGCAAAGGCCCGTGAAGGCAAGCGACCGGTGGCGCGCGCCGCTTGTGCCACCGCCATCCGTGCAAACGCGCTCGCGGATTCCGGCGTTTGCGTTTGCGTTTCTAACAGGGCCACCGCGCATACCACTTGGTCTGGCGGCGCGCTGGGCTCAAGTTGCCGAAGGCGTAGGTCCAAACAGCGCGCCACCGCTAGCGGCGCCGGGCGGTGCATGATCCCTGCGGTGGCTGCCGCCACAAGTGCCAATGCGGACATCCACACAAGGGCATGCGGCGGGGCTGTCCCCAGGGCGCCCGCAACCGCAAACACCAAGTGCGCAGCCGCAGCGGTCAACGCGCCGTACGCCAAGGCCAACGCGGCCTTCCAACGACGCGTAAGACGCGACATTCCTGCGCGCAGTTGCAACTCCGCAGCGCTTGTGTTTTGCGGATCCCCCACCTCCGCATCATAGCGCCGTTTCACAGCGCTTAGACGAAGGCGTTGTTCATGACCTCACCCAAGCCACCCCCCCCGGGCACAATGTAGTGGTGCTCGTTGAGACCGCGTTCGCGTTCCCAGTGCTCTCCAGGAACACTGGCGAGCACTTCGGGTGGCGACAGCCCCCGATCCAGGCGCAAGGCGTAGACGATGACATGGGGGTGGTGCTGGCTAACGTGGCGAAGGTATTCGGGCGTCACAATTAAGTGCAGGGCAATGGTCTTCCGCGGCTGGCCTTGCACCTCGGCGCGATAGTGTTCAACGACAGCTGACACCGTTGATCCCGTGGCGCCCATGGGATCGGGGATCAGCATCAAGGCATTGGCCACAGGGCCACCAATTTTCACCGCACCTAAAGCGGCACCGGTGACGTGTCCGTGGGTGTCCACCACCCGGCCCAGCGACAGATGGTCTTGTCGCACGCCCTCGGGCGTTAGCACTTGATTTAGAAAATCAAAGGTGATTTGCGAAGGCAGCAGACCAGCTCGCGCCAGCGCGACCACAACCGCCTGGGTTTGGGGATCTACGGTGGGACCCTGCCAAACGCCCATAGGCGTGTGCGCAATCATTCGCGTCGTCGTGCTTTGCATCCGGCGTGGAAACTCCGCCGCGATCACCAGGTGGGCCAGCAGGCGATACATCTCACGCACAAGATTGTTCATTTCCGGTTGCACCACACCTTGGGCACAAGCGCGCGCCAGCATGCCGAGCGCCAGCGGATCCGAGACAATATGTACGTTGGCCCCATAGCGATGCGGAATCTCAGGCGGCCGAAAGGAAAACGGTGTGTATTGCGCGTCAAGCGGTGATGTCATGGTGTTTGTTAGAGTCGGCGGTGGCGAAGGCAAGGCAAGCGGTTGCGAACGCTGTCTTGGTAATCAAGGTCTAACGTGGCGATCGCGAAACCTTCGTGATCTCCGCACTCGGCGATCACCGTACCCCAGGGGTCAACAATCAGCGCGTGACCATAGCTGGCGCGACGTGGTCCGTGCTGGCCCCATTGCGCCGGCGCGATCACGAAGGCCTGATTTTCAATGGCGCGGGCACGCAACAACGCGTGCCAATGATCGGGGCCTGTCTGTCTCGTAAACGCTGACGGCACTGATAGAAAGCGCGCCGCTTGCGCGCTGTAGTGGCGGTAAAGTTCAGGGAAGCGCAGGTCGTAACAAACTGAAAGCCCAAGCCCACCCCACGGCGTTTGCGCCACTTGCGGTTGCTCGCCGGCCTGCACGTCGTCTGATTCGCAGAAGCGCTGGCCACCAGGCACTTCAACGTCAAAAAGGTGCACCTTGCGGTAACGCCCAACAATGTCGCCGTTGGGCGCAAGCAGCACGCTTGTGTTTCCTATCCGCGTGCCCTCGGTTTGTGCCAAACGCTCGGGAAAGCCGCCCAACAACAAATGGACACCCGTCGAACGCGCTAGCAACTGCATGGCCGCCAAGATGGGGCCGGGCGGCGCTGCATCGAGGTCCTCGGCCAGCGAAAGCTTGTGGTCGCGGTCGGACCCCAGGTAGGCGAAATTTTCCGGCAAGCCCACCCAATTGGCGCCTTGGACCACGGCCGCCCGAACAAGCTCAGCGCAACGCGCGAGGTTGTGTCCGACGTCTTCCGTCGAGCAAATTTGCACCGCGGCAAAGCGCGGCACAGAAAGCGGGGCAGGGGGAGGGGGCGTGGGCCCCGGCGCGGGCGTGTCCATCGCGGCGAAAGTTACCACGGGCGCCTCCAATTGGCTGAAAGCCTAGCGTTAACCGGCTTGTTGCCTTCCTGATCTCAGCGTGATACAACTCCGCCTTACCTCAAAGGCGCACCCTTTCGATTTCAGGGCGGGCCCCTCAAGCCCGCCTTTTCTTTGTCCAAAATCCGATTTCGTCCCCCAGTTCCTCCCCCCGGAGCCGCCATCACCACAAATCCCACCCAACCGCTTGCCGTACAGCCCGCTCTAATGCCCCTTAACAACAATGGGGGCGATCCAGAATGGGAGGGAAAGCAAACACACATGACCACGAAAGCCAACTTCGACGCCCTCTGGAACCTTGCCGACCCGTATGTACGGGACGCGGGTCTTGAATTGGTCGAATTGGAATTCGGGCGGGAACCGGAAGGCTTTGTGCTTAGGGTTTACATCGATTTTCCTTGGTCGCCTGGTCCCACTTTACCAGGTGGCGATGCTGCTGGTGATGCCAGCGATGAACTGTTTCCACCCCGTCACGTGGGGCTTGCCGAATGTGAGCGCATTAGCCGCGACCTTTCGGCTGCATTAGATGTTTCACAGCTTATTTCGCATGCGTATCGATTGGAAGTGAGTTCGCCCGGGATTGAGCGTCCCCTCCGGCGCGAGGCCGACTTTCAGCGATTTGCGGGGCAGCAGGCGAAGGTCCGCACCCATCAACCGGTGGAGGGGCGGCGTAATTTTAGCGGGACGTTGCAAGGTGTCGAGGATGGCACCTTGCTTATGGAATGTGACGGCCTGGCTTGCCGGGTGCCGCTTGAGCAGCTTGCCAAAGCACACCTGGTTCCCGATTGGGCTGAGGAGTTTCGGAAATCCGAAGCTCGCAGCCAGGCTAGGACCAAAGAGAGGAGCGCCTCATGAGTGAAGGATCCGGCCTTGGCCTCGTCCTGGACCAAGTTTCCAAGGACAAAAACATCGACCGCCACATTCTGGTCGAGGCACTCGAACAAGCCATTTTAATGGCGGGAAAGCGCGCGTTCGGTGACGAGCGCGAATTGGAAGCCAAATTCAACGAAGAGTCAGGTCAAGTTGATCTGTTTCAAATCATCGTTGTGGCCGATCCCGTTGTGGATGGCGGTAAAGAGATCTCGCTAGAAGAAGCCGAGCGTTTCAACCTGAACGCCGAAGTGGGCGATGAACTTTTGTTTCAGATCTTCTACAGCGAGCGCGATCAAAAGCGCGCCGAAGATCAAGACTCAAAGTACGGCGAGTTGCTTCGCCTCAACCGCGCGTGGAAAACTTTCGGCCGCATTGCCGCACAAACCGCCAAACAGGTGATTTTGCAGCGTGTGCGCGAAGCTGAACGCGACAACGTTTTCAATCAATACCGCGACAAAAAGGGCGAGCTGATCTCGGGCATCGTTCGTCGCTTTGAGCGCGGCAACATTGTGATTGACCTCAGCGGTGCCGAAGCGGTGTTGCCGGTGCGCGAGCAGGTTCCTCGTGAATCTTACCGCGTGGGCGATCGCATCGTGACGTACGTGCTAGACATCGATAAGGCGGCACGGGGTCCACAGATCATCGTTTCCCGGGCTCACAAAGGCTTGCTGGAAAAACTGTTCGAGATGGAGGTTCCCGAAATCTTCGAGCAGATTGTGCGCATTGAAGCCTCGGCTCGTGAAGCGGGCGCGCGGTCGAAAATTGCCGTGTCATCACGCGATCGCGACGTGGACGCCGTGGGCGCGTGCGTGGGCATGAAAGGCTCGCGCGTGCAGGCGGTTGTTCAGGAACTGCGCGGCGAAAAGATCGACATTGTGCCTTGGGATGCAGATCCCGCGCGATTTGTGTGCAACGCCATCGCGCCGGCGGAGGTGTCACGCGTTCTTATCGATGCTGGCTCACACACGATGGAGCTTGTGGTACCCGACGACAGATTGTCGTTGGCGATCGGCAAAAAAGGCCAAAACGTTCGCCTGGCCAGCCAACTCACCGGCTGGCGCATCGACATCCATTCGGAAAGCAAAGTACGCGAATCAGAGGCCAAGTCACGTTCGTCTCTGGGTGCAATCCAAGGCGTTGGACCTGAATTGGCCGAGGCGTTGTTTCGGGACGGCTGGCGTTCAGCCGCCGAAATTGCGGCCGCTTCGCCCACCGAACTGGCGCATGTCATCGGCAACGACTCTGCGCAGCTGGCAGCCTTGAAGGCGCAAGCGGCTCGTGCAGCTGACGCTGAGCGCAAGCGGGACGCAGAGGAAGCTGCTCAGCGAGCTGCATCCGACGCCGCCGCAGCGGCGCTTGCCAAACCTCCGGAAGACGCCGAAGTCGATGGCGCTACAGGCCATCCCTAAGTTGCAAACGTACGAAATGATTGCATCGCGTGGCGGCGGCGGTTCGACATATTCCCACACGAACCTGTGTGGGGTGCCGCAAACGCTTGCCCGCCACGACCTTGCTTTGCTTCGTCAACGCCCAGGGACACCTGACGTTGGCGGGCAAACCAAGACAGCCCGGGCGAGGCGCGTGGGTATGTTGCGACGCGCTGTGTGTGCGCGCGGCCTTGCGAACACGCGGGTTTCAGCGAACACTCCGTGCGCCCGTTTCGGCACCCGCCGAGGCGGATCTTTTGTCGCTAATGGGTCTGCGGCCGGCTTCCTGATCGTACCGGTTCTGTATTAGAAGAAACACCAACATTGATTGCGGCCCCGGGCGACTTGATCGGCCAGCTCGGAGCCACACCGCCAAGCCTGAGTGAGCATGAGGGTTTACGAATTAGCCAAAGAACTGGGCATCGCCAACAAGGATCTCGTCGCGAAGATCCAAGGTATGGGTATTCAGGTTGCGAATCATATGTCGGCGCTCGAACTTCCCGATGCCGACAAGATTCGCCGCAACCTGATCCGCGAGCGACAAGAAAGCCTGGAAGAGGTGCGGCTAGACACGACGGTGATTCGCCGTCGGTCACGTAACGCCACCGCTCCCTCGGCAGCGGGGGCACGCGCCGCCGCCGCGCAGGTCAGCCAAGTGCGACCAGAGCCCGCGCCCGTCGTGGCACCGCCACCTGAGCCGCCGCCCGCGCCGCCCGCACCTGTTGTTGAAGCCGCGCCGCCACCGCCGCCTGCACCCATCGTGCGACCAGCGCCAGTTAAACCACCCGAGCCTGTGGCTCCGCCAGCGCCTGCGCCTGTGGTTGTGAAGGCGGCACCGCCACCACCTGCTGAACCCACGCCAGCGCCTGTCGTGGTGCTCGAGCCTCCGCCTCAGCCATCGAAAGTTCGCGAGACGCTCGAACAAGCGCCCGTGGGGGCCAAAGCCGCTCCAGCGCCCAGCGCCGCACCCGCACCCACGGCCCCACCAACGGCCGCTGCGGCACCCGCTGCGCCAGAGCCTGCACCTGCGGTGAGTGCGCCCGAAGATCAAACACCTCCTCCTGTGATGGAGATTCGCGCGCTGCCGCAAGTTGTTGAAGGCGTGGCGGCAGGCGAGGGCGAGTCAACGCGCCCCCGCTTCCGGCAAATTCCGCAACCTGTGGTTACGGGGTCTGCGGCCACGGGGCAGTTCATTCAGTTGCCTGGCCGCGACGCCAACAACCAAGTGATCCCACGCGTTGAAATTCGCGATCGCGACGAAGAGCTTCGTCGTTTGGGACGCGGCGTGATTGGTCGGCTGCCGGCTGGTGGTCAAAATCGCTTCGGCGCTCGTCCCCCCGGTGGTCCGAGCGGCCCCGGCGGCAATCGTCCTGGTGGGCCTCCACCGCGCAAGCGCCAAGTGGCCGCGGGCAAGAAGATCAAGCAAACGCAGATCACCACGCCCGCCGAACACAAGCGCGTGGTGCGCATGGCGGAAACCATCACCGTGTCCGACTTGGCCCGTGAGATGGGCATCAAGGGCAACGAGGTGGTCAAACGCCTGTGGGCTTTGGGCATGATGGGCATCAACATCAACCAAAGCATCGATCAAGACACCGCCAGCCTCATTGCAAATGAGTTTGGATGGGCGATTGAGTCCAGAGCGTTCCGTGAGCAAGAGCTGCTGGCGGATGTTGAGGAAGATCCGCCCGAGAGTCTGGTTCCGCGTGCGCCTGTGGTTACGATCATGGGCCACGTTGACCACGGCAAAACGTCGTTGCTCGACGCCATTCGCAAAGCCAAAGTGGCCGAAGGCGAAGCGGGCGGCATCACCCAGCACATCGGCGCTTACAAGGTGAAAGCCACGCACGGCGAGGTCACCTTCCTTGATACCCCTGGTCACGAGGCGTTTACCGCGATGCGTGCCCGCGGCGCCAAGATGACCGACATCGTGGTGCTGGTGGTGGCGGCCGACGACGGCCCCATGCCACAGACGATCGAAGCCATCAACCACGCCAAGGCCGCGGAAGTGCCTTTGGTGGTTGCCGTAAACAAGTGCGACAAGCCCGACGCCAATCCGGCCCAGATTCGCACCAAGATGATGGAGTATGGTTTGGTGCCGGAAGAATTCGGCGGCGAAACCATTTACGTAGATGTTTCTGCTGTCACGAAACAGGGCATCGACAAGCTACTGGAAATGTTGGCGCTGCAGACCGAACTGCTCGAACTGAAAGCCAACCCCAACAAGCCAGGCTTTGGTCACATCGTGGAAGCGCGTTTGGACCGCAACCGCGGCCCTATTTCCACCGTGTTGGTTGAAGCGGGCACGCTGCGCACAGGCGATTTGGTGGTGGCGGGATCGTTCTCCGGAAAAGTTCGCGCCATGACCGATGATCACGGCAAAACCGTGACGTCGGCGGGACCGTCCACACCGGTGGAGATCCTGGGCTTAGATGGCGTTCCCGAAGCGGGCGACACCTTCAACGCTGTAACGGATGAGAAGCTGGCCAAGCAGATCATTGAACACCGCCGCGAGACCCGACGCACCCGCGATGCCGCTGCATCGGCACCGCGAGGCGTGTCGCTGGAAAACATCCTGGACAAGATTCGCGAAGGCGAAGTCAAGGAAGTGAAAATTGTTCTGAAGGCCGATGTGCAAGGCTCAGTGGAAGCGCTTGCGGCGGCTTTGCGCCAGCTGTCTACGCCCACCGTGGGTGTCAACGTGATCTCCAGCGGCGTGGGTGGCATCACCGAGTCGGACGTCAGCTTGTCTAAGGCCTCGGCCGGCATCATCATTGGCTTCAACGTTCGACCGGCCGGCAAGTCGCAAGCCTTGGCGGAGCAAGAGGGCGTTGAGATCAAGACCTATCAGGTCATCTACGACGCCATCGACGACGTCAAGAAGGCCATGGTGGGCATGCTCGAACCTGTTCAACGCGAAAAGGTTTTGGGCAAGGCCACGGTTCGCCAGGTGTTCTCGATCCCCAAGATTGGAACCATCGCTGGCTGTATGGTGAGCGAAGGCAAACTGGCACGCCGCAATCAGGTGCGCTTGGTGCGTGACTCGGTGGTGATCTACACCGGGCGATTGGCCTCCCTTCGTCGTTTCAAAGACGACGTGAACGAGGTCGAAAAAGGCTACGAATGCGGCATGAGCATCGATGGCTACAACGACTTGAAGGAAGGCGATGTGATCGAGTCCTTCGAGATTGAGCAGATTGCGGCTTCGCTGGATGCGCCGATCAATGCGCCTCCAATTCACCGCTAAGTCTGCGTGACGGGGGATGCGTGACGGGGAATGGTTGTAGGCATCGCGCGGCTGACGTTTTTCATTCCTGGCAGCCATTCGCTCAAAGAGAAGCGAATGGTTGTTCGGCGGGTGAAAGACAAAGTGCGCGCCCGCTTCAACGCCGCCATTGCCGAAGTTGACGCCCAGGACGTTTGGCAAAGAGCCATCGTTGGCGTGTCTGTGGTGGGCAACGAGTCCCGATTCGTTGGCCAATGTCTGGACGAAGTGATACGCCTTATCCAAGCTGAGGCGGAAGTGACGAACGTGGAGCGAGAGCTTCAGGTTCACAATCAGCCTTTGAAGCACAACGATTTGGGTTTTCGCTACGAGTAAATTATGGCAGCCGGCCGCCAACAAAGAATTGCTGAAGAGATCCGACTGGCAATCGGCGAAGCGTTGATCCGCGGGGAAATCAAAGATCCGCGCGTGAGCGACGCGGGCATCATCACCGTGACCCACGTGACCGTCACCGGGGATCTGCACCAAGCGCGCGCCTTGTTCATGGTTTATGGCGCTGATGAGGCGAAGCTTAAAGGCGTCAAAGAAGCGTTGAACAAGGCTTCAGGGTTTTGGCGGCGCAAGATTGGTGAACGCCTGCGGGTGAAATTTACGCCCACGCTCACCTTCGAGGTGGATCGCGTGTTTGAAAGCGAAGAGCGCGTGGAACGTGCGCTGCGCGAAATCGCTGATGCCGACGCCGCGCGGGCTCGGGCCGAGGCGGAAGCCTCCGCGGATGGATCGCTTGCCGAAGAGCAAAGCGACCCCGCAACCGATCCGGGTGCGCCGCCCGTGCCCAAGGGCCAGTAGTTTTCAGCGCATGCCAGTTTTGGTGATCGACAAGCCGCAGGGGCTGTCTTCGTTTGCCGCCGTAAAGGCCGTGGCGCGCCACGTGCGGGCGTTTCGCGCGGCGGGCGGACTGGGCATGCCCGATCCCAAACGCATCGGCCATGGCGGCACGCTGGACCCCCTGGCCACGGGCGTGTTGCCCATTTGCATTGCGGAAGCCACCAAACTGGCTGCGTTTCTGCTGGACGCGCACAAGGCTTACGAAGCCACGCTGAAGTTGGGCGTTGAAACCGACACCTTGGACGCGGAGGGCGAAGTTGTGCGCCAGGCGCCCGTGGGGCCGCTCAACGAAGCCCAACTGGAGGCGGCGATAGGCGGCTTCCGCGGTGCCATCAGCCAGGTGCCGCCCATGTACTCGGCGCTCAAACGCGATGGCAAACCGCTTTACGCCTATGCCCGTGAAGGCCAGGAGCTTGAACGCGAACCTCGCCAGGTACACATCTTTGCGTTTCGCCTGGTGGCGTTTGAGCCCCCGGATGTGGTGCGGGTGTTTGTGGAGTGCTCGAAAGGCACGTACATTCGCGTGTTGGCGGCCGACCTGGGGCAAGCGCTTGGGGTAGGGGCCCACCTCACCGCGCTTCGGCGGGTGATGTCGGGCCCGTTTTCGCTGGCGCAGGCGCTCACGTTGGAAGAGCTGGGGGCGCGCTGTCAGAAACCGGAGCAAGCGTTGCCGTCAGTGACGCTGTCAGACGCTCTGGCGCAATTGCCTGCGCTGAATCTCTCCCAGGTACAAACCGATCGTGTGGCCCAGGGCCAAAGGTTCCCCTGGAGCGAGTTGGATCCTCAAAACCTGCACGCTCGCGAGGCCGTAAGGCTGTTGCGTGGCGACGGCAGTTTGGCCGCCGTGGCCCGCTGCAGCGCAGAAGGGCTTTTGGCTCTGCAACGCGTCTTTCACCGCGAGGAAGGCGAGCGTTTGTGAATTGCACCTCCCTCCGCGCGCTGCAAAGTCACCAATTGCGGCTTTTGACGCAGGAAACGTCCGCGGGGATGCCCGCGGTGGTTGACTGTGGGTGGTTTTCGTAGAACATTTGTCCCCCAAAACTTCAGACCCTGAAAAAACGAGAGCGTGATACATGGCTTTGGCATCAATCCGTAAGACGGAAGTTGTAAAGAAGTACCAACGAGGCGAGGCAGACACCGGTTCGCCCGAAGTACAAATTGCGTTGCTTTCCGAACGCATCACCTATCTGACGGAGCACTTTCGAGTGCATAAGAAAGATCACCACTCCCGCCGCGGGTTGCTGAAGATGGTCAGCCGTCGTCGTCGCCTGCTCGACTTTCTTCGCGGCGAGGATGTTGAACGCTACCGTTCGTTGATCCAATCGCTTGGCATCCGTAAGTAGCTTGTGACACACGCTGAGCTTGCGGCATCGCAAGCTTGGACGCGTGTGTTTGAAAACCGTCACGCGACCTCTCCACACGGTGAGGCGCTGCCGAGGGCGCTCGTGGGCACCTTCGGCAGCGGTGCGTTCAGCGGTTTGTTTTGTTGAATCAACCAGGCCCCGGGGAAGTTCGTCCTTTGTCTCGATGGTCCAGTCCGCTCTTTGTGCGTATTGGAAGCTCGAGAGAAGGGAACAACGCCTTCGGGGTCAGACCCTAAGGAGCTGACCATGTTCATTCGTGAAGGTGTAGATTTTGGCGGCAAAGAGCTGTCGATCGAAACGGGCCGTATGGCCAAACAAGCCGACGCCGCCGTTTTGGTGCGCTACGGCGAGTCGATGGTGCTGGTAACGGCCGTTGCCGCCAAATCTGTTCGGCCGGGCATCGACTTCATGCCGCTGACCGTTGATTACCTCGAGCGCACGTCGGCCGCCGGCAAGATCCCGGGGGGCTACTTCAAGCGCGAAGGCCGCATGACGGAGGCCGAGATCCTGACCTGCCGTTTGATCGATCGCCCCAGCCGCCCGCTGTTCCCCAAAGGCTGGCGGTACGACACGCAGCTCATCGCGATGGTGGTGTCCACAGATCGTGAAAACCCCACCGACGTGATGGCGATGACGGGCGCCTCCGCGGCGCTTCACCTGTCCAACATTCCGTGGGCCGGCCCTTACGCAGCCGTGCGCGTGGGTCGCGTGGATGGCAAGTTCGTGGTGAACCCCACGTTTGCCGAACGCGAGCGTTCCGAGCTTGACTTCATCGTGGCCGCCAGCCGCGACGCCATCGTGATGGTGGAAGGTGGCGCCAAAGAGATCTCTGAAGCGCTGTTGGTTGACTCACTGATGTTCGCCCATGGCGCGGCTCAGCCCTTGATCGATCTGCAGGACAAGCTGCGGGCCGCTGTAGGCAAGGAAAAGCGCGCTTTTCAGCCCCCACAAGCCGATGCCAACTTGGTTGAGCGCGTCACCTCGTTTGCCAATCCGAAAATCGAGGCCGCCATGGCCATTCGGGAAAAGCAGCAGCGTTACGGCGCCTTAGAAGCCGTTTCCAGCGACACCTTGGCCGCGATGACGGGTGAATTTCCCGAGCGCGATGGCGAGATCAAAGAAGCGGTTGAGAAGGCCAAGAAGAAGCACCTGCGCAACATGGTGCTGGACACGGGCAAGCGCATTGATGGTCGCACCACCGCCGACGTCCGCGCTGTGACCTGTGAAGCCGGCGTGTTGCCGCGCACCCACGGCTCGGCGCTGTTCACCCGTGGCGAAACGCAATCGCTGGTGATGGCGACCTTGGGCACCAAGCAAGACGTGCAATTCATTGATGGGCTTGTCGACAACATCGAGAAGCGCTTCATGCTGCACTACAACTTCCCGCCGTTCTCCACCGGTGAAGCCAAGCCTTTGCGTGGCGCCAGCCGTCGCGAAATTGGTCACGGTCACTTGGCCGAACGCGCGGTGGCCCAGGTGCTGCCGGCCGAAAAAGACTTCCCCTACGTCCTGCGCATCGTCTCAGAAATTCTTGAGTCCAATGGCAGCTCGTCGATGGCCTCGGTTTGTGGTGCGTCGCTGGCTTTGATGGACGCGGGTGTGCCGCTCAAGACCCCAGTGGCGGGCATCGCCATGGGCCTGATCAAAGACGGCGACCGCTTGGCCGTGCTGTCAGACATTTTGGGCGATGAAGATCACTTGGGTGATATGGACTTCAAAGTTTGCGGCACCAAGGACGGCGTGACCGCTGTTCAAATGGACATTAAGATCGAAGGCCTTTCGCGTGAAATCTTGGAAAAGGCGCTGAGCCAGGCCAAAGAAGGTCGTCAATTCATTCTCGGCAAGATGAACGACGTTCTTCCCACGAACCGCTCAGAGCTGAACCGCTACGCGCCTCGCATCACCACGCTGCGGGTTCGCCCGGAGCAGATTCGCGACATCATTGGCCCTGGTGGCAAAACCATCCGTGGCATCGTGGCGCAAACCGGCGTGGCCATCGACGTGGAAGACGACGGCACCGTGCATGTGGCTTCGCCTGATGCGATTGCCGCCAAGAAGGCGATCGACATCATCAACGGACTCACCGCTGAACCTGAAGTGGGCGAGTACTACATGGGCACCGTGAAGCGCATCGTTGATTTCGGTGCGTTCGTTGAGGTGCTTCCGGGCACCGACGGCTTGGTACACATCAGCGAGCTCGACAAAGAGCGCGTGCGCGCGGTGACCGACATCTGCAAAGAAGGCGATCAAATGCTGGTGAAGGTGGTCGCCATCGACAACCAAACCGGCAAGATTCGTTTGTCGCGCAAAGAAGCCTTGGACAAGAACCCAGACGAGGTTCTTACCACCCGCGGCTCTGACGCCTAAGCGGTGAACCATGAGCGCGTCTGGGGCTCCGAAAGTTGGATTTGTGCGGCTTTCCGAGCGGGCGCGCTTGCCCCAATACATGACCGCTGGCGCGGCCGGCATGGATGTGTCGGCCGTGCTGGATGCGCCGGTGGTGCTGGCGCCGGGGCAACGCGTGGCGGTGCCCACGGGTTTGGCCATGGAGCTGCCTGAAGGTTTTGAAGCGCAGGTGCGGCCGCGTTCGGGCTTGGCCTGGAAGGCGGGCATCACGGTTGTGAACGCGCCGGGCACGATCGATTCGGACTATCGCGGCGAAGTTCGCATCCTGCTGGTGAACCTAGGGCAAGAGCCCCACACCATCGAGCACGGCGAACGCATTGCGCAGTTGGTGATTTCGCCGGTGGTGCAGGCCCAGGTGCATGAAGTGGCGGCGCTGTCGGAATCGGCGCGGGGCGCGGGCGGCTTTGGGCACACAGGGCGCGGTTCGTAAGTCGCTTTTGCGGTGACGCTGCACGCGGTTGTTGCAACGGCGGTGGGGCCTGTTAGAAATGGGGCGCCATGGCCCAGGCGCAGATCAAAGCAGGCATTGTAGGTGTTTCCGGCTACTCCGGTATGGAGATGGCGCGCCTGTTGTCGCGCCACGGGCAATTTGAATTGCTGTGGGCCACCACCGATCGCTGGGCGGGCAAAACGCTGGGCAGCATGAGCCCCTTGGGGGCCAATGTGGCGGATCTCATTTGCATCAGCCAAGACGAAGGCCTGGCGCGGTTTGGCGACGTTGCTGTGGTGTTTTTGTGCACGCCGCCCGAGGTGTCGATCACGTTGGCGCCCAAGATCCTCGCTGCGGGCGCGCGCGTTGTGGATCTCTCTGGCGGCTTTCGGTTGCCGGCGGACGACTACCCGCGATGGTACGGCTTTGACCACCACGATCCGCAGCTGCTTTCGCAGGCCGTGTATTCGTTGCCCGAGGTCAAATGTGAGCCCGAGCGTTTGCGCGAGGCCAAGCTGGTGTCGAACCCAGGGTGCTACCCCACGGCGTCCTCATTACCGTTGCTGCCGCTGCTGCGCGCGGGAATCGTGCAAAGCGAGGGGCTTATCGTTGATGCCAAAAGTGGCACCACGGGGGCAGGGCGCAAGGGCACCGAGGCCATGTCGTTCTCGGAAGTGGCGGATGACTTTCGGGCGTATCGGGTGCTCAAGCACCAGCACACGCCAGAGATCGAGCACATCTTGGCTTTGGGGGGCGTGCCCGATGTGAAGCTCACCTTCACGGCGCATCTTTTGCCCGTGCGACGAGGCATTTTGGCCACGGCGTACGCGCGTTTGGCGCCGGGCGTGGGCGCTGACGCCACAGCGGCGGCGCAAGCGGCCATGCAAGCGTTTGCGCAGGGGCAGCCTTTCATTCGCGTGGTGGAGCCGGAAGACGTGACCTTGCACGCTGTGGTGGGCACCAACCGCGTGGTGATGGGTGTACGCGCCGACGTGGAGCGCAAGGTGGTGGTGGCGTTTGGCGCCATCGACAATTTGGTGAAAGGCGCTGCGGGGCAAGCCGTGCAGAACGCCAATTTGATGTTTGGCTTGCCACAAACCTTGGGCCTTGAAGCGCTGGTGGGACACCAACCATGAACAAAACCGATTTGCCTGCCATCGTTGCCGGTGGCGAATCCCTTGCCGAAAAACGCACGCTGGTTGTAGAGGCCTTGCGCTACATCCAGAAGTTTTCCGGCACGCGTGCTGTGATCAAATACGGCGGCGCCGCAATGATCGATCCGGCGCTCAAGCGTAGCTTTGCGCAAGACATGGTGCTGTTGCAGGCCGCCGGCCTGCGGCCGATCATTGTTCATGGCGGCGGTCCTGAGATCACGCGCACGCTCGACAAGATGGGTCAAACCACCGAATTCTTCGAGGGCCAGCGCATCACTGGTGAAGAAGATGTGCGCATCGTGGAGATGGTTCTTACCGGGCGGGTGAACACAGAAATCGTGGGTCTGCTGAACACCTTGGGCGCCACGGCGGTGGGGCTTTCGGGCAAAGACGCTCGGCTTTTGCAAGCGCGCAAGGCCACCACGGCCCCAGGTAAACGCGATTTGGGGTTTGTGGGCGAAATTGAAGCTGTTAACGCTGAAATCTTGGAGCTGTTTGCCGATAAGAAATTCTTGCCCGTGGTTTCGCCGGTGGGCTTGGGCTCTGATGGCGCCAGCTACAACATCAACGCCGACGTGGCGGCTTCAGCCATTGCTGTGGCCACCAAGGCGCAAAAGCTCATCTTTTTGACCGACGTTCCGGGCATTCTTGATGAAAATGGCAACGTGATCACCGAGATCAGCGCCAGCGAGTTGCGCGCGCGAATGGGCGAAGGCTCCAGCGTCAAAGGTGGCATGCAGGTGAAGGTGCAAGGCATCTTGAGCGCCCTTGATGGCGGCGTGCAAGCCGTTCACGTGGTGGACGGGCGCGCGCCTCACAGCGTTGTGGTGGAACTGTTTACGGAAAAGGGCGTGGGAACCTTGGTGCGGCCTTAGCGGCCCCACGGTGTAGGCGGCCACCATCTTGCCTTCGGATCAAGGAAAACCGCTTGTAACACTTGGGGGAGAGACGTTGTGACGGAGGGACCACGCGCGCCGTTTGCGGTCAAGGCTCAAGGCGCAGCCCTGGGCCTCGCAGCCGCCGCACTCTTCGGAGCCTCGGCGCCCGTGGCAAAGGTGTTGCTGGGTGAGATCTCGCCCATTCTGCTCGCCGGCCTGCTTTATCTTGGGGCAGCGCTAGGCTTGTGGCTGCACCGGGCGTTCGCGCGTCCAACGAATGAGGCGAGGCTTGGCCGCGGCGACGCCCCGAAGCTTGCCGCGGTGGTGCTGGCAGGAGGAATCGTTGGCCCCGTGCTGATGCTTCTTGGCCTCGGACGGGTGAGCGCGCTTACCGGCTCTTTGCTTTTGAACCTTGAAGCACCCTTCACGGTGCTGCTGGCGGTGTTGCTGTTCCGTGAACACCTGGGGCGGCATGCTGCGGTTGCGATTGCACTAATCGTCGTTGGCGCCGCCGTTCTGAAGATTGAGCCCGGTGCTCTCGCGGCGGACACGGCGGGTGTGCTTTTTCTTGCGGCGGCTTGCGCATGCTGGGCCATCGACAATAACCTCACGCAGCGTTTGTCACTGAAAGATCCGTTCGCCATCGTGCGCGTTAAGACGCTGGTGGCGGGCCTCGCCAATACGACGCTGGGGCTCATCGTTGCCTCTGTCGCGTTTCCACCGTGGCGCTTCGTGTGGGGTGCGTTGGTGCTTGGCAGCCTGAGCTACGGCGTGAGCGTGGTGCTAGATGCTTTTGCGTTGCGGCTGCACGGAGCCGCCCGCGAGGCGGCGTATTTTGCGACCGCGCCGTTCGTTGGCGCTTCGCTGTCCATGTTGCTTCTGGGCGATCCGCTGCGTTGGCCCGCTGGGCTCGCCATGCTGGTGATGGCGCTGGGGGTGATTTTCCTTTTGCGCGAGCGGCACGGCCACCAACATGCGCACGAGGCGCTTTTCCACGAGCACCTCCACGAGCACGACGCTCACCACCAACACGACCACCTCCCGGGCGATCCCGCAGGAGAGCGTCACAGCCATCCCCATCGCCACGCGCCGCTCGTGCACGACCACCCGCACGTGCCGGACGCGCATCATCGGCACCGGCATTGAAAAGTGACGTAGGCCGACACGCCGCTGTGGTCGCTCGATTCCGACTTTGCGCGCCTGAGGCCCAACGCAAAATGCCCGGCCCCCTTTGGAGGAAGCCGGGCTTGCGTTCAACGTGTATGGCTAGCTAAGGTGTGCAGGTCACGCTGACCTTGCGGTCACTCATGCACTTGCCGTCGGAGACCACAAGCGTGAGCTCGTGGGTTCCTGCGGATTCGCAGGTGAACGAGGTGCGGCCTAGGCTGGGGGCGACAAAGCTGCCACCGCCAGAGGCCGACCATGCGTAGGTCAGGCTGTCGGAAGCGTCTTTGTCCGAACCCACTGCCGAAACCATCACCTTGCCACCCACGCCCACTGAGCGAGGCGCCACAACAACCGCAGTTGCCACTGGGCAGTTGTTGAAGACGGCGTCAACCGCCACGGATCCAGAGCCATCTTCACCGTAGCATTGCAGAACAATCGACAATGCGGTTGTCTGGCCGGCCACGATGTCAAAACCCGCTTCACCGATGCACGTTGTGCCAAGGTCGGTGGAGACGGCCGCCAATTCAACGTTGTAACCAGAGCCGGCTACAACGTCGATGAGCGCGCTGATCGTTGCCCCGGGATCGCTCACGGCGATGTTGCCCTCGATGGGTGCAATGCCATTTCCCGTGATGGAGTAGCGAACGGTGTCAACGGTAACGGTCTCTGACAGTTGAATGGCCAGGCCCACCGAGCCGATGTTTCCGGATGGGGGGTTCTTGTCACTTGAACAAGCTGCGATGGTGAATCCCGCCACGAGGACGGTCAACGCGCGAAACAATGATGTGCATTTCATGACATGTCTCCTTAGATGAATCAGCTGCCTATCAGCTACCAATCTTGCGATTGGCCAGGTGCCGCACGGCCACAACAGCCGGACGAGGTGGGTTGTTGGTGCCGTCGGGCCAGGCCGATTGTGGGTTAGGCAATCCGGCGCCTTCACCGGGGTGCTGGATGGTGGCGAACAGGGTCCGTTCATCCGTTGAGTGTTTGAGGCTTGCGACCTCGCAGCCAGGCACGCTGCTCAGGAACTGGCGAACGTGGCCGCGATCGGGACCCTCTACGGGAACCGCAAAGATGCCGTCGTTCAAGCCGGTGAAACCGGGAGCGTTTGGCATGCCGTCTGTGGCGATCCACAGATTGCCGTCTAGATCGAAGTCCAGGTTGTCGGGACAAGCGAGCTTGCTCACCTTGCTCGGATCGAACCCGGCGAAGTAAGTCGCTTGGCTGGCGATGGCGGGATCGCCGCACAACATGAGGATCTCCCAGTTGAACGTGACGGCTGCATTGTCGGCATTGGTCTCGCTGATTTCCACGATGTGACCCCAGCGGTTGCCAAGACGTGGGTTGGCTTTCACCTCGCCTGCGTCGGCGGCCACGGCGTTGCGTGCCGAGTTGTTGGTGCAGGCCATGTAAACCTTGCCGGTGACGGGGCTGACGTCCACGTCCTCGGGGCGGTCCATCTTGGTTGCTCCCAAGAGATCTGCCGCTTTGCGCGTGTTCACGCAAACGTCGGCTTGGCTGGCAAACCCAGCTTCGGCCGTGAGCGGACCAACACCAGCCACCAGCGGCATCCAAACGCCAGTTCCGTCGGCGTTGAATTTCGCCACGTAAAGCGTGCCCTCGGACAACAAGCTCATGTTGCCCTCGCGGTCGGCGGAGCTGAACTGGCCGGCCGAGACGAACTTATAGAGGTACTCAAAGCGGGCATCGTCACCGCTGTACACCACGGCGTTGCCAGCCTTGCTAAGTGTCATGCTAGCTGCCTCGTGCTTGATGCGGCCGAGCGCGGTGTGTTTGACTGGTGTCGAGGTGGGATCGTAAGGATCGATCTCCACGACGTAGCCAAACTTCGCGAACTCGTTTGGCTCCTTACCGAGATCGAAGCGATCGTGGAAGCGTTCCCATTTGCGTTCGGAGGCGCCAGAGGGTGCAGGCAAACGAGCGTAGAAGGCCTGCTTTTCAGCACTGGCCCCCGCCCTGTTGGCGAAGTACTGGTCGAAGTTTTCCTCGGCGGTGAGGATGGTTCCCCAAGGAGTCCAGCCACCACCACAGTTGTTCAGCATACCGTTGACGGTGCGGCCCGTAGGATCGGTGCTGGTTTGCAACAGAGGGCTGCCGGCCGCTGGGCCGTCGATCTTCATGGGGGTTTCACCTGTGATGCGGCGATTGAACACCGAGCTCTTGTCAACAACCCAGCCCTGGGCTGTGTTTTCAATCGTGACCAAAGAGCCAGCGTGAGCGGCCAACTCGATGTTGACTTGATCCGCCGTTGGGTTGGCATCGGTGTAACCGGGGAACATTTCGGTACCCGAGGTGTACTCGTGATTTACCCACAACAAGGCCTTCCGCGTGGGCTTCGTAAACAGGCGTTGGAACTGCATGCCAAGTGCCCATGAACGCAGGCGCGAGGGGCGCGTGAACCAAGGCGGCAACGGCATCTGCACAAGGAAGTCGCAGTTGAAACCGAACTGTTGGTTCTGCTTCGCAGGGGTTTGTGCATTCAAATCGAAGGCTGGCACTCCCGGGAACATCGGATCGCCCCAGGCCACAACCACGTTGTGCGTGTAGCCAACCGGCACCGTGATCTGATCCAAACCGTTGGGCAGAATGGGGGTGAAGGTGAGGGCTGCGCCGTGAGCGGCCGCGTGGGCTTTGCCTTCAGCAAAGATGGCAGGCACCATGGCGGCGCCCGTGGCCACGCCAAAGCCCTTCAGTAGTGAGCGGCGTGCGATTTGTTCGCGAACGATGTTGCCAAAGTATTCGCCATTGCTTTGTCGAGAGTCGGCTTCGGCCAAAGCCAGTCGCTCTTCAGCGTTGAGCTTGTCGTGGTTCATGAGATTTGTCCTCTGATGGGTTGGGTCGTGCGTAGTTCTTCGCGATCTTTTACGAGAACTCACTCGCGCATAGTGGGGCAATCTCAGCAAATGCGGTGTGACGGGTTGAACAACCTTTGGTGACGACACGGACACGTTGTTGCCGCGTGGCCAAGCGATTCGCGTCTCCGGAATTCGAATAGCCCTTTTCACGCAAACCAAAGCTTGCCGGCTTCAGGGGTTCTGTCGGTTGCTCAGCTCGGTGAAGGCGCGTGTGTCAGGTCGACAATCTGTCTTGGTCTGCGTGGTTGGCGATCCGCAGCCCAATGTGTTGAGCGTTGTCGTTGAGCCGCGTGCGCCGATGCACACCGCTTCTCGAAACGCGACGAACCCGCCCTCCTGACATGAGTCACCCACCGCGTTGCCAGGTGTGTCCGACACGTTGTAAATCGCGTTCGCGAGCGTAACCTGGTCCTCGCAGTACGCGCGGCTTCCACCTCGATCAACACAGACGAGCATGATGTTCTCAAAGCCGCGGCTGGCGTTCAGATACATTGCATGGCTAGGTGGATAGGTTGCAGCCGCGATGGCAGCCGTTGAGGGGGGGACATTCATCACTTTGGCGGGCTCGTTGCGAATGTGATGATCGGTCTGCGTGTTGAAAGCGGCCTCACGACCGGAGAGCCCCAGGGTGCAGCGCGAGTTCGCAACCAAGCAACCGATGTTCCTGTTCGCATTGATGTCGGTGCAAACATAGTCAGAAGGCGCGAACGCCTTGCCATTAGAGAGGGGGCTGCTGTCGAGCTTCGCCATGTTCTGGTGCCACATCGCCGCAAGTGGCAGGCGGCGCGCGTTGCCGTCCGCGAAGATCACAGTGCCCGCGCTGTCGCTGTCGTGCACAATGGCGTTGTACGCTCGGCCGTCGGTTCCCACCACGGCCTTGGCGTCCACAGCGGGCAAGCCGCTGCACCGCTGTTTGATTGTCACAGGTGCCGCTGGCGCAGCCTGTGTAGAGCAGTCTCAGCACCGTTTTCCAGTCGCTGATGGGTGTGCCGCTTGGCAACGTGCCGGTGTGTCGCAGGTTGCCCACCCGGCGATCAGGGAAAGCATGACCCGCGTTCGGCGTCTGATCCCCAAGCGCGTGAAAGTCGGCGCATGCCTGGGCGTCCTCGCCATACGCACCAAGGGAGTCGTTGGCGGCCACAAACGTTACAACGTCAGCGCAGAATGCAAGCCCTTCGGCTTCGGTGTTGGGGTCGCCCGATACGCCTGTGGCGGGATCGTCGTCGCACACGCCCGATCCTAGTGGGCGCGCCATGGGTGCGATCTCTTGGCAGCCGGGGTTGGCTTCGGGCACGCCATTGGTGTCGTTCGGGGTGCATGCCTCTCCGTCATTCACGTTGGGAGATCCTGTCAGCATGCGCTCTGCGGCCGATGAACCCGAGCCGTTATGGTTGTTGATGCCTCCCGAGAGGGAAAGGCGTTCGTGGATGAGCGCATCCAGTACGTGGTTGAGCACGTCGGTGCCCGTGAGCTGGTTGACTTGCGAACGGTTGGTGTCGATCCAGTTGGTGCTTGACGGAGGCGTTGGCGCAACGACGCGAACCGCCCCTCTCATCACGGGATGAAACCCGCACACGTACCCGTAGGTGCCCGGCTGGGTGAACGTGACCACACCTTCCTGATGCGTGGCGATCGGATTCGGCAGCGCGCCGCCCTCGGGGTCGAGCGGATGGGAGCCGAAACTGCCAATCCATCTTACCTGTTGTCCGACGGCGATCTGGATGCAGCGCTCGGGATCGCTGGCAATGGAAAATCCCCAGGACAGATCACCGTCAGCATCAACAGCGGTGCGATCGACGTAGACTTCGCAGTCTTGCACCGACGGCTCGTCGGCTGCGACCTTGCTCCCACCTCCCACAACGAAACAAACTGCCAGGAATGCCGAAACCACGCCACGCTCTCGCGTGGGCCGGTCTTACCAATGGTGCGCGTGACGAAAGCAACAGGTCGGAAAACCCGGCGCGACGACAGCGCGAAGGGGAGGGTGAGGACTCAGACCTCGGCCCGCAACACCAACACTGATCGCGCTTTGATGTCTATAGACGATTGGCGCAACGCCTTGGCATCGTTGGCGATCGGCCTCGCCGTGTCGAGAGCCAGTGTCCACGCCTTGACGTGCCGATCCGGCAGACACCAGTCGATGTCCTCGTGATGCGCGTTGAAGATTAGCAAAAAGCTGTCGTCCAATATCTTGCGCCCGCGATCGTCGGGTGAAGGCAAGGCGTCGCCCGAAAGAAACACGCCAACTGCGCTGAAG
Organism: Polyangia bacterium; assembly: GCA_038257535.1. Classification (GTDB taxonomy): domain Bacteria; phylum Myxococcota_A; class Polyangia; order Fen-1088; family Fen-1088; genus JAGTJU01. The sequence goes on from JBBSJE010000047.1 coordinate 23,885, forward strand.
TCGTGTTTGTGCCAATCGTCCTCGGTCATGTCCTGGCCGTCGGGACGATACCAGGCGACATCGGGGACACCGAGGATAGACTGCCCCTGAAACCAGCGCCGGCGCGTGAACACGGGATGGTGTTGGCGTAGCGCGATAACGTCGCGCACGAATTCGAGAAACCGTTGTTGCCCCTCGTCCAGCGTCCAGTCGAACCAAGAGATTTCGTTGTCCTGGCAGTAGGCGTTGTTGTTGCCATTTTGGGTTCGCCCCAACTCGTCGCCGCCGAGGATCATGGGAACACCCTGCGAAAGCAACAGTGTGGCCATCAGGTTGCGCTGTTGGCGCGCGCGCAATGCGAGCACTTCGGGTTTGTCGGTTTTGCCCTCGGCGCCGCAGTTCCACGATCGGTTGTGCGAATCGCCGTCGCGGCTGTCCTCGCCGTTGGCCTGGTTGTGCTTGTCGTTGTACGAAACCAGATCGCGCAAGGTGAAGCCGTCGTGGGCGGTGATGAAGTTGATGCTGGCCATGGGCCTGCGCGCGTCGGCCTGATAAAAATCGGGGCTGCCGGTTAGCCGGTTGGCAAATCCACCCGGCGGGGCGTGTCCGCGCCAGAAATCCCGCATCGTATCCCTGTACTGGCCGTTCCATTCCGACCAGTAAGCGGGAAAGTTGCCAACTTGGTAGCCGCCTTCGCCAACATCCCAGGGTTCGGCGATAAGCTTGACCTGGCTGATGATGGGATCTTGCTGGACGAGGTCAAAGAACGAAGCCAGGCGGTCAACGTGGTGAAGCTCGCGCGCCAGCGTCGAAGCGAGGTCGAAACGGAAACCGTCGACGTGCATTTCGGTGACCCAGTACCGCAGGCTGTCCATGATGAGCTGCAGGGCATGCGGGCTGCGCATGTTCAAACTGTTTCCCGTCCCCGTGGTGTCGAAGTAGTACCGACGATCCTCGGGGACCAGCCGGTAGTATGCGGCGTTGTCGATGCCCTTAAAACACAACGACGGACCCTGGTGGTTGCCCTCGGCGGTGTGGTTATAAACAACGTCAAGGATCACCTCGAGCCCCGCGGCGTGCAGGCGCTTGACCATGTGTTTGAACTCGGTCACCTGCTGCCCAAGCTGGCCGCTGGCATATTCGTTGTGGGGCGCGAAAAAGCCGATTGTGTTGTAGCCCCAATAGTTCCGCAGATTCTTGTCCACCAGATGCCCGTCCTGAATGAACTGGTGAACCGGCATCAGCTCGATTGTGGTAACGCCCAGCTTGACCAGGTGCTCGATGGCGGCGTCGTCGGCCAGCCCCAGATAGGTACCCCGCCGCACCGGATCGATCGCTGGGTGACGTTTGGTGAAGCCCTTCACGTGAACCTCGTAAATGAGCGTCTTGTGCAAGGGCACCGCGGGCGGCCGGTCGTCACCCCAGTCGAAGCGCGCTTCGTGCACCACCGAACGGGGCACGTGCCCGGCGCTGTCGTCTTCGTTCATCCGATCAGGATGGTTTTGATCGTGGTCGAAACAGGCCGGCGACCAGTCGACCTGCCCCTCGAAGGCTTTGGCGCAGGGATCCATTAGCAACTTGTGGGGGTTGCAGCGCCGGCCGCTGGCGGGATCCCACGGTCCGTGCACGCGGAAGCCGTAGCGCTGTCCGGGTCGCACGTTGGGCAGGTAAACATGCCAGCAGTAGGCGTTGACCTCGGGCATGCGAACCCGCCGTTCCCGGCCGTGTTCGTCGAACAGGCACAGGTCCACAGCTTCGGCCACCTCGGAAAAAAGTGAGAAGTTGGTTCCGTTGCCGTCGAAGCAGGCGCCCAGCGGCGCGGGCCGGCCAGGCCAGGTGGTGGCTGGCGGCGCCTTTGCCCAGTGGGCCTGGCGGTTTTCAAAAGCGTGATGATTCACGTGTCGAGGCATGCGATACGTGTACGCCGGATCAGGGGGAAACGACAACGTTGAATCTGGGTATTGCGAGCGAAGCGAACCTACGAAGCACCTGCCGTCCGCGCCACCAGCGCCTCAAGCCTGTCCAGCGCCTTTTCCAGCGACGCCTTTTCCGGACCAAAGGAAAACCGAACATAAGATCGAAAGCGCGAATGCACGCCGCTGCGGCGTTTGCCGGGGTTCACATCGAAAAACTCACCCGGCACGGTGATCACTTTTTCGTCCAAAGCCGCGCGGAAAAATCCCATGCCGTCGTTCAACGGCGGCGGCAGGTGCGCCACATTCCCCCAAACGTAGAAGGTGCCTTCGGGCGCTCGGTCAAAACGCACGCCCAAGCGTTCCAACCGCGACAACATGAGCTGGCGTTTTTCTCGGAAGGCTTCGTGAATCGCTAACGTTTCGCGGTGCACGTGGTCTTCGTTCAAAAGCGCCACGGCGGCGCGTTGGCTGGGCCGGTTGCCCCCTCCATCAAGGAAAGAGCCCGCGCTGGAAACCGTTTCGATCATCGCCTTGGGGCCCAAAGTCCAGGTGACCCGCCATCCGGGGTAGCGCCAATTTTTGGTTAGGCCATCGAATATCAAGATGGGATCGCGATCCACGTCTTCCACATAGCGGGCCGCGCTCTCGATGGGCAAGCTTCCAGGCCGCGCGGTCCAGATGTAGTGCGAATAAAACTCGTCCAGCAGCATGCAACAATCAAGTTGCCTGGCGATGGCCACCCACTTTTCCAGATCTTCGCCCTGCACAAGCTTTCCCGTAGGGTTGCAGGGATTCGAAAGCAGCAGCGCCGCCAAGCCGCGGCCCTGAATCTCACGCCGCAAGTCTTCGGGCGAAAACGCGTAGCCTCGATCTCCTTCAAGCAAGATCGGAATCGCGGTGAAAGCCTTGAAGATGTCGAGCAACTCTTCGTAGGCGGTGTAGTCGGGTAAGAAGTGGCCTAGGTTGATCTGGCCCAAGCTGGCGCACGCGCGGGTCAACGCCGCGCGACCGCCGCCCGAAACGCTGACGTTCTCGGCCGTGTATTGCGATTTGAGGCCTTTGCGAAACAGTTTGTTGTAAAGCTGGGCAATGGCTTCTCGCAATTCCCAGATGCCAGGAATGGGCGCGTAATCCACATCGCCTGGGTTGATCGGCACCTCGGTGATCCGCGGGGGCGCGCCGGGCAGGTCGCCGGTTTCCGGCTGCCCTTGGCCCAGGTTGCACCACTGCGGATCGGAGGCGCTGTAGCCGGCTTTGGCGGCTTCCGTGGTGACGTAGATAACGCCCGTACGGGGCACGGAACGGAAGGCGGATAGGGGGGAATGCTCCTGGCTCATGGCAGCTCGAATCGTAGCAGCAAATTCACACCACCGATCTCGCGGTCCTGCTGGCCCCTAGGCGTCAACGTTCAGCTGTTGCCGGCGGATTCATGATGCGATCGTTTCGCCATACGTGCAGATCGCGATAGCCGTCCCAAGCAATGCTGACCAGGTCCAGATCGCCGTCGCCGTCCAGATCCACGGCCCGGGCGCCAAGGTGGCTTTCTTTGCCCTGGTCGACGACATGCGGCTCGAAGCCGCTGCCGCCGAGGTTGCGCCATACGATCACCCGCTTTTGTCCACGGTGTTCTCCCGTGATGACGTCCAGTCGACCATCGCCATCCACATCGGCAACGTCCAGGGCGTTGGTGCTGCCCTGCACGGCCAGGGTATGGCGCACCCATTCGGCCTTTGCGGGCTGCTTCGGGTTTTCGTACCAGTAGGTGGGTGCGCCGGTGGGTTCGCCGTTCTCGATCGACACGATGAGGTCGGGCCGGCCATCGCCGCTGAGATCGGCAAGCACATTGCGATCCGCCCAGCCCTGCACCTTGCCAATGGGCGTCTTCGCCCAGATCTCCTGCGCTATCTTGTCGCCGCCCGGGTTGCGCCACCAAGCCAGCTCGTTGCCGTCCTTTCCCGCCGCGGCAGTGATGTCGAGCCAACCGTCGCCGTCAATATCGGCCACGCCGATGCCCTCTTCCGAGGTCTCATCACCCGTGATCTGGAACGAACGCCAACCAGCCTCGGGCGTGTTGGGAACCTGCAAAGCGTGAATGCCTTTGCCCGTCGTGAAGACGAGTTGGGGGCGCCCGGTCTTTGCCAGATCAGCCTGTGCGTAGCCCTGGCTGTTGGTGTGATCCGTGGGGGCGAAGCCCTTGGCCACCTCGTGAAGTGTGAACCCGTTTTCGCCGGCCTCCAGCCACAACACGCGTCCCAGCGCTTCGCCGATCAGATCCGGTTTGCCATCGCCGCTCACGTCATAAGTCCACATCACATCGATCGGCTTTGGAAGTTCAGTTTTCGCCCAGGGGCCGGTCAGATCACCGCCAGGGTTGCGATAAAGCACATGCCCCGCAACGATGTCGTGCCCCCCCTGCTCGTTGGGCGGGAACACCAGCCCGAAGGCTCGCTCGTCTCGCGCGCCGTCCACGTTGATGTAGTGCCAGGCCCCGAGCGGATCGCGGCCTTGGTTCAGCCAGACCTCTACCGGTGGACCTTGCCAGTTGGCCCCAGCCACATCGGGCCGACCGTCGTCGTTGAAGTCGGCCACGCGAATGTTGTGCGAGCCTTGCGTCGACAGGATCTGCAGATCGAAGCCACGGCCCGCTCCCTGATTCAGGAACACACCCACACGCTTATGCGGCGCCTGCGCCATTTCTGCGAACGCCAGGTCGAGGGCGCCGTCGCCATTCATGTCGGCCAGTTTGAAGGTGTGCACGAAGTCCATGTTTTTGCCGATCACGTGCTCCGTCCATGCACGCTCGGGCGCCTTCGCGAGATCGGGGGGGCTCTCGTACCAAACCATGCGTCCCGAACTCTCCGCTGGCGACAGCACCACGTCGGGTCGGCCGTCACCGTTCAGATCGCCCACCGACACGCCCACGTCTTCCGGCCATCCGCGGGCGATCTCGTATCGCTTCCAAGCCTTGCCCCGGCTGCCGGGGTTGCGAAGCCAATAGCCGTTCTGTGCGAGATCGGGCCAGGTGTCGCCATCGAGGTCGGCCACCGCCGTGCCGCCCCGGCCTTTCGTATCGATCGTGGCTTTTTGCCAATCATCCGGCGTGTTCTGGAAGAACATCGTTGTGCGCCCTTGTCGAACCACCACGTCGAGCTTGCCGTCGCGATCCAGATCGCCCACCTCAACGTCGTGCGCCCAATCGCCAGCGGCGCCGATCACGTGACGCTTCCAGCGGCCCTTGCCATGGTCGGCGTTCTCAAACCACAGCACGTTGTCGTCTTTGTCACCGTCAGGAACGATGACGTCGAGGTCCCCGTCCCGATCCACGTCGCCCACTTGCATGTCGGTGGTGAACTCGATGCGAGGCTTGGCGATGTTGTGCCGAGGCCAGGGGCGCTTTTCCAGGTTTCCGACAGCGGGCGCCGCGTACCAGGCAAGGCCGTCTTTGCCGGCCACCACCAGGTCTGAACGACCATCGCCGTTGATGTCGCCCACGGCCTTGCAGTCGCCATGAAAAGCGGGATCGACCACCACATGGGCAAAGCGCAACGAGCCCGCCGGAGGCGGCAACAAGCTATCGGCCAGAGCCGAAGCCCCGCCAGCGTGCCTCACCCGTTCGAGCACCGCCTGCAGTCGGTAGAGCAGCGGCTGGCGCCACAACATCGCCAGGCCCAGCATCCCCCCCCCAAAAAGGCCCCAGATCAACCTTCGCCTTGCCATGGGGACATGAGCCTAGCAAGTTGCAGTCGCGGGGCGCTTCGCACGCACGTTGACGACACCTAAGTCAGAGACACCACGAAAATCTGAGGGTGATCGGGGCAAGTGGGGGGCCAGAGCTGGTTAGATCGGCCGATTTCCCCCATCACCCCGCCCGCATGACGCTGGCGTGCCATTTGCTTAGCGAGATGACCCATGAGGCATGCCAAAGCGGTTCTGATATTTTGCTCTGTGGTCGTTGCAAGCTGTGACGTCTCCACGATCGACCCCAACCCTCCTTCTCAAGGCGGGCAGAGCGGCTTTGCGGAGGGCGGTGCGGGGGGCTTCATGACCGGTGGCGGCTTTGGCACCGGTGGCGGCTTTGGCACCGGTGGGGCTGGTGGTGCCTTCCCCTCATGCGACTTCGTAGAGGTGGGGAACGCTTGCGGGTTTTGCGAGTTTCCCACTGGCGTTTGTGCGCCCGTTGGCTTTTCCATGGTCGAGGGGCCGGTCGCGACACAGGAGATAGGCGCCACTCCCCAATGCGATCCCGACGCGCCCATCGCCTGCGACAACATCTTCGCCCCCGTGTGCGGCTGTGACGGCAAGACGTATGGCAACGATTGCGAGCGGCGGGCCAGCAGCGTCTCGAAGGCCTTCGATGGGCCTTGCGACGAGCCCAAGATGATCGTTCAAGAAGGCGACACCTGCGGCACTGTCATCGAGAAGACCGAATTCATGTGTGCAGATGGCTTGTTTTGCGAAACGGAAGGGCGCATGTGCTCTGCCCAGACCAAAGGCATCTGCCGTCGCAAGCCTGAGGTGTGCATCGCCGTTCAGGCTCCTGTTTGTGGCTGCGACGGCAACACCTACGTGAACGACTGTCAGCGGCGTCAAGCTGGCGTTCAGCTGGCAGCGACCGGCGCCTGCGGTCAGAGCGTGGCGCGTGAGGGGGAAGTGTGCGGCGAAGGACTGGGTCTTTCTTGTGAACCGGGCCTGCTTTGCGATCCGTCACCGGGGCAATGCTCCGTAGCGCGTTTCAAGGGCGTCTGCCGCCGTGCCCCCGGAGGCGTATGTACCCGTGAGTTCGCGCCCGTGTGCGGCTGCGATGGGCAAACCTACACCAACGACTGCGTGCGCTTGAGCGCCGGTGTGGGCAAGAGTCAAGATGGGGAATGCCGCACCACCGCCTTCCTTCAGTCGGGCGTTTGGGGTGGGCAGTCGATCGGCCTTGAGGCCCGCGACCCGCGACGCGGCGGCACGCTTCAGTTCGACTGCGGCACGGCCACGATCGTTTCGCCGCTGGAGGTGGATGCGCGGGGGCAGTTCATGTGGAGGGGCCGTTACACAAGCCAAACGCGAAGCGTTCGTGACATCATCCTCACGGGCGCCGTGGATTCAATGAATGACCGCATGAAGCTAACGGTTCAGCTGGTGGGGGCGCCCACCCAGAGCCACTTCGAGTTGCAGTTCGGTGTGCCTGGCAGTTTTTCGCTTTGCTTGTGAAGCTTTGCTGCGAATGGCCTGGCTCATGGGACATCCGGAGCCGTTGGGCCGCCATGCCTCGCTCGGGTGCCTTCGCGTGCCACCCCTTGTCAAAAGGTGGCGATGCGGTATAGGAGAGCCAGTCGCGGTTGGGGGAGGGCCCCGCTGGGACTTCCTCAAGGAGATGCCCATGTCACCAGTCAAGTTGGTTGTTACCGCCGGAGCGCTTGCTTTGGTGGGTGCATGCTCAGAAAGCCACGACCACGGTTTATTGCCGCCGCCGCCTGTCGACCAAGGTGTTCAGCTGCAGATGGTTGCAGCTCTGGCCCCAGGCGTGGAAACCGAACGCTGCCAATTTTTTAAGGTGCCCGCTGCGGGGTACAACATTTCCCGTGAGGAGATTCGCTTCACCAATGGCAGCCATCACGTGCTTCTGTTTACGACCCCGTATGCTGACATCCCCACGAAGGATCGGTTCGGCAATCCCGTAAACACGGCGGAGGGGCAATGGTTCGAGTGCGGACCGAACGGACCCACGGCCCATTGGGAGGTCAATGGCGTGGTCGGCGGATCACAGAACCACGATGGCGTTTCGCTTTTGGGGCAACTGCCTGCGGGCACGGCGCTGAAGGTTCCGGGCGGCTCGGTGCTGTTGATGAACACCCATTACATCAATGCGACGGCAAAGGTGATCGACACCGATGCGCGCATCAACGTGTACACGATTCCAGATGCTCAGGTTCAGCAAGAGGCCGGCATCCTGTTCTTCTACAACCCGTTTATTCGTGTCCCTGCCAATGGCAAGGGCATGGCGCGGGCGGTTTGCCAAGTTCATCAAGACATCAACTTGGTCAATGGCCAAAGCCACATGCACAAGCGTGGCATCAAGCAGGAAACATTTCTGGTCGATGCTCAGGGCGCCGTTGCCGATACCTTGTTCAAGGGCACCAATTGGGAAGATGTGCCGATGCAAAAGAACGAGCCCGTCAAAGTGCTCAAAGCTGGCCAGTTTATCGATTACGGTTGCCAGTACCAAAACAACGAAGCGCGCTCGGTGACGCAGGGGCTTTCTACACAGGACGAGATGTGCATGTTCGTAGGGCTTTACTACCCGCGACACAGGCAGACCGAGTTGTGTGGCTTAAGCGATCAGTGGGACGACGCTTTCTTTGGCGCGCGCTGGGTGGGCAACGGCGTAAAGAACGGGATTGATACAGCCGCCTGCTTCATGGCTGCCAAATTCCCCGAGCAGGACAAAGGCGATTCCTTATACGGTTGTGTCGTGGATAGCTGCGCGGGCATAAGCGCGCCCATGTCGGACACCGCTCGGTGCTTGGCCACCCAAGGCATGGCACAGTGTGCGGCCGCATGCGAAACCAGTGCAGAGGCGTGCCAAACGTGTGTCGGCGCAAAATGTCGTCCTGCCTTGCAGGCTCTGGCCTCAGCTTCTTGCCAATAGAGCGTCGCATGTCTTGCTACGGGAACGCGGGCGTCGCCCTCCGTCGATTTTCGATCACGGCTACGGTCTTGTTGAATGCCGCGGCAACGCTGGTTGCTTGCGGCGGTGATGCCGACGAAGGGCCCGAGCCCCGCCTGAGCGCGTTGAAAAGTGAAGTCTTCTCGCCAAGCTGTGCTTTCGCGTCTTGCCATGGCGGGCAGGCGCCTGAACAGGGGCTGAATTTTGGCAACATCAACCGGGAGATGTTGGTTGGCCGCGCCTCCAATCAGGTGCCCGGCCGGATCCTCGTCATCGCGGGTGACCCAGACAGCTCTTATCTGTTCGAGAAGCTTTCGCAAGTGGAACCTCAGGTGGGCAACCAAATGCCGCCCAAGGGCGCTGGCGGCGCATTGCCCGCAGCTTCCATCGCAGCCGTCAAAAAGTGGATCGCGAACGGCGCGCTCGACGATTGAGGTCAAAACGCTGAAGGCGTGTGGGGCCGGTCGCATCACGGGTATGAAGGCGATCCGATGCGCAAAAAGCGGTTTGGGTGTGGTATCTAACATCGCAAAAGGAAAAATTATGGACATCTATTCCCCAACCATTGCCCCCCTCACCTGGTTCATGTCTGTTGGACTGCTTTCGGTATTTGCGGTCGTCGTCCTTGTGGTGATGAGCCCAGCGTTTAAGAAGTAGGCCGACTGGGCCTCCTTCCCGCCTGGGCGCCCGACGGTAATGTGCCCCCTCTCAGCCGGGAGCGCGCCGGTGCGAAGGTTTAGATTGTGCGGCACCTGACATGACTGCGCAGGTAGCGCGAGCTAGGCTCATCTCCCGGAGGTGGTGACCATGGCAGATCAAGCTCTCGAAACCTTGAAGACGAAATATCAAAGCGTGCTCAATTTCATGCAGCAGTCAGATGTGCAACTGCAGAATCTTCACGTCGCGCAGGGAAAACTGGTGATTCGCGGCCATGCCAAAACCAAACAGGCGGCCGATCAGGTTTGGAATCAGATCAAACTGGTAGATACCAACTACGCGGCCGATTTGATGGCAGAGATCGGTTACGACATGGGGCCGCCAACACCCGCCGATCTACCCAAACAAAGAACCCACACGGTGGTGAAG
>JBBSJE010000048.1:0-33498 GCA_038257535.1 Polyangia bacterium
CCCGCGTTCTTGATGGAGTTTTGCGCGGTGTGAACGTTACAGCGGTGGGAGGCGAAGAAGCCGAAGAAGGCTGGAGAGTTGTGGAACCGTTTCTGCGCGCCTGGAAACATCGTGACGTTCCGTTGCACGAGTATCCAGCGGGGTCGGAGGGACCGCAGGAGGCCTTGGACAGGTTGGAGCGGGCGTGAATCGAACGCTCGCGGGGGTGTTCTGGGGCGGCCTTTACCTCATGGTGGTTCTGGTGCCCGTGTTTTTGATGCTGGTGCCACCTGTTCCCTCTGGACGGCCATTCTGGTTGGAGCTGTCCATTGCGCTCGGCTTTGTGGCGCTGACGCAAATTGCGGTGCAGTTTGTCCTGATCGCACGCTTTAAGCGCGTAACTGCGCCGTATGGAATCGATGTGATTCTGCAGTACCATCGCCAGATCGCGATGGTGGCCGTGGGCGCGGTCATTGCGCATCCCCTGATCATAGTTTTGGACAATCCGTCCCGCCTGAAGCTGCTCAATCCTGTGGGCGGAAATTGGGCCAGCCGCTGCGCCTGGGTGAGCGTGATTTCGCTCTTGGCCATTGTGTTCACCTCCGTGGCGCGCAAGCGGCTTAAGATCAACTACGAATGGTGGCGGCTGCTCCACCTTGTGCTTGGCGTGCTAGCCATCGTATTTGCGCAGTTGCACGCATCCTTGGCGGGTTTGTACAAGAACACCGTTTGGAAGCAGGTTGTGTGGGTGGCGATGGCGGCCGTGATGGTGGGGCTTGTCTTATACTTGCGCATTGTGCGTCCACGATGGCAGCGAAACTATCGCTGGAAAGTGTCCGAGGTGCGTGAAGAGCCAGCCCAAACTTTTGCCTTGGTGTTAGAGGCCGTCGATCACTTAGGAATGAAGTTTGCGCCTGGACAGTTTGCGTGGCTGAAGCTCGCGGATACTCCGTTTACCTTGGAAGAGCACCCTTTCAGTTTCGCATCAAGCGCCGAACAAACGCAGCGGATCGAGTTCGGCATCAAGGCGCTGGGCGACTTTTCAAAGCGGGTGGGTTCCATTTCGCCCGGCACGCGTGCGTACCTAGATGGACCCCACGGTGCGTTTAGCATCGACCGCTATCAAGCGGCGGGCTACGTCTTCATAGCCGGCGGCGTGGGTATAACGCCCATCATGTCGTTTCTGCGAACCATGTCCGCGCGCAAGGACCAGCGGCCCGTGCTTTTGCTTTATGCCAACACGACGCAAGATGAAATTGCCTACGAAGAACACATTCGAGCGCTGCAGGCTTCGCTTAACCTAGAGGTTGTTCTTGTCATAGAGAAGCCGCCCGAGGGCTGGACTGGTGAACACGGGTTTATTGACGAAGCGATGCTCAAGCGGCGCTTGCCAAAGGATCAGCTGATGCGCGCGTTTTTCGTTTGTGGGCCTCCTGTCATGATGAAGGCGGCACGCGATGCGCTTCGCGCAAACGGGGTTCTGCAGAACCAAATTCAAAGCGAAAACTTCAACCTGGTGTAGTCCGCTATGCGTCATGTTGTTGCCAATCTAGCCACCTACCTTATTGCCACCTTGCTGCTGCTGGGGGCGGTGGCCTTTGCGTGGGGGCGCTCGGCTCAGCTGGAGATCAGCACCGAAGAGGCCGTCTGGGATCAGTATCAATCCAATGAAGAGAATGCCTTTCCGTGGTTTAAAGCTGGAGCTGCGTCGTATGTGAGCAACTGTGCAAACTGTCACGGGCGCGACGGGCGGGGATGGGATCAGTATCCCGCACTGGAACAAACGTCGCGTGTTTTCCAGGCACCCGGCGGACGTGACTATCTAATCGACGTTCACCTTTACGGGCTTACAAGTTCGCGGTGGAGGGCGCCGATGCCCGCGATGGGGCACATGCAGGACCCAGAGCTCGCCGCTGTGATGAATCACGTTCTGGTGTCGTTCGGAAACAAGAAATACCTCGAGAACACCGTTCGGTTCGTGCGCCCGCAGGACATTCGCGCGCGCAGAGGTGCCAAGCTGAAGCCCCACGAAGTCAACGAAGAGCGTCCTTCGTTAGGCCTTGTTGGCCGCCGCGACTAACCTAAGGCAAGCGGTCCTTTGTTGAACTCAGCGCTGGGGTGGCCGAAGCTTGTGTCGGGTTGGTCGAATAAGTTCAATATGGTGGTGTAAAGGTCGTTGTGGGAACGACCGGCGAACGCCAAATGCCTTCCGGTTTTTAGCTTGCCACCCAAACCACCCGCCAGGACCACAGGCAAATTTGCCGTGCTGTGCACGCCGCCATTGCCGAACTCGCTGATCCAAAGCACCAGCGAGTTATCAAGCATTGTGCCATCGCCTTCGTTCACTTGGTCCATTTGAACGAGCAGTTCGTTGAACATATGCGTGTACCAGGTGAACGCCTGGGCCATGCCCTCTTTGTTGTTGCCCCCGCCGTTGTGCACGCGATCATGCCAATTTCCCGTTAAGCCAAGGTTCAACCAGTCGAAGGTGGGCGCGTGATAGTTTGAAAACTGCAGCGTTGCCACACGGGTGGTGTCGCAGGAAAGCGCCATCACAAGGTTTTTGATCTGGGCCGATGCGGTCAGATTTTCCATCTGCACGTTGGCTGGCGTGTAACCGGCTGGCAAACCCAACGCGGGCTTCGTGCACATGAGGCTGCCGCCGCCGCCACCGTTTGGGCGGGGGAGCGATGTGGAGGACAAAGTTGCTTCCATCTCGGCCACGCGCGCCGCATGGGCGTCAAGGCGTTGCCTATCTTCGACGCCAACGTGCGCTCGCACTTCGTTGAGCCTGGCTTTGACCAAGTCCAACATCTGTGGGCGCTTGGCTCGAAGCCGCTCTGCGGCTGTGGGGGGCGCAGGTGCGGGCATAGATGCGGGCGCCGCTGCGGTTGCGGCTGCGGGCGCGAGCCCCATCAACTTCGACCACACAGCCTGCGGGTCATGCGAACCGGTAACCGGTACGCCAGGCGCTGAAAACAACATCTGGTTTTCGCCAACCGTACCGCCCACGCGGAGCTCAAGGCTGGGCAGGGCAGTGGGGCTTTTTAGGCGTTGCGCAAGAACTTGATCGATGGAGGGCCCCGCCGATGCCGACTTTTCGTTACCGGGAACGGCGAAACCATGTGCGGACAACAGTGAACGGCCCGCTGGATTGTGCCCGTTGCCCGTCATGGTTTTGCGGACATTGTTGCTGATCCCCGAACACACATTCAGCTTGTGTTTGAGGGCCGCAAGCGGCGCCAGCAGTTGAGGCAATGTCAGTTCCGCTCCCCCGCTTGGGGTCCATCGCTCCAACATGGTTCCTTGGCCGTGCGTCATGATCACCAAACGCAGCGGTGCGGTTCCCGCTGCTCGGGCGGTGGCTTCAAGAAAAGGCAGCGCCATCGCTGCGCCGGTGGCACCCTTCAACAAAGTTCGTCGAGTCAATCGCATTAGAGGCCCTCCAGCTTTCGGAAACGAAATCCATCAAGTTGCGTAAGGCCGATCAGAAGATCGCGCAACCGCATTTGCGAGCCAGCCATGCCAGCCACCAAGTTTTCAATGGCGCAGCTATCTGCTTCATCGTCCATTTTGCCAAAAGCCGAACGAAAGCTCTGCTTAGCCACACAGGCAGCCACGTCGGGGGAATTGGCCAGCTTTTCTGCAAGAGCACGCGGGCTCGCGAACGCGCCGTCCACGGAAGCTGCGATCCCCTCAACGCTGCCACTGGAATCAACCGGCTGTCCGGTTGGTAGCGCTTTTCGCACGCGCCCTAGCTCGTCAAATCCCTCAAACGCAAGGCCAATGGGATCGATCAAGTTGTGACATCCAGCGCAAGCGTCTTGCTTGCGCACCAGCGAGGACTTTTGTCGATGCGAAGCGTCCGGTGGAAATTCGGGAAGCATTTCCGTGGCCGTCGCTGGCGGAGACGCCAGATCTGCACACAGAAGCTTCTGAAGCACAAAGGTGCCGCGAAAAACGTACGCGGGCTCATCGGTGTGAGCTTTGCTTGCCATCACCGCCGGCAAGGTCAGCAAGCCCGCACGCTCGGGTTGCGCAACACCCACCTTCTGAAAGTCATCTGCCATGGTTGATGCAACCGCTCCAGCGTAGCTCTGTGCCGAGACATTGTTCGCAAATGTAGCTTGCGCTGTGAGCAGCTGAGGCAATGTGCCCTGATTCAAGAACGCGTCCTCCACGAACAGTTCCAGCTCGCGCATTTGTGCCGCAGCCAGCTCGTCGCTGAGGCCTTTGCGATCGGCCGCTTTCAGTTCGTTCACTTGCAACCACTCCTTGGCAAACCGTGACACGGCGGCGCGGGCGCGCGGGTCCATGAGCATGCGGTCGGCCTGTGCACGAAGGTGCTCAGGTGTTGTCAGGTTTCCCGTTGCGGCGGCAGAGAACAGTTCTGCGTCAGGCAACGAATCCCAGAACAGGAACGAGAGCCGATTGGCCAACTCATAGGGTGTGAGGGCAACCAGACTTGGGTCATTGGGCAAACTGGCGCCGCGTTCGACTCGGTACAAAAAGTCAGGAGACTGCAGAAGGCTGGCTGTCACCAGCGCGATGCCGTCGGTAAACGCTTGCGCACCTTGTGCTGTGGTGAACACGGCCACGAGGGCGTCCACCTCCGGCGCTTGTAGTGGCCTCCGGTAAAGCTTGCCGCCGATGTCTTGCACAAAGCTCTTCGCGCATTCGACGGTGGGCGCGGTGGCGGCACACGGCAACAGCGTGGGCAGCTGCTCAGCCACAGCCACCGCCACCTCTTCGGCCGCTTCCAGCACGCCCTCGGTGCCCAGTTTTGTCAGCGCGTTGACCTCGGGCTCAGTTGAAAAGCCAGTTCGAGACGCGCCCATCTCGCCTGCAGGAAACCGTGCGCTGGGAGGCACTTTCGCCTGAAATACGTCGGTAATGATGTTCGCGTACTGTGTGCGCGACAGCGGCTTCATGGGCGAGGAAAACACACACGCTTTGGCCGGCGGCACGGGGATGGCGCCGGCGAAAACGCCGTTTCCATCTAAGGTGCCAGGTGGCTGTGCTCCGGGCGGCAGCTCATGTGGTGATTGCGATATGTTGCCCGTGCAGGCCGCCAGTAGGCAAGTTACCAGTGTGGCGGACGCACGAAGGCTTCGGGTAAGGGCTGGATGCAAAAGCACGCTCCGGGCTGATGGACATGGCCATTGCTTGATCCACTGCTGCGCTCGCGGCGGGCGGCGCGGGGATCTGGCTCATCCAATTGGTTTGAAGAGTTCCGACTATGAACGAGCCTCTGAGGCCGCGCCAATGAAGAGTTCACAACGGCGAAAGAACGCACAACCTGGTAACGAGAGGTTGCGATTCGGCCACGCGACGTAGCGACGAACGGCATCTTTGGTTCCTCTTTCGTGTGGGGTTCAAAACCTGCCTGTTGTTACGTGCTCGCAACGGAAATGCGGCGAAATGGTTGAAATAGATGCCCCAGCGCTTGGCCCATTTCGTGCTTCGATAAGATGAAGCGCCCGCGCTCGATTTGGGGGCGACGGCTCGGAAGGTAGGCACCATGCAAAGCACACAGGGCTTGATCCAAACCATTCCCGAACAAGAAGACATCGGACGCAAGCCGCCTCAAAAACCCGAGAATATGCGCATCGATGGCGGTGCCGTTGAGCCGGGCTTGCGAGGCGCAGATGAGCAGATATTCACTGATGTGCTCGCAGAAACCATTGGCGCCATGGAAACCAGCAAAGTTCCCTATGCTCTCATCGGTGGCATCGCCGCCAGTGGCTTTGGTCGGCCCCGCTGGACACACGACATCGACGTGTTCGTAAAACCGGAGGACGCCGGACGTGCCCTTGACGCGTTAGATGTGAGAGGGTTTCGTACGGAGCGCACCGATCCTCGCTGGCTCTACAAGGGCTACAAAGAAGACGTGATGGTCGACATCATCTTCCGCTCAACGGGAGGCTTCTATCTAGACCAGGAGATGTTGGATCGAGCGGTGAGTTATCGCTTCAAGGGCCACGATGTACGGCTGGTGCCACCCGAAGACTTGGTCATCATGAAGGCGGTCGTGCACGACGAGGCTGGGCCTCGACACTGGCATGACGCACTGTCGATCATTGCATGTGGCAACGTCGACTGGCATTACTTCGCGCGCCGCGCTCTGAAGGCCCCTAGGCGGGTGTTGAGCTTGCTGATCTACGCTCAATCGGTGGACACCTACGTGCCCAATGAGGTGATTCGACAGCTGCATTCGCAGCTTTATGGAATGTAGGTGATGACATTGTTGGACAAGCTAGCCCCCGAAGAGCCCGCCAAGTACCTCGTTGCAAAAATTCGCGAGGCGTTGGCCCAAGATCCGCGTACGAATGTTCTTGATGTTCAGGTGCGCGTGGCTGCGGAGCGTGTGTATTTGATGGGCACCCTTGAGCTCGAAGAGCGGCGCGAAGCTGTGCAAACGGTGGTGCAAGAGCTGCTGCCTCTTGGCATGACCCTGTTCAACAACATTGCCATTGCGTGCTACAGCGCGGAGCCAGCGGAAGAGGTTGTATGATCCGGGTGGCGGCGGTGGGGGATCTTCACGTGGGCAAAGAAGCCCCTGGCCCGCTTTGCGATGCCTTCGCATCACTTCACGAACACGCGGACGTACTTCTTTTGGCAGGAGACCTTACCCAGCACGGTGATCCTGACGAAGCCCGCAATCTGCTGGGGGCCCTTCGCATGGTGAAGGCTCCGGTGATCACGGTGTTTGGCAATCACGATTATCATATGGATCGTCAAGACGAGATCCGCCGCGACCTTCAAGCGGCCGGTGCCCAAGTGCTTGAAGGGCAGGGCACTGTGATCGATGTGGCGGGTGTGCGCTTGGGTGTTGCAGGCTGCAAGGGTTTTGGGGCGGGCTTTCCTGGTGCTTGCGGGAGCGAATTCGGTGAGCCTGAAATGAAAGCTTTCATTCACCACAGCAAGCGCGCGGCGGGTGCTCTAGGGGAAGCGCTCGCTTCGCTGCGCTGTGATGTACGCGTGGCGTTGACTCACTACGCACCCGTGAAAGACACTTTGGCTGGCGAAAAGCCCGAAATATTCCCGTTCCTGGGCTCTTACTTTTTGGCCGAGGCGATTGACCACGCCGCTTGCGATTTGGCCGTGCACGGTCATGCGCATCTGGGCATTGAGCACGGCATGACCCCCGGGGGTGTCCCGGTCCGGAACGTGGCGCGGCCCGTCATCCGCTGCGCTTACAAGGTGTATCGCCTAACCCCACACGCGCCTTTGTCAGCCACCGCAGCCCCGCCGGCGTGAATTTGATGCGCCATGACACGTGGCGTTTTCTTCTGTATAGTCCCGGCTGAGGTTGGATGGATGCAGCCGCAGCTTATTTCTGAAAAAACCTGCCCGTTCGTTCAGCGCGCGGTTCTGATTTTGAAAGAAAAGCGCGTGGAGCATCGAACCACCTACGTGGACATCCTGGATCCTCCTGATTGGTTTGCAGCGAAGTCACCTCGGGGACAAACGCCGCTGTTGGAGGTCGAGAACCAAGTTGTGCTTGGGCCGCAAGCCATCTGCGAATACTTGGAAGAAGCGTTTGGGGCTACGCCCTTGATGCCCAAAGACCTCTTGCAACGAGCACGGGCTCGTGGCTGGTTTCCACGCGCCGATCAGCTGTTCACAACATTCGACTCGCTGCAAAAGGCTTCGGATGAGGCGGCCTTTCGCGAACATCGGCGCACCCTCGCCGAAGCGCTACAAAGCCTTGACGGGGAATTGGCCGGTCGGCTTTGGCTCACCGGTGACGGCAGCCGCTTTGGTATGGCGGACGTGGCCGTCGCCCCCTTGGTCACGCGTACAATCTTCTTGAGAACCTGGTTCAGTGTGGATTTGCTTTCCCACCATCACCACGTGGCCGCTTGGGTGGCGAGGCTCGTGGCGAGAAGCAGCTTTCAAACATCTGTGCCTGCGGATTTTCAGGACGCGCTTTTGGGCCGGATTCGAAGCGCAGGCGGCCACCTCGCAACGCTGGCGTAAGTCGCGCAACCAATCTCTTCAAGACTCGGCATCGCCTATGTGGCGCTGTCCTCTCGCCTTGGAAAGCGCCACTTGTTTGGCTCGTTCACGCCGGCTGGCTTTGATTCGTTCGTCGGTGCGGTCATGGCAGCGTGGGCAGGAAACCCCCGCCTCGTATTGCTCCTTGGCCATTTCTTCGGGGCTCACAGGCTCTTGGCAGCCATAACACAAGCGATGTTGGCCGGGCTGAAGCTGATGGTCCACTGACACCCGCTGATCGAAAACAAAACATTCGCCTTGCCACTTCGACTGTGTCTGCGGGATCTGCTCCAGGTACTTGAGAATGCCGCCCTGCAAATGGAACACCTGTGAAAACCCCTCACGCAACAGCAACGACGAGGCTTTTTCGCAGCGAATGCCGCCCGTGCAATACATCGCGACCTTGGGGTGTTTTTGCGGGTCCAAATTTTTCGCCACCCACTGCGGAAAATCGCGAAAGTTGGCCAAGGCCGGATCCACGGCGCCCTCGAACACACCCAAGCGGGTTTCATAAACATTGCGGGTGTCGATCACGATCACTTCGGGATCTTGCAGCAGTTGGTTCCAATGCTCAGGCGGCACGTACGTGCCCACGCGTTGTGTGGGGGCGATCTCCGAATCCCCAATCGTTACGATCTCAGGCTTCACGCGCACCTTCATGCGGTGAAAGGGGGGCTCCTCACAATATGATTCCTTCGCCTCAAGCCCCGCGAGTTGCGGCTGGTCGTGGAAGAATCCGATCAGCGCGTCGATGCCAGCCCGCGATCCTGCCACGGTGCCGTTGACGCCTTCGGTGGCCAGCAAGATGGTGCCGCAAAGGCCGTGAGCTTCACACAAGGCTTCCAGCGGCGCCTGCAAGTTGGCGGCGTGCGGCAGAGCAGCAAACTTATAAAACGCGGCAACAACGAAGGCGGGCATCGGCCGGAATGTAGCCTACGGTCGCCTGGAAAACAAAAGCGGCCCGGGCTTTTGGGGCACCGGACCGCATTTTGTTTGTTGCTTTTAAGGCTGATTACTTGATGAACAAGATCTCTTGGTAGGTGGGCAGCGGCCACAGGTCGTCTTCCACCACGCCCTCAAGCGCGTCAACAGCCTTGCGCACGTCCATCATCGCTGGCAACACGTCGTTGCAGAAGTGTTTGGCTTCCGCCGCAGCGCCGTCGCCCCCGTGCTGGCTGGTGGCGGACGCCAGCGATTTCAGCGACGCTTGCAGTTGAACCACAAGGTCACTGACCTCCTTCAGGGTGCTGGTGTCAGCCGAAAGCCCAGCGGCCTTCACCGCGCTGGCGTTTTCGGCCAGGTCTTTTTGATAGCGCAAAGCGGCTGGCAAGATGGCCGTCTTGGCGATCTTCGCCGTCAGGTTGGCTTCCACGTTGATCGCCTTGCTGTATTGCTCAAGGTAGATCTCGTAACGGCCCTGCAGCTCGCGCGGCGACAACACCTTGTACTTGTCGAACAGCTCGATCACCTCGGGCTTCTGCAACATGGGCAGGGCGTCGATGGTGGTCTTCAGGTTCGGCAGGCCACGGCGCTCAGCTTCAGCGTGCCATTCGGCCGAGTAGCCATTGCCGTCAAAAATCACGGCGCCGTGCTGCTGGGTGATTTCGCCCAACACATCCTGAATGGCGGTGTTCAACTTGGCGCCCGAAGCCAAAGCGTTTTCCAGTTTGGTGGCTACGTAATCGCAAGATTCGGCAATGGCCGTGTTCAAAGCCACAAGCGGCCCCGAGATTGATTGGCTGGAACCCACGGCGCGGAACTCGAACCGGTTGCCGGTGAAGGCAAACGGGCTCGTGCGGTTGCGGTCACCCGCGTCCTTGGGCAGCGTAGGCAGTGTGTCCACGCCAATTTCCAATTTGCCCCTCATCTTGGAGGATTTGGCACCCCCGGCGCGAATCTGCTGGAACACGTCCGACAGCTGCTCGCCCAAGAAGATGGAGATGATGGCCGGAGGCGCTTCGTTGGCACCCAAGCGGTGATCGTTGCTGGCCGAAGCAATCACGGCGCGCAGCAAGCCGCTGTGACGGTGCACGGCCCGAATCACGGCGCCACAGAACACCAGGAACTGTGCGTTCTCGTGTGGCGTGTCGCCCGGATCCAAAAGGTTGCCCTGGGTGGAGTTGCCGAACGAGAAGTTCAGGTGCTTGCCCGAGCCGTTAACGCCCGCGAAAGGCTTTTCGTGCAGCAAGCAAACCAAACCGTATTTTTCAGCAACGCGCTTGAGCGTCACCATCACCAACTGCTGATGGTCTGAAGCGATGTTGCCTGACTCGAACACAGGCGCCACTTCAAACTGACCTGGCGCCACTTCGTTGTGACGGGTCTTCACGGGAACGCCCAGCTTAAACAGCTCGCGTTCAACGTCCATCATGTAGGCCAGCACGCGGTCGGGAATCGATCCGAAGTAGTGATCTTCGAATTCCTGGCCCTTGGGCGGCTTGGCGCCAAACAAGCTGCGGCCGGCGTTCAGCAAATCGGGGCGGGCGTAGTAGAAGTTCTTGTCGATCAGGAAGTACTCTTGCTCGGCGCCCGCATAAGAAACCACCATGGCGGGCTTCTCGTGGCCGAAGATCTTCAAGATGCGTTGCACCTGCGTGTTGAGCGCTTGGCCAGAACGCAGAAGCGGGGTTTTCTTATCAAGCGCTTCGCCCGTCCACGACACGAAGGCCGTGGGAATGCACAAGGTGGTGCCGTTGGGGGTTTCTAGCAAGTAGGCAGGGCTGGTGACGTCCCAGGCCGTGTAGCCGCGCGCTTCGAATGTGGCGCGGATGCCGCCGTTGGGGAAGCTGGAGGCGTCGGGTTCGCCCTGAATCAGGGTTTTGCCGGCAAACTCGGTGATGGCGCCGCCTTCACCGTCGGGGGACAAGAAGCTGTCGTGCTTCTCGGCCGAGTAGCCGGTGAGTGGGTAGAACACGTGGGCGTAGTGGGTGGCGCCTTTGGACAAGGCCCACGACTTCATCGCGGACGCCACCACGTCGGCAATGGCAGGGTCCAAGGTGCTTCCCGCTTCCACGGTGTGCTTGAGCGACTTGAAAACGTCTTTCGGCAAGTGCCCCTTCATGGCGGTCATGCCAAAAACGTTGGCGCCGAACAAGGACGTGGCCGGCGTCTCCTTGTAGTCAAGGGGAGGGCCCGAGGGCTTGTAACCTGTTGCCGCCGTGATCGCTGCTCGTCGTGCCGTGCTTCCGCTCATGATGCTTGTCTTCCTTTTTGTGGCCGTGGCTCAAAGCCGCGAATTGTTAACGAACCGCTCCCGCTGTTAGAGCGCCTTCCGGCCATCTCGGCAACGGGTTTTTTCAGTATTCACGCCCAAAAGCGACGTAGAGGCCTAAGCCTACGGGGCAATTGTTTCCAACAGTTTTCCAGTTCTTTTCGTGATCGAAAATTCTCACCAACGCAGTGCGTTTTCTTGACGCTTTGCGTGTTCAGGGGGCGAGGTGGGCGCCCTCCGAACGATCAAACGCCCGCGCGCGACTCAATGGCTTTCTGAAACCGTTGCGGGTATTGAAATAGCGACGGCATCCGACCCCATGCCAGTTCACCCAAGCGGCTATGCTGACGCCCCAGCGCGCATTGCAAATAGACGGCTTCGCGCAGCAGCGGTGCAAGATCAAGCGCGCGGC
This sequence comes from Polyangia bacterium, assembly GCA_038257535.1. Classification (GTDB taxonomy): domain Bacteria; phylum Myxococcota_A; class Polyangia; order Fen-1088; family Fen-1088; genus JAGTJU01. Next base: position 11,604 of record JBBSJE010000048.1, read on the forward strand.
GTTTGTCCCAATCGCTGTCACCAAGCGACGACTTGGCGATGGCGCCCTCAAAATCGATGAGCACCGTCTCGAGCGGCGCTGGACACACAATCACATTGTGAAGCTCGGCATCGCCATGGGCCAATCCACCCTCATGCAAGGCCAAAAGCTGGGCCAGCGTGTCTTCGGCAAATCGCCACAAGCCCGCCACAGTGGCCAGCGCGGGTTTTTCCGCTTTGGCGATGTTGCTCTCGGGGGGCTCGCTGTCAAAGGGCGTGAGGCGCGAATAGGGTTGGCCCGGGATCAAACAACTGCGAAACACATTGGCTTCGTGCCCAATGGGGGCAGGCACGGAGGTCAGTTGTGAGGCGCGCAGATGATGTTGAAACTCTGCTTCGGGATCGCCATGGAGACGCCCCGGGAAGTACGTTTTGCGAAAGTGCAGGGGATATGTGTTTGCGGTGGGATGAGTTTTGCGTGTCGCCTCGCTGGCAATCACCATTTCCGCGGTCATCAACGGCAGGCCATTGGCCTCTCGCCGCGCCAAAGTGCGCACCACAAAGTCTGTGCGCGGTGGCCGCAGAATCAGCAAGTTAAGCTCAGGCGCCAGCACAACAGTGTGACGCGGTGACACGGGAACAAGCTGAGGCTCGGTGGGTGGAGTCCCTGTCATGCCGAGAGCATAACGCAGCCTGAAGAGCGGAGGGGCCCGAGCGCTTCATTTTTGGCCGTATGGGCCCGCAAACGAAGAATCCCAGCGCCAGTTGCAAGTCTTGTTCGGCAGGCTCATCGTTTGTCTGTTGGCGCCGACACTGCTATGGCAGACCATGTGATCTTTGCCGGGGCCCGCGGTTCGTTCGCATTGGGGGGGGGGCTCATATGCTAATTTAGTAGTCTGCTTGCCCGCGGCCCGGACTTGGCCGTTGTGCCGGAAATCCCTATCCTATGAGGAGAACTCCATGAAATACCGGAGACCTTCGCGCTCTTCGACTTCGAGCGTGTTTGTCATTGCGCTTTTGGCCTCCTTCGGGAGCCTTTCCTCCGCGCAAGCACGCGAACTCGGCTTTGCCACCACGGAACCCGCGCAGGGCTGCGGAAATTGCCACTATCAGCCGCGGGGTCCAGGCATCGAGGTCAAGTTCAGCAATTCGGAGCCGGCTCTAGGGGATGAAATCGTCATAGACGTGTCGCTGAAGGCCGTTGACGCGAACGCTCACCGCATGGGGCTGCTGGTGGACTCCGGCGAGGTTGGAAAATTCGTCTTGATGGACGCCACCAGGACAAAACTGCACGCGGCAACGCGGGTTATGCACTCGAAGCCTGCTGAGTTAGATGATGAAAAAGGGGCGTCGTTCAAGTTCAAGTGGCAGGTGCCGTCAAGTCCGGGGGTCGCCCATTTCGTGCTGAATGCGGTGTCTTCAATTCCGACGCCCTCTGATGAAGATAAACCGCCCGCAGACAAGTACAACTCCAGCTCGTCGAAGGTTAGCCTGGCCTTCGGCTGCGACGCCATTTTCTATTACCCTGACGTAGACGGCGATGGCTTCGGGGACGAGAAGAACAAAATATTGTCCTGCGAGCCGGTGGAAGACTCGATCACAAAGGGCGGCGACTGCAATGACACCTCAGACAAGGGCGCTGGCATTCATCCCGACGCCGAGGAAATTTGCGATTCCGCCGACAACGATTGCGACGGTGAGACCGACGAAGGCCTAGACCCGGGCCTGTACTACAAAGACGCCGATGGCGATGGCTTCGTACCCAAGAATGCAGGCTCACCCACCTTTGGTTGCAACGACAAAGAAGGCTTCGCGATGAAGGGTAAAGTGGACTGTGACGATAAGGATCGCAAAATCAATCCCGACGCCGAAGAGATCTGCGACGGCAAAGACAACAATTGCAGCGGGGAAATTGACGACGTCGAAGGCAAGTCGTGCACTGGCGATGAGTCAGCGGGAGGCTGCAGCGTAGGCCGCAATTCTCCAGTAGGTCCCTTTCCCATTGCCTTGGCTCTTGCGCTTTCGGGCGTGGTTTTGGGCCGTCTCACTCGTCGCCGTCGCCGGTGAGCTGAACGCCGCGTCCACTCGGGTTGCGGGTTTCTCTGTTTTCCGCAACCCGTAGCGCTTGGCGTTGGTTTCGGGGTAAGCTCCCCGGCATGCTGAAGCGAGGCGCAACAATCGTGGTGTTGCCGCTAATTCTTGCCACCAGCGGGTGCGGGACTGGGCGGAAATCTCAATGGGAGTCGGGGGACAAACCCGCTGCGGTGCTGGGGCAGGTTGGGCCGCCCGCTGGCCAGGCCGATGCGGGTACAGAAGCCGAATCGCAATGGCAAGCGCGCGCCTCCCGGGCCGCCCTGGAGAAAGCCATTTCGCTGTGGGAACAGCACTTGGCCGCGCAGCCAGGCGACGGGCCCACCTGGGCCAAGTTGTCTCGCGCCTACTATTTCTTGTCCGACGGACACCTACGTAGCGATCCGAAGTCAGACGCTTACCTCAACACTTTTGAGAAGGGCACAGGCGCAGGCGAACGTGCGCTGGCTGAGATCAGCCCCGAGTTCAAAGCGCTTGTGGTTAAAGGGGAAAAGGTGGAAGACGCCATCAAGGTGGTGGGCAAAGATGGGCTGCACGCCATGTACTGGTATGCCGTGAACCTCAGCAAATGGTCGCGCGCCAAGGGGCTTGCGGCTTTGTTAGGGAATAAAGAGCGCGTCAAAGGCGTCGTAACCAGGGCGCTGGAGCTTGACGAAAGCTTCTTCTACGGCGCCCCCCATCGATATTTTGGTGCGTACTGGGCCTTGGTGCCCGTGGGGCGGGACATGGACAAAAGCAAACAGCATTTCGAGAAAAGCTTGGCCATCGAGCCCAACTACGCCGGAACCAAAGTGTTGATGGCCGAAAGCTACGCTGTGAAAAAGCAAGACAAAGCCTTGTTTTTAAAGCTGCTGGATGAGGTGTTGGCCATGCCCGACGACGCGATTGCCGAATTGGTACCCGAAACCCAAGCTGAAAAAGCCAAGGCCAAAGATTTAAAGGCGCAAGTTGATGACCTCTTTTAACAAAAAGCCAAGTTCATCTGTGCGACGCCGCAACCTACTGGCGGCGGGTGCCACCGTGGGGGCGGCGGCTCTCTTGCCACGCGCCCGCAGCCACGCGCAAACCAGTTTCACGCTGAAGCTGGCCACCGTGGCGCCCGAAGGCACGCCGTGGGCCGAACAGGTGACGGAGTATCGCAAAAAGGTTGAAGCGGAATCGAACGGCCGTCTGCGCATCAAGCCATTTCTGGGCGGCGCGCTGGGAGACGAAAACCAAACCGTCAGCGAGTGCCGTCGCGGCGCGATTGGCATGTGGGGGGGCACCACAGGATCGCTGGCATCTTCAGTGCCTGAAATCTCGGTGCTGGAGTTGCCGTTTTTGTTTCGCAACGCCGAAGAAGCTGATCACATTTTAGACAAGGTGCTTGCCGAGGAGCTACGCAAACGCTTGTTGGCGCGTGGCTTTGTGGTGGTGCTGTGGTCGGAAAACGGCTTCCGCTCCTTCGGCACAAAATGGGCGCCCATCAAAGGCCCTGCGGATCTCAAAGGGCACAAGATGCGCTCGCAAGAAAGCCTTGTGCATTTAGAAACCTATCGCGCCTTGGGCGCCTTGCCGCAACCGATCGCCGTCACCGAGGTTTTGCCTGCGTTACAGACGGGGGTGGTTGATGGCTTCGACAACACGCCGCTTTATACCTTTGCAGCGTCGTGGCACTTGGCCATCAAACACTTCACGCTCTCGCAGCACATCTACCAGCCGGGGCTGATTCTGCTTTCAAAGAAAGAGTACGACAAGCTTCCGCCGGACCTTCAGAAAATCTTGACCAGCGACTTGGGGAAACTCACCGCAAGTGGCCGCGCGGCTGTGCGCGAGATGGATCCGCTTTTGGTGCAGAACTTCAGCAATGCCAAGATCCCCGTGTACACACCTTCTGCGGCCGAGCGCGCCGCTTTGGCCAAAGCCACGGCCGGTGTTGAGCAAAAGTTGGCCCGGGCCGTTCCTACGGTGAAGCCTTTGTTGGCCTCGATCAAGAAAGCCCTGGGGTCGCAAAAAGGATGACCGCACAGGCAGGCGGGGTGCGGCGGGCGCTGTTGCGCCTTGAGGCCGCTGTCACGGCGTTTGAGCGGGCTTTGATCGTTGTGTTGCTGGCCATCATGGCCTGCGCTGTGTTTCTTGATGCCCTTCATCGCATCTTTGCCGCGAAGTCGGGACGCATCGAGCGAATTTTAACGGCTGTCATCCCCAGCGCCGCCAGCGCGATTCAGCTCTTCATTTCGCCAGCGATCTTGGCATTGGCAACCTTTGGCATTGTCTATGCGGCCCTGCGCACGCGTGCCCAGGCCACCCCGCAGCCGCGCAAACGCGCCTTGTTGATGGCTTTTGCCGTAACCTTGGCGTTGGTGGGCGCCACGCGCCTGCTGGTGGTGGGGTTGCCCAATGGCCTGGTGTGGTCGCAGCAGATGGCGCTCTCGTTTATGTTGTGGATGGGGCTTTCCGGCGGATCGTTGGCCACGCGCGAACACAGCCACATTGTGTTCGAGCTGGCGTCGAAATTGTGGCCACAAAAACTGCGCGTGCCTGTGGAATGGGTGTCACGTCTGTTTGCCGCGGGATTTTCGTTGTTTTTGGCGTATTTGGCGGTGTTGCACGCCCACGACCATTATGTGCAGTGGTCCACCTCAGGGGGCCTTGCTGGCTTGTTTGAAGCGTTTCGCGTACCCAAGTGGATCATCTTCGGCTTCTTTCCGGTGCCCCTCACCATCATGGGCATTCGCTTCCTAACGTTCGGTGTGCGTGCGCCTGAGGAGGTGCCTTCGCCATGATTTTGGCCTTGGTGCTGTTCGTGTTGTTGGTGCTGGGCGTGCCGCTGTTTGTGGTCATTGGCGTGGCCGCTGCCGTGGCGTTTGGCATGTACGGTGGCCATAGCGGCATCGACGGCCTGGTTGTGCTGGTGGTAAAACTCGCCAGCCTCACCACCAAAAACGTGTTTCTCGCGATCCCGTTTTTCATCATTTCGGGCGCGGTGATGGGCGCGGGCAGCATTGCGGCCCAGCTGGTGGCTGTGGCTGAAGCATTGGTGGGAGGCATGCGTGGTGGCTTGGCGGTGGCGGCGCTGTTTGCCAGCGTGATCTTCGCCGCGCTCAGTGGATCATCGCCTGTCACCCTCATCGCCATTGGCGGCATCATGTTTCCGGCCATGCTGAAGGCGGGCTACCGCGAACCTTTTGCTTTGGGGTTTGTGACCACCGCCGGCAGCCTGGGCTGTTTGGTGCCGCCCTCAATTCCTATGCTGGTTTATGCCATCAGCGTCACCGGCACCAGCTCGGTGGATGTGCGCGAACTGTTCTTGGCAGGGCTTGGGGCGGCTTTGGTGGTGGTGCTGATGCTGGCGGTCTATGCGGTTTTGCGCGCAGGTCCCGTGCAAGCCACGGCGGCGTTTTCCTGGCCGCGTTTGAAGACAGCGCTCAAGGAAGGCGCGTGGGCGCTTGCGCTGCCTGTGCTCATTCTTGGAGGCATCTACGGGGGCTTGTTTACGCCCACGGAAGCGTCGGCCGTCAGCGTGATTTACGCCGTGATCGTGGAAACCTTTGTGCATCGGTCGCTCACGTTGCAACAGTTGCCGCAAGTGATCGTGAAAGCCACCACCAACATGGGCGGCTTGCTGCTGGTGATTGCGCTGTCGCTGGCCGTGAACGACTTCATGGTGGAAGCCGAGGTGGCAGATGCGGCTTTGCAACAGATTCGCGCCTGGGGATTGGGCGCGGTGGGCTTTATGATGGTGGTGAACGTGTTTTTGGTGGTCACCGGCATGTTTATGGATTCCATCAGCGCCATCGTGTTGTTTACGCCTGTGATCGCACCTGCGGCCGTGGCATTGGGCATCGATCCCTTGCATCTGGGGGTGGTGTTCATTGTGAACATGGAGATAGGCTATTTGGCGCCACCCATCGCCACCAATTTGTTTGTGGCCTCCACTGTGTTCAAGAAGCCCTTCGGTCTCGTTGTGCGCGCCGTGATGCCCACGCTGCTGATTCTGTGCGCCGGATTGCTGCTGCTCACGTACGTGCCCACGTTAACGGTGGGTCCTGTGCATGCCCTGCGCGGCGGCTCTTTCTTGCGGCCCTTTGCCACCGAAACACCACAAACCCAGCCGCTGCCCTTGCCGGGCGTGCCTATAGAGGGCGAAACCAACGAAGCCGCCCCGGGCGATCCCACGCGGGTGTTGTCGATTGAAGAGATGATGCGCATGGCCCGCGCCAAACGCGAGGCGGCCGCCAAGCAGGAGGCCAAAGAGCAAGACGCCGACAAGCAAATGGCGCCCCAGCCGCCCGAACCTTCAGAGCAACCTTAGACGCGCTTAGCGACAATCTGTGGCAGAGCGCCTCGAATGGATCCCTTGTGAAAGTGAACTTGACCACGGTCACATAGATCCTTCAACTGAGCTGGACTCACTTTCAACAAATGCCCCGATTGATCGAGCACACACTTGCCTGCTTCGGGAGCTGGCAAAACGTTTACCACCGCCCGCGCCGAATCAAGCAGCGCCCGCCAATGGGTGGATAGCGCCGTGACATCAGGAGGGGGGCCATCGAAAGACAAAGTGTCAACTTCCTCTTTCGAGTAACGAGCTCCCCTGGCGGCTTCATTCAGGATCGCAAGCGGATTGAATCCAGGGTCTTTTCCGCATGCCGCCCACGCGAGATAGCCTAGGGGCTGTAAGTTGTCATTGCATGCAATGGTGTCTACCCAATCACGCACCTCAACGCGACCAACAAGCGCCAACACCTTGTTTGTTGCAAGATCAAAGGGATGAAGCGCAAGCCCGAAGGTACTGTCTTCGACCAAGGGAAAGAAGCGGAAAGCGCTGTCCCGAACCCATTGCAGCAAGACTGATTCGCCGTGTTGGGAAACTTCCGCCTCCACAAAAGAAGCGCGCTCCCGGATCGGCAGGACATTGAATCCAAGTTGCACAAGCAGTTCGCGATCGGCGTTCCAGCTGGCATCAAGCGCCGCATCGGTGTCGTGGAACAGATCAATGTCGCGTGACACGCGTGCGCCCGAGATCGCTTCGTTCAACGCGACCCCGCCAGCGATGTAGCTTTCGCCTGAAGCGATTCGTTGGGCCGCGATTATCTTACAAACGCGTCTTTGGAATTCTGTGAGAGCCATGATCGAATCGGAGCCGCGCGGCGAAAGGCTTCCAAATCACCGTGTTGTTCAACGTAACCCAGCACGCGCAGCTTTTCCTGCGTCGTGACAGGCACGTAGTCAAGTCGAAGAAACCAAAGACAACGCGTTCGATAGGCCGCTAGCAGAGCCTCGAACTCTCGTTGCATTTGTTCGGCCTCGTCCCCCATAAACTAAAGATTACGCCAATTCCTGCTCGCTGACCAACCGCAGCCCCACGGGCAGGGCTTCACCCAGCGCGATGTAGGCCTCCCGCGCTTCGAGTTCCACCACCTCGGTCACCAAACGCGCGCTGCGTTCGCCCCCCGCTGTTGTGCGTAGGCGCGCGGCCAACTGGGCCCTTGTGGCGTCGTCGATGTCGCGGCTGCGATCGTCGGTGCGTCGCCCTAGCTGTGCCATGGGAAACGCCGCCTTGCTGGGGTCAGGCCACTCCACCGCCAACAAGGCCTCAATCCATGCCTGCACCCGTTCCGCCGGCGCCACGGCGTCCAAGGGGCCGTACAGGGGCACGCGTGCGCCCAAGCGGCCCAGCGTCCAGAAGTAGCCTGCGTCGCTGCGCACCTTCTTGCTTTCAATCATGCGCTTGACCAGCTCATCACCCAAAGTTGCTTTCTGCTCGGGCGTGCAACGTTCAAGATTGCCCAGGCAGCGCAACATTTCGGCCGCTTCTTGCGGGCTGGGCTTCATTTCGTACCAACGCTTTTTGCCTTGGCGGCTGGGCAAGAACAGCTGAGCCAAACGCAAATACAGTTGGTGTTGCTGGCCCTTGTTCAAGCCGCCCGCGATGCGACGCCAGGTGATCCACCAACTTAAGCGGCAAGGCTCGTCCTTGGGATGCTGTAGATCTTGGTGAAACACCACGCCCCACATTTGTTTGGCGCGCCATTCGTCCGCCGGGGCGCCGCAGCCCGGGCGCAAACAGAAGCCCGCGAGGTTGAGCCAGCGGGCCTCGTGTTGGGGCGACTTCGTTCGCGCCTCAACCACGTCGAAGGCCGCATCGAATAGGGCGCGGGCTGCGCTGATCGACCATTGATCGCGGGTTGATTCAAGCACCTGCTCAAGCTTTTTGATAAGGCTGGGGATTTGGTCAGGTTGCTGCGTAAACGCGGAGCGAATCAGCTCTTGGGCAAGCCGCACACGGGGTTCAAGCTCGGTCGTGTTGGGAGCGTCTTCGGGGGCGTCGCGCAGCCCCCCCGATCGCATGTCAAATGACAGCCGCCAACGCAAGGGCGTCGCGGCGGCCGCTTTAGTTTCACGGCACCAAATGTCCAAGGTGCCCACTTCCGTGGTTTGCACCTCTAGGTGTACGGTCACCTCAGGCCGTCCCGGGGCGTTCAGCACTGTCACCAGGGGGGGGAGTTCCAGCAAATCGCTGTTGTCGTCCGCGGTGTCGGCCTTGCCGTCGCCCACCAGCACCACATCACCGGGAACATCGTTGCGTGTGGTGGAGGAGTAAAGCTTGAAGTGAACCGGGCGATTCGTGACCAGCGCGAAAGCCCGGTCAAGCTCCAGCGTTTGCCCTTCGGCAAGCCCCCGGGGCGCCAAACACACAGCACGTTCGCCCTCGGGGCCGGCACCCACGCCCACGTAGAAACTGCGCGCGGTGCCGCCGCCAATGCGCGCACCCAATCCGCGGCGAACCAAGCCGTAATACGCAGCGCCTTGTGCAACCGCCAACTCGGGCGCATGGATTTGTAAGCTCCGTGGCGCGGGGGTGGTGGGTTGCCACAGCGCCAGCTGCTCAATGACACGTGCGCGCAAAGCCGGTGGTGTCATGGCGCCACCATTGAACAAAACCGCATCCACTTGACCCACGCCATGCCGCTGCAAGAACGCACCTAGGTGTCGCGTGATGGCCGGCTCGGCCGCATAGGGCAGGCCAAACTCTTGCAGGCCGCTGCGTGTGCGGCGGCGGCTTTCGTCCTTTGCCACCACAGGAAAAAAGCCTTCAAACAGCGTTTGCGACAGCAGATCGCGGGTAAGCTCTGTGTGCAGGGAGCCGCCAATTAGCTTGGAGCTTCGGCCTGCGACGGCCACCGGCACACTGGCCAGGTTTTCGTCCCCCAGCAATTTTTCTTTTGCCGTTCGACAGGCATGCACCAACGCATGCCACTGCACGGAATCAAGCTTCTTGCCTGCGGTTTCGGCCAAACGCGTTTCAAGATGTTTCGCCAACGTGAGGTCGATGTTGTCGCCACCCAAAAGCAGGTGCTCGCCAACGGCGGTGCGATCAAAGCTTTGCCCATCGTCGCTCACTTTGATGATGGTAAAATCGCTGGTGCCGCCGCCCACGTCGAACACCAACACGCATTCGCCTGGGGCCAGTTGGCGACTGGTGGCTTGCGCATTCATCCACGCGTAGAAAGCGGCTTGCGGCTCTTCCAGCAGAACCAGTTGTGGAAAGCCGGCCCGTTTGGCGGCCTCGACCGTCAGTTCACGCGCGCCCTCATCAAACGATGCGGGCACTGTGACCACCACGTCTTGCTCGGCGAACCGCGCGTCGGGCTTGTTTGCGTATGCGTGATCCCAAGCGCGGGCCACGTGGCCTAACACTTGCGCCGCGGCGTCCACAGGCGAGAGCTTGCGGCCTTCGCTTACGCCCCAAGGCAAGATCGCCGCCTGGCGGTTGACGCCGGCATGACACAGCCACGACTTTGAAGACGACACCATTCTTTGGGGCTGGCGGGCGCCTGCGCTGCGGGCGAATTCGCCCACAAAATCACCGGGCGCGGGCGCTTGCCCGCCCTCGTGCCACGGCAGCGCCAATTGCTCGGGCGGCAAGTCGTGCTCGCCCGGCAGATACACAAACGAAGGCAGCTGCGTGCGTGGCGCCGCCTCACCCGGTGCCACCAGTTGAGGCACTTCAAACACGGACACGCGGGCGTTGGCCGCGCGCGTGTCCACAAACGCAACAGCCGTGTTTGTGGTTCCCAGATCGATGCCGATGACGTATCGAGAGAGTTGCATAAGCGGCTAATCTTGATGGCGCACAGAGTATTCAAGCTTCCAGCGGCCCTCGTCACTGTTGCCATCGACTGCGGGTTGCCGCGCCACGCACCAAAGTTCCAGCGTGCCCAACTCCGATACGCGCGATTCCAGCGAAACCGCCACGGCATCGCCAGCTTGTGCGCCATGGCCTGCGGGAAGCAAGGTGTGTACGGGCGCCAGCTCTTGCAAGCCCGCTTGCTCGGGATCCACAAGCTTTCCGGGCTCGTCGTTTTGCCTGTCGGTGGAGGAGAAAAAGCGAAACTCAGCCGGCTCTCCCACAACCAAGCCCAACTCTTCGTCGGGGAGTTTCACAGATCTGCCGCCTTCTTCCATTCCGAAAGGCGCCACACACATCGCTTTGATGGGGGGCGGGAAACCCGGAATCGCCGGCATCGCGGATTCGATGCCAATGTAGTAGGCGCGGGCGGTGCCGCCGCGAATGCGGATGCCGCGGCCTTGCCTCACCAATCCGTAGTAGGCCGCGCCCAACGCCACGGCCAAGTTCAGATCGTTGCCGGCCAGCACGGGCGTGTCGCTGCGGCCCTCCCACAAGCCCAGCGCTTGCGCCACGCGATCGCGCAGCAACGCCGAACCCATCACGCCACCGTTGAACAAGATGGCCGAGGGTCGTTGCCCATGCCGAGCCAAAAACTCAGCCAAATGCCGCGTGACCGCGGCGTCGTTGGCGTAAGGCAGGCCCATTTCGCGCAGTCCCATCACGCGGCGTTTTTGCGGGCGCGCGTCCACCGGCACGAAGGGAAAGAAGCCGTCGAGTACAAAATGGTGAACCTGATCTTTGGCCAGTTCCGTGCGCAGTGTGCTGCCGATGAGTTTCGAGCCGCGTCCCAGCACCGTAATGGGAACCGAATCGGGGGCTTGGGTGGCCAACAATTGTTCTTTGGCCCGGCGGCACGCAAAAACCAAAGCCCGATGCTGCATGGTCGACAGCTTGCTGCCGCTTTCGCCAAGCTGTTGCATGCACAGGTGGGCCAGCGCCAGATCCATGTTGTCGCCGCCCAACAAGATGTGATCGCCCACGGCCACGCGCTCCAGCGCGAGGTTGCCGCTGCCGTCGTCGATGGCTTTGATGATAGAAAAATCTGTGGTGCCACCACCCACGTCACAAACCAAAACCACGTCGCCAGGCGACAAGCGTTGCCGCCAACCATGGCCCGCTTGTGCAAGCCAAGCGTAAAACGCCGCTTGTGGCTCTTCGAGCAGCGTGACGTTTTCAAGCCCCGCCTGCCGCGCCGCCACCACAGTGAGTTCGCGTGCCACGGCATCGAACGACGCGGGCACTGTGAGCAACACGTCTTGGGTTTCGAGCGGCGCGTCCGGGTGCGCATGGTTCCAAGCGTCTCTGATGTGCGACAGGTACATGGATGACGCTTCCACGGGTGACAGCCGCGCACCTTCTTCACCCGCATCATCTGCTTCATCGGATTCCAGCTTGGCGCCCCGCCAAGGCAAAAGCGGGGCGGTGCGATCCACGCCGGGATGCGAAAGCCACGATTTTGCCGAGGAAACCACGCGGTGGGGCAGTTCGGCGCCGCGCTCACGCGCCCATAGCCCCACGGTGTGCGAAGGGCTGTCCACCCAAGGCAACGACATCTCTTGCGGTGACACTTCGTGCGTGCTGGGCAAAAGCAAAAACGAGGGCAAGCTGGAAAGTGGCTCGACTTGCCCCGACGCCACCACCTGCGGCACCGCAAAAGATTTTATCTGTGGCCCGTGATCGCCCGCATTGTCTGCAAGGTCCACCGCCGCCACAGCGCAGTTTGTGGTTCCCAAATCGATGCCAACGATAAACTGACCCATCCCAATGCTCCTGGTGACTGTGGTGTGCGCCCGATGTCTAAGCGACCTTCACTTCGGCGGGCGCCAACACGCGCCGGTCCACGCCATCGCTCAAATGTGGAAACCGCACCTCAATGGCGCGCCAGCCGTGGTGCACAAGCGTGCCTCTGAAGGGCGGTGCCCCGCGGGTTTCGCCCAGCAGGCGAACTTCAACCGGATCAAAGCCGGGCGGAACCACCACATTTGACTCCTCTTGCCCAGGCAGCACCGGCTCGAGTTTGAGGTGCTCCTCCATCACCTTTCGGCAACCGCGGTGCACGTCACGAACGGCGGCGCCGATGTCGGCGTCGGAATAGGTGTCGAGCGATTCGCGAAGAAAGTCCACCAGCCGGCCCTCGCGTTGCAGCAAAGCCAACAGCGCTAGGGCGCCTTCGTTGCGCAAGCCGCTCTTGTCGGCCGCTTTTTCACTGGGTTTGGCAGGAGCAGGGGCAGGGGCTGCGGGGGCCTCAGGCGCGGCGATTACCTCGGGGCTGGGCGGGGCCGGCAGCAGATGCACAAACCGGTCTTCTTCAAGCGCCAAAGGCAACCGGCCGCGAAACAGCAGCGAAAAGAAACAAGCCAACGCCAGGTAGATGCGAATCATGAAAAATCCTGAGGGGTAGTTTGACGACCCCCCCGCGTCACACAAGGGGCCAGGACCCTTGATGTACACGCCTCGTATCAAAGACGCAATGCGGCGAATGAAGAAAGCGTGCAATTCCGCTACAACAGGCGGGTGTCCGCCAGCGGTCCACCCCAACAATTCGCGTCCACGCCCCGGCTGCTGGTGCGCCCTGGCGCGCGGTTTGTTTGCCACGCCGATGGTTTGTGTTGCTCGGATGTGCATGCGCTTGGGCCAGTGACCCCGTCCGAAACGGTGCCTCTGCAGCGCTTGATCAAAAATCCGGTGATGACCGAGCCTGCTGTTGGCGGGCTAGGCCTTCGCGTTGCCGAAGGAGGCTGCGTGTTTTTGCGCAGCGACAACCTGTGCCGCGTGCACGTCGAATTGGGCGTGGACGCCAAACCCGCCACGTGCCGCCGCTATCCTTTCAATCTGGTGGCAACGCCTGCGGGGGTGCGAGTGGCCACGCCGCATCGATGCCCCTGCCGCACGCTTGGCAACCGGCCGCTGCTCACGGAAGCGGACGTGCGCCGCGAGATCATCGTCGAGGGTGCACCGCTGGACTTTGATCATCAGGTGGCAAGCAGCTTGCGATGGGCCCGTGGCCATCGCATCAGCTTCGCCGCTTGGTGTGAACGAGAATCCGTAATGCTACGCCAACTGGACCAGCAGAACGCTGTGGGCGACGTGTTGCAGGCTCCGCCATTTGGTGAACTTGAAGGTTTGTCGTGGCCGCGGGTGGCGGCTTCGCTGCAAACGCCCATGGACGCAAGCGCGTTCGAGGTTGCCAAGCAGTGGCTGGCGCATGCGATATGGGCCGAGCTTCAGCAGCGGCCATGGCCACAGCTCTCTCGCCCCTGGGCGCGGTTCTTCGATGCGGCTGAAAAACGGATCGACCCGCAACAAAGCTGCGACGCCTTGTTGGCCGACTGGATGGCGGATGAGATTTGGTCTTTGCAGTGGACGCTGTTCGGAAGCTTTGCGCGGGGGCGGCAGGACCTTGCCACGCGCTTGGCCTTGGTGCGGATTTTAGCCGATCGACTTACCGCCACGGGTGTGGTGCCCGTGCGTGCGGCGGCGGAGGCTTTGATGATCGTGGATCTGATCACCCACTCGGAACATTGGTATCCTGTGGTTCGCGCGCTTAAAGTTGCGTAAAGCGCGCCTAAGGCCGAGGCGGATCCAGATAAAGGTACAGCATCACGCCTTTGTCCCAGACCCATTCATTCGCGCTGTCCCGCCGGGTGCGGGCGAACACGCTGATGTCGAAGCGCGAGCGGCCATCCAACAGCATGCCTAGGCCCAAAAACGTGCGGTTCTGGAACAGCCGCGTGTTGCCTACGTCGAACAGAACTTCGTCCGACAAGAACGGCTGCCACCATTGCCCTACCGGTGCATAGTTGATGCGCGCCAAATTGCGGTAAAGGTAAACGCCATCGCTGCCACGCCACTGGCCCGCGAAGCGATTGCGGCTTGAGGCCGCAAAATCACCCCAACGGCCCACCAAATTGGGCTCGAATTCTATCCGGTGTTCTCTGATGAATGACCCGTTGGGGCCCATCAACGGCACGATTACGCCCTGAAGCACAACGAACAGATTGGGATTCACATCCCAAATGGGTCCCCCGCGCACAAACCCAACGTACAAGCCAGATGTACGCCCCGCATACCGGGTTTCCGTCCACACACGTAGCTGCGAAGGGAGCCAAGGCGACGGGGAAGACCAGCGCGTGCGGGTTTCTACGGCGCCCCATAGCTCTTCGTCGGCACGAGCGGAGGCGGGGAACGCTAGGGACGCAAGACTTAAGACAGAAACTAACGCGAATTTGCAGGCGGGAGAGAACACAGGGCCCAAATAAAAGCACGTGGTCTAGGGGGCCGCCAGGGGGCGCGAGGCCGGATTTCGGAAGGAGCCAATAGGTGTCGCAATCGTCACACGCACCCGCCGGCCAAACGGAAACGGGGATGGCCATAGCCACCCCCGTCCCTCGGTATCGGTGTGTATTGATGGTTTAGTCGCTTGTGACCACCACGCCCAACACCGACTGAATCCACGTGTCAGCTGCGCCGCCGTCTCGGTCGAAGAAGATGCTCTCACTGGCCTTCTCGAAGCGGTTGTCCCAACGAATGATGAGCTTGCCAGAGGCGTCGGGCTTCCAGTCCAGCGTCAAAGTTCCCGTGATGAGATTGGAGTCCGCGATGGCGGCGCCGTTAGCGTCTGCGCTCCAAATGGTACCGTCTGGGCTTGCCAGATACTCGCCACGAAGGGCGATTCCAAAGCTGTCGGTGAGGGCCATGCCGGCCGCAAGGCTAAGACCGTAGAACATCGTGTTGCCATTGCCGGTCTTCGTGTCCAGGCCCAAGTCGCCGTTGAACACCAAGTTCAGCCTTCCGAGTCCAGCCGTGGCCACCAAGTCGACAAAGTGGTCGAAGTACGCGTCGTTCTCAGGATCAAGCGAACCCAAGTAACCCAAGATCACGGCGGCACTGTCGGTCGCGTACGCCGCTTGGATGCCGACGGAGGGCAATTCTTTGCCGTCGTCGATGATGTTGTTCACGCCGTTGACGATCATACCAGTCACCGTGAGGTGATCCGTTACCGCAAGCGCTGCGCGAACGCCGGTGTGCCAGAACGGTTGCATGGCGTAGTACAAACCGCCGCGCGTGTAGTTCATGTTCTTCCAACTTTCCGCAACTTCAGCGCCATAGATGGTGCCGAATTGACCGAAGTCGATCTTCAACCTATCGGTTGGCTTCCACGTTACGAAAGCTTGCACGATGTTGTCGATGCCCAAAGGCCCGTTGTCAGCGGCGTAGAAGATGGGAACCGAAGGTCCGAAGCGAAGCGAGGCGGTCGCGCCAAAGTGCTCTGTGTCGTACACGATGTCGGTGCCCAGGAACGAAAGCGAAAAGCCATTTGCCGCTGAATAGGCGCGGTGAAAGGGAACGCCTGTTGCTTCGCCCGCGGCGTCGAAGTTTTTGCTCGTTGAGAAGTTGTAGTACGCGTCCGCGAACATGGAGATCTTAAGATTGCTGGTCTCTGCAGGGACCGGCGCGTCTGGTGGATCTGCCACCTGAGCGAAGGCGGTTCCGCTAAGAAGCGTAGTCACTAGAGCTGCTGAGAAGATGCGAGTCATTTGCGCTTTCTCCCGATTAGGGTTGGTGTGTGCAAATCGAAACTAGTGATCGCAACACGCGCTGTAAAGGTCGCAAAAGCGTTTGGAAACAGAGTTAGCCACAGTGAAATCACTAAGAAACGCGTTCGAAACGTGCGTGGTAGTGAACACGCAGCAATCGCATGTTTTTAAGGTCGAATTGACTTCAGGGCGCCTCTGAGTTGCGATCGATTCTTGAATGTTTTGATCGCGTTTGTGTCGTGATCGATCTGCCTTGTGAAGCTTGCCGGTTTCACGAAACGTGCGTGATCGAAATGCGCAACGACCAATCAATGTGATGGACACGCATTGGAAACAATTGCGCGCGGCTCATCACCGTCAGGTCAGCGGGGGAGTTCATCATGGCCGCTCGGCCCTGAGCCCAATCGACCGTACTCACCCCTGCCACCCTCCGTTTAGCCCCTTCTCCCCTGTTTTCAACACGTTAGCCCGTTTGGTGTTTGTGACAGCCTGCCCAGGATCATTTCGGCAATGTCACAGAATTGTCATAAATCGTTCCTAGCATCGCGACCCAATTCCCATGTTGTTTCGCAAAATTACCCAAGCCGTTGCAATTGTTGCTGTGTTGGCACTTTGGCCGCGTTTTTCAACGCGGGCGGAGGCCGCTCCCGAACCCTTCCAGGTGGCGGCCGTGCCGTTTACCCACACCAACTTGTCGGGCGCAGCCGCCCCGGCCAAATCGCACTGGTATGAAAAGCTGAAAATCCGCGGGTACACCCAGCTTCGCTACAACCAGCTCCCTAGCTTCGACCGCAACCCAGACCTCATCAATCTGCAGGGGGACCGCAGCCTTGGGGCCAACAACAGTTTCTTCATGCGCCGGGCGCGGGTCATCCTTTACGGCGACGTTCACGAGCGTGTGTTTGTGTATTTGCAGCCCGACTTTGCCTCGACGATCGGTGACCAACTACACGTCGCAATTGTGCGCGACTGGTACGCCGACATCAGCTTGGACCAGAGCAAAGAGTTTCGCATACGTGTGGGCCAATCCAAGGTCCCGTTTGGCTTCGAGAACATGCAGAGCAGCAGCAACCGATTGGCGCTTGACCGCAACGACGCCATCAACAGCGCGGTGAAAGACGAACGCGATCTGGGCGCGGTGTTTTATTGGGCCCCTAGCGAGATCCGAAAGCGCTTCAAACACCTCGTAGATTCAGGCCTCAAAGGCTCGGGCGACTATGGCGTGTTGGCCTTGGGGCTTTACAATGGCCAAACCGCCAATCGGCCGGAGCAAAACGACAACGTCCATGTGGTGGGACGGCTAACGTGGCCATTCCTCATCGGCGATCAATTCGTGGAGGTGGGCGTTGGCGGGTACAGAGGCAAATACACCGTTCGCTTGACGCAACCGACCGACGGCACCGTTATTACGTCAACGGATCCCGAGAACACCTACGCGGATTGGCGGGGCATCGGTACCATCGTCGTGTATCCGCAGCCGTTTGGGTTTCAAGCAGAATGGAATGCGGGCCGTGGGCCGGCACTCGGGCGCAACCAAAACACAACGATTCGCGATCGCCCCTTGCACGGTGGGTACGCCCAGGTGATGTACAAACATGACACTGCGGGCGGACAGACCTTCATTCCCTTTGCGCGCGCCACGTACTACGAAGGCGGTAAGAAGTTCGAGCCCAACGCGCCTCGTTATAGCGTGCGCGAGTTGGAAATGGGCGTTGAGTGGCAGCCCCATACGGCGGTGGAATTGGTCCTTGCCTACAACATCTCGGAACGCACCTCGGATCGCTATCCCTACAAGCTTCAAGAAGGGCACACCACCCGGGTGCAACTTCAGTTCAACTACTGACGGCTCATCCCGGGCGGCCGCAGGCCTTACGTTAGGCTAAGGATGCGGCGTGCGTTTTGCCGCGCATTAGCGCTTCGTTATCGCTATAACATAGGCAAAATAGGAAACGCCCGCACCAACAACGTCGGAGCGGGCGTGAATACATGGCGGACTTTCTACAACGTTCGTACGAATCAGCGGCTGGTCAGGGTTCTTGCGCGCTGTTGCACTTCTTTGGCCGAATCAAGGCTGGGGGCCAAGATTTGAACCACGAAGTGTGGGCCTTGCTCAATGACCGTGGCTGTGACGCCTGGCACCGAAAGCGGTCCAGCCCCTTGGCCCTGTGCCATTTGGCAGTTTACCATGCGTTGCAGGTACGCTGCAGACATACCTGGTTCGGCCCTTACAAACACTTGCGCCCCCGAAGGTTGAATTACCGTGGCTCTGCCAATGCGCTTTTGGCGCCGCAGGTCGCTCACTTGGTCAACCTTGTACCCCTCCTCCCCCAATTGCGCGGTCATTCCCGAGCAGGTGTCGGTGTTGGCGGCGCCGGCGGAACCGTTGAAGGCTTGTGCCTGGCCGGGGTTCGCCCCGATGATGCACCCGAGGGAAAGAAGACTTGCTGCGACGATGGAGCTGAAGGTTTTCATGTTGGTCACCTCTCTTTTAATAACTATGGTCGCCAGCGGCTCTTAGGCCTATGGGCTAAACACCCTAGAAGGCTTGGGAAAAAGTGCCCGACGGCAAACCCAGACACAGGTAGCCGGAGGCGTCGGTGATGGCTGACATCCGCATCGCTCTGGTCGACGATCAGACAATTTTCCGCGAGATGGTCGCGGAGCTACTTTCAGATCCGCGCCACGAAATTGTTGGGCAGTTTTCAACCGGTGAGGAGGCGTTGTCGGCGTTGCCGAACCTTGCCGTCGACCTTTTGGTGCTGGACGTGGTGCTTCCGGACATGAGCGGTTTGGATGTTCTACGCCGGCTTGGGGCGCCGCTGCGACGAACCCAGGTGCTGCTGCTTACGGGAAGCGAGCGGCCCGAGGTGGTTCAGCAAGCGGTGCGTTTAGGAGTTGATGGGATCGTGATGAAGGGCATGCCATTGTCTGAATTGCGTGAAGCCGTGCGGCGGATCGAATCGGGCGGCACGTTCTTCTGTGCGACGTCGCAAACCTTGCTGCGCCAAGTGGCCCAAAACCCCGTGACAGAAGGTCTTACGCCGCGCGAGCGGCAAGTGGTTCAACTTGTGGCACAAGGCCTAAGCAGCAAGGAGATCGCCAACCGCTTGGGCGTAAGCGCCAAGACCGTGGCCAATCACCGGCTCAGCGTCATGGCCAAACTTGGCGTTCACAACGTTGCGGGTGTGACCCGCTACGCGATCGAACAGGGTCTAATCAACCCTGATCTGTGTTGAAGATGCGGACTGGCTCTTCCCAAAGGACTGCAACGCCCGCACAGGCCACCTCCTCGTCGCCAGACGACATCTTCCGCGCCATTGCCGACTACACCTACGATTGGGAAAGTTGGACAGATCTCGACGGCGTCACCCGATGGGTGAATCCTGCGGTTGAACGCATCACGGGCTTCACCGTGGCCGAATGTTTGGCGATGCCGGGCTACCCGCTTCCCTTGGTGCACGCCGACGATCGAACCACCATCGCGCAAGCGCTTGCCGCCGCGCAAAAGGGGGGCAGTGGCAACGATCTGGAGTTTCGGGTTTCGCGCAAGGATGGGCGTGTGGCGTGGGGGGCCATCTCTTGGCAATCCGTTTTTGATTCGGGCAATCAGTGTCGTGGGTATCGCACAAGCGTGCGTGACATCAGCGAACGCAAGCGGGACGAGGAGGAGTTGCGAGAGGCAAAAGCTGCCGCCGAGCAAGCCAGCCGGGCCAAGGGCGAGTTTCTGGCAAACATGAGCCACGAGATTCGCTCACCCATTCAATGCATTTCGGGATATGCCCAACTTTTAACCAAAACCAAGCTGTCACCAAAGCAGCATCGCTACGTCACCATTTTGTGCCAGCAAAACGATGCTTTGCTGAAGGTGGTGGACGACATCCTTGATTTCTCCGCCTTGCAGGCTGTTACCCCCAAGCTGGAACGGGTTGGTTTCGATGTGGCTGACGTGGTTCAACAGGTGGTGGAAGCCGCGCGCCCGCAGGCCTTCGCCAAAAAAATAAAACTTACGGCCGAAGTTGAACCAACAGCGCGGCTTTCGCTGGCAGGAGACGTTCACCGCCTGCGCCAGATCCTTGCGAATCTTGTGAACAACGCCATCAAGTTCACGGAACGAGGCTCTGTGCGGTTGCAGGTTTTGCGCACTGACACGGGCGAAGATCGCGAACACGCCGAGCTAAGCTTTTCCATACAGGACACGGGCATAGGGATTTCGGCGCGCAGTTTGCGGCAGCTGTTTCGCCCGTTCTCGCAGGCGGATTCCTCCACCGCACGTAGGTTTGGCGGCACGGGCTTGGGCTTGGCCATTAGCCGCCGGTTGGCCGAATTGATGGGAGGGGCGTTGAAGGCCCAAAGCGAACTTGGCCGTGGGTCAACGTTTGCGGTTTCGCTGCCGTTTGCGATCGGTGAACCCAGCCTTGGTCAAGGCCGCCCCCTTCAACAAAAGCCACGGGCGCTGCCCGATTTGTCGATCCTGGTCGTTGAAGATAGCGCCGTGGCTCTAGACTTGGCGATCGAGTTGTTGGCGGTGCTGGGATACAAGGCTGACGGCGCGGCCAATGGCGCCGAAGCGCTCGTGACTTTGGAGGAAAAACGTTACGACGTTGTGCTGATGGACGTGCAAATGCCCGTCATGGACGGCCTGACGCTCACGCGTATGATCCGGCGTCGTCGATGGCCCCTAGGGCACCAGCCCACCATCGTGGCGCTCACGGCCAATGTCCTGGCTGATGATCGCCGGGCTTGCTTAGAAGCTGGCATGGACGCTTTCCTAGGCAAGCCGCTTCGACTCGAAGATCTTCACGCCTACTTGGCAGGCCTCAACGGTCACCCCCCTTTGGGCGCTGTGAAGCCCGCCGCTTCAGGGGCCAACTTGGTGCCGATCGAGTTGGATGCGAAAATTCTTTTGGAACTTCAGCACACCACCAACGCCGAAGGCAAATCGCTCTTCGACAGATACGCTCCGCGCGTTATAGAAGAACTACGCCAGCTGATTTCAGATGTGGACAGGGTGATGAAAATGCCGTCCGAGCACACACAGCTTGCGGATCTTGTGCACAAGGTGAAAGGTCACGCGCGCACGATGGGCGCCACCGAAACCGCCCTTATGGCCGAGGCTCTCGAGGGGGCAGCCCGCGCGGGCGAGCCACGCAAACCCTTACGTGCGTGGCCCCGCCTGCGGAAATCTTTGTTGCGCTTCATCTTCACTTTAGAAACGTTGTTGCAACCTCATCTCCGCCGTTAGGGAACGCTTGCCAGGCTACAGCCCGGCAGCTGGGCCGCGTTTGTGCCGCCACGGCTTGTTGTTGCAACTTTACGGCGCCGGCCATCGCCGCTTGCAGCTTCTCGATGCGGTTTTCGGGCGACGGGTGGGTTGAGAGAAATTGCGGAGGCCCACCTGGGTTGGCCTCTGCCATATTCTTCCATAACTGCACCGACTGCCGAGGATCAAACCCCGATTTGGCCATCAGCCGAAGTCCGATGATGTCCGATTCGGACTCTTGTTTGCGCCCGTAGGGCAGCAGCACGCCCACTTGCGCGCCCGCACCCAAGGCGGCCAGCACCAGTGACTTTGATTGCCGATCTTGCATCAGCATGTCCGCCGCGGCGAGGCCACCTTGGGCCACCAAGGCGTGCGATATGCGTTCGCCACCGTGGTCGGCTATGACGTGCCCCACTTCGTGCGCCACCACCGTGGCGAGCTGATGTTCGTTTTTCGCAACCTTGAGCAACCCTGTGAACACACCAATGTTGCCCCCCGGAAGCGCAAACGCGTTCGCGGCCGGATCATCGAACACTTTGACGGTCCAGCGCTTGCCCTCGGGCAATTGATATTCGTCATCCAGGTGCTTCACGATCGAGCTTGCGACACAGTTAACGTAGGCCTTTACGCCTTCATCCGTACTTTCTTTCGTTTGCTTCTGAATTTCGGCGAACCCCTGGTCGCCCAGCTTGCTCATGGCCGAATCTTCAACCAGCATCAGCTGGCGTCGGCCGGTGGGCGAGGTGGCGCACGAAACGGCGAGCGCAGTGGCAATTGAAGCTGTTCCCCAGAGGCAACGTTTTACGTTGGAGTTGTGCATATTTAAGGCCCTTTCTCGTGTTTGTACTTTTGC
>JBBSJE010000049.1:0-33437 GCA_038257535.1 Polyangia bacterium
CGGGAGCTCTTTGGTTTGTAAGTTTTTCAAATCACCGGGACGATACTCGTTTCGGGAGGAACACAACACCGATTTGCTCCCACTTTTCCCCTTCGGCTCACAGAACGCCGTTTTTCACCCACAGATTCTGTCGGGGAGCCAACTTCAGAGCTATTCCCAGCCAAAAATAGCGTGACCGCGCCGGCCACCACGAGCGCGCCAACCACCCCCCACGCCCATGGGCTTTTGTAGAGCGGACGCCTCGCTTGACTTTGCTCGGTGCTAAGGTGGGCTTCTCCCATTTGCGCTTCCTGCAAGGGTTCAAACTTTGGCGCTGGGACTGCCGCAGAATGCACTGCGGGGTCTTCCTCCAAGCGCATGACCAGACGTTGATATTGGCCGCCTTTGAGAGTGAGGGACCGGTAGCCTCGCTTGAACCCCGGCTTGCTGACCTCGATGTCGACTGTACCGGCGTTCACGGCGATGTCCTCTTTTAGGGGAAGACTGCCGACGTTACGGCCGTTGATGAGGACGCTAGCGCCTTCAGGCTCACCGTTAACCTCCACCCGCGCCACATTTTGTTTCACTTGCTCAAGCGATTCCTTGAGGGTACTACGGTGCTTGGCGATCCAGGCATCGTTCTTAGAGTGCAGCGCCTCGGACAGCCGTGCTTCAGCCTCGCTCCATCTTCCAACCGCTTGAAGGCACAAACCGAGTTGCGCGGCCGAGCGCGGTCCGGGAACCTGCGAATAGGCCTCCTCGAACTTGCGGACGGCTTGGCTATCCTGCCCCGCTCGCCTTAGCTCGAGCCCTTCAGCGATCAAGGTCTCCGCGTGCGCAGCGCCATCGGGAGCCGCCTGAGCGACAGCACTTGGTGCAAACACGAGAACTGCTGCGAGCCACAGCATTTGTGTGTGTCCCGAACAAGTTCCCGATTTCCGCTCTCCTCTTGAAACTGCGCGTCGATGCATCTAGGCCGCCTGGGCTGCAAGTGTGCCGGTCGCGCAAGCCCTGGATGTGACAGCTGCGCAACAAGAATGCAAACAGCGGCGCGAACGGCGCTTGGCTTCACCGCTGCTTGTACCGCCGGGAACCCGCTTCGGACCATTTAAGGCGTATGTCCCAGCCAGCGTTCCTCGATCCGCATCGTGTGAGGCTCCACACGCTCCAGCACGTCGCGGCCGTGAATGAAGCTCTGGTGGCGCACGATGTGTGTGAACGCCTTGTTCAGGTCGAGGGCGCGAACGAGGGGGCTGCTGGACGAATCAATACAAAACGGTACGACGGGGCTCGGCGAAAAGAACCTTGTGTTTACCGACGGCCGACTGCGACTCGATTGGAATTCGACACACCAACCTAAGGCGCTACCGGCAACACCAGAAACACCATCGCCAGGCACATCTCGTCCAACGTCTCTTCACCCAGACGCACGTCGACCGGTGCATTGAGTCCCGCGTCTTCGAGGGCGTGGGCAACGAAAGGATTGTCTAGCGTGTTGTCGTAGGTGCAGCGTAGGTGCAGTTTGTCGCAGCCGCGCAGAACGGGTAGAAACTCGACCGCGCGATCGTAAATGTAGGCGCGTTGCCACTCGAAATCCCAGGCGGTGTCTTGGATCAGGCACTCACGCGCGGGCTCTGTGCCGGGGTTTGCGCGTTCGATCTCCAGCAGGAAGTCGCGGCCAACGTAGTGCATGTGCGGCGCGATGCCGTAGATGCCAAGCGGAGGCATGGGTTTGCCTTCTTTCGTGGTTTTTGGCCACGTGAAGGTCATCTTCTCCACATGCCCCGACTTGTTTTTGGGGATGAAGAAGGCGGGGCCGGTGGGTGGATCGTTTTCGCCTGGCAACAAACCACTGCCGTCCGCTTCGCTCTTGCTCGCGTTGCCGAACGGGAACCCAGGCACAAGCAGCCAGCGCAGCTTGTCGTCGGTATACCGCAACTCGACCCGTGTGCGATCAGGCACCGCGCGTTGGCCTGCCGGATGATAATGGATCTGCATGACAATCAGGCTGCCCTTGGGCACGGGAATGCCAACGCCCTCGGGATAGGTGATGGGTTGCGTGCCCGGTACCCAAACTTCCAAAAGCCGCGCATCTGGAATCTTTTCGATGGCGTTGCCGAAGCAATCGTAGCTGCCATCGGGGCCAGCGAGCTTGGCCGACGCGCGTGTTGGATCCACGATCACAACGGCGTGATGCACGACCGCCGGATTGCCCGGCACCACGTGCGAGCCTGTGACGTTGCGAGCTGCGGCGAGCTGCGGATCCAGAACAAAACAGCGAAACTCGTCATGGCCGCCCTGGGTCACGTAGTCCGCGCGCGGGGTGAGCGCTTGGTCCACGCGATCAAGCTTCGTGCTTGGCAACGGCGGCAGCGGCGTGGCGTTTGCGGCGTCGCCTTCGGGCGCTCCCAGCGTGGCCCATAAATTCAAGATGCGTTTTTGATCCTCGCTAAGCCGAGGATCGCTGCGCCACGCGAAGCGCGGCTGGCACTCGTTGGTTTCGCGCGCACCCCATGGTGGCATGGTTTGCGCGGCTGTTGCGGCCGCGATGGCGCCGGCCATCCCACGTGTGTTGGCGTAGGACGTGAAATCGAAGGGGGCGACGCCTTCAGGCTTGTGACAGCCGCCGCACTGGCTGTGGAGGATGGGGGCAACGTCCTTGTGCCAGGTGACGGCTTGGGGCGGCGCCGGGGCCTGGCCCGCATCCGAATCGTCCTCGGGGGCCATGGCGGCGTCCCCCTGGGCCAAGCTGCCATCAGCGTTGCCGCCACAGGCCGAAACAAGGGTGAGCAGGGCCATTGGCCATGCGGGTACGTGGTGTTTGCTCATCTACGGTCATAGACACCGCGGCGGCAAGGAACAGAAAAAAATTATTTTGTGGCGCGCCGATTACGCCATCGTGAGGATCACGTTGCCTACTTTTTGGCCTGAAAGCACGTAGCTGAACGCTTCGGCAATCTGGTCTATCGGGTAGCTGCGATCGATGAGGGGCTTGAATGTCCCTTTGGCGAGCAGATCGGACATGAATTCTATGCTGCCCTTCACATCGACCGGTATGGGGAACAACACCTTCTTGCCTTTCGAAAACGGCGCAAGCAGCGGTGCGGCGAGGGCAAGCGGAATGTTTTCGGCGCCTGGCCCCAACTCTGAAGAGAGATAGGCCGCGCCTGGTTTCATGAGCGGCTTGCAGCGCCCAAACGTACTTTTGCCAACCATATCGAAAACGAAGTCGAAGGCCTCGTCTTTGCTCCTGGGGGCGAGCGCCACGGTGAAGTCCTCCTTCAGGTAGTCGATCACCCGTTCGGCGCCCAAGTCACGTACCGTTTGCAAGTGGGGCGTGGGCGCCACCGCTGTAACTCTGACGCCGCGGAGCCGCAGCAACTGAATCGCTGCCGACCCAATGGCTCCCGTGCCTCCCACAACAAGAACGTGTTGGCCGGCGGTCAGCGGCAGCTTGCGCAGGGAGTTGATCGCGTAGTGTGCGCCTTCGGCCGAAGCGACCGCCTGCTCGTAGCTGACGCCCTCCGGAATGCTGCTGATCGCCTTGTTGGCGCCGATGATCATATATTCGGCATGCGTGCCAAGGCCGATGTCGTCGAAGCCCCACACCCGCTGGCCAATTTTGAACTCACTTACTTGCGCGCCCACCGCTGCAACGTCGCCCGCGAAGTCGCATCCCGTGGCCACGTGTCGCGGGCGGGGAAACCCGATGAAGAAACGAAAAAAGAAAGGCTTGCCCTCCAAGGCGGCGGAGTCGGTGCGGCTGACGGTTGCCGCGCGGACGCGAACCAGCACTTCGGTGGGCTTTGGCGTTGGGACCGGCACATCACGCACCGATAACACGCTGGGGGGGCCGTACTGAGTTCTGAAGACAGTTTTCATGATGCTCCCGCCCAACCTAGCACTCGCGCCAAGCTTGCCAGTGGTCGCTGTTCGGCCGTCTGCTTTCGCGAAAGCGCCGCCTCGTATCGGCTGCGTTCCGTGGTGATGCGGTTCTGTGCGCCCGCCACCTCGTGCTGCAGATTCAGGTTGCGTTGATCGGGGGCTGCCGTCGCTGGCATGTTCGCCAATGCGCGTGACAGGCTTGCGGCGAACACATCAGCCGCCGCGAGACGCTCTTGTGCCGTGGGCGCTTGAATCACCACGCGCGCCTCTTGCAGCAAGGTTTTGGGATCGCCCCCGGATAGCGCCACGAGCTGCGGAATCAAATTCGCTTGCCGCGCGAGCGCGCCCTGAAGCCGTGTCTCCGCGGCTTGCAACTCTTGCGCGGCCGCCTCGATCTGATGTCCTGTGCTGCGGGCGACAACCAGCGAGCCAATCGCTGAAACACCCAACAGCGCGAGCGCGCCCAGCTTGAGGCGCCGGCGCAAAGTTGCCGCATGCAGCTTGGCTTGGGCTTGCAACTTGCGCGAAGCCTCAAGTTCAGTCAAAGCCGCCTGCACGTACTTTTCTTCGAGGTCGAGCTCACCGGCCACCGCCACAACATCGATGGCCAAAGCTCGATCCTCCCCGGCCTGCCGCTGCAGGTTGGCCGCGCGCTCAATCACCTGGCCCAGCTCGGCATCGCTGAGGTTCTGTTGCTGCTTCAACGTTTTGGGGTCCACCACGGCAGCCGCCAGGGTAGCAGCCCTTTGTTGCCTTGGGTGCTGCATTGAGCTGCCAAACCAGGGATGTTTGCGGCATGATGCGCTGGTGAAAATCATCCTGACCATGGCCATGGCTGCGGTTGTGGCGTTCGCCGGGGCCGCGACCGCGCGTGCGCAGTCGTTGTCGATCGAGCAAATTCCAAACCCCCGGAATCAGGGCGGATGGGTTAGCGACATGGCCGAAGTGCTTTCGGCCGACGAGCTCGATGGCCTCAACGCCATGATCGAGGCGCTGGAGAAAAAGATCAGCGTTGAGGTCGCTGTAGTGACCGTGCAGAACGTGGATGGTGTGCCAAAAGATTTCGCCACCGCCCTGTTTAACCACTGGGGCATTGGCAAAGCGAAAGCAAACAATGGCCTGCTGTTGCTGCTCGTGATGGCGCAGCGGCGCCTTGAGATGGAGACGGGCTACGGGTTGGAACCGTTGTTGCCAGATGGCTGGCTGGGCACGATGCAGAGCCAATCGATGGTGCCGCTGTTCAAGGAGGGCAAGTATGGTGGCGGCCTCATCGCTGGCATGGCCGCCGTGGTGCATCGACTTTTGCAGGAGCCCGGTGCCGCGGAAGCGGGCGTAATGGTGCCGTTTGCCGAAGCTTCTGCCGAACCGGAGACGAAAGTCCTGTGGCCCTTGGTCGCTTTGGCGCTAGCCGGTGTGGCCGCAGGCGGCTGGTTCTGGCGGCGGAAGTGGCAGCGCACGTGCCCCACCTGCAAAACGTCGCTGAAGTCGCTGGATGAGGTGGCTGAGGACGAACATTTGGACTCAGGTCAACTTACGGAAGAAGCGATTGGCAGCATGAATCACGAGGTGCTTCGTTGCGAAACCTGCGGTTTCCTACGAATGCTATCGCATTTCAAGTTTTTTACGCACTACGAACGCTGCTCGGGGTGCGGCTACAAAACTCAGCATTCGGATCGCACGGTGCTGATTGCCCCCACAACGGCCACCTATGGAAGCATGCACGTCACCGAGACCTGCCGGCACTGTTTTCACACGCGCAGCTACACGAACGTGATCCCTATGAAGCCAAGCGGATCCTCGTCTACTTCGGGATTTCGCGGCTCCGGCGGCTCCGGTTCCAGCGGCGGCGGCTTCGGCGGCGGCCGATCGGGCGGGGGTGGGGCGGGCTCAAGTTGGTAGCGCCTTCGGGCAAGGGGCTCCACTCTCGCCGACACGGTCCACGCGTGCCACCTCAGCCCATTGTGTAGACTCTTTAAAAGGTCACCTTGGCTCGAAAGCTTGATGCCCCCAACATGCGCGACCAAATGCCATACGCTTCCGTTCCACTCACCCTGGGGGAGATGATCGATTTGCAGGCCGTGCTTGAGCGCGATGCCGATGAGGATGAGCAGGATCTCATCAAGCGAGATGGCGACGTTGGACGTAGAGTGAACGCGGCGAAACTGGATGACGTTTCGGCGGTGCGGGCCTGGCTTGCCGAGGTGGGCCCACCTGAGGCCACGGCCTACGGAAGCCACCTGGAACGCTGGGGCAGCACGCTTTCATGGTTGCTGCGCGTAGGTGCCTTTGCGGCCGGCCTTTTGACGGTGGCGGGGTGGTTGGAAGTGCAGGGCCGGCAGCCCATCAATGTCATCAATTTTTGGTCCGCCTTGATTGGGACGCAATTGGTGTTTCTGATTCTGCTGGCCGCGTCGGTGCTCCGTTGGCGGTGGGTGATTCGCAGGGGCATGACGGTGCCGGGCCGTGCGTCTCGCGCGCTGCCGTGGTTTGCGCGCGCGATAGAAAGCCTTTGGGTGCGGGTGGCGAAGCCTGACCACAACAATGGATTGCCAGCCGCCACGTGGTCCAAGGTGCAACGACTGTACGGCGAGCTGTTCGGGTGGGTGGCGCTCAAGTCTACGCAGGCGCTGGCGGTGGCTTACAACGTGGGTGCCACCTTGGGCCTGGTGGTGTGGGCCACGATCAGCGACCCCTCCTTTGGTTGGCGCAGCACTTTGCTTGATGAAACCACTGTTCATCGATGGGCGCAGCGGATTGCGCTGCCGTGGTCGTGGAGCGGGTGGGCCGGTGCCCCCAGCCCCGAGGTGGTTGCACAAACACGCTACTCATCATTGGAAGCTCGGTTTGTTGAAGCAGGGGCGCTCGGCCCAGAGGCGGAACTGTGGGCCGCATGGTGGCCGTTTTTGCTGCTGTCGCTGCTGGTCTATGGCCTTGTGCCTCGGTTGGGTACCTACGCCTGGACGTGGTGGAGGTGCAAGCTGGCCCTTCGCGGCGCGCCCTGGAGAAGTGCCGCTGCGGATCAATTGCTTCACCGCATGCGCCGCAGCAGCTTGTCAACGGTGGCAGAGGCTCGGCCGGAACCGCTGGCCGTTGACACCCCTTTGCCGCACGCCCTGGCGGACGAGGCAAGCGTTTCACAAAAGCCTGTCGCAGTTATGAAATGGTCTGGGGTTCCTGATATGCCGCCCTCTGTGATGGAAACCATGATTCGCTTCACGCTGGGGCGATCCATTTGGGGGCATGTAGAAATTGTTGGCGGCAGAGACTTGAATGCCGATGAAGCGGCGGTTCGCAAAGCCTCGGCGGCGCAGGGGGAGCCCGACGTGGCTGTGATGGTGCAGGGGTGGGAGCCTCCCGTGGGAGATCACGTGGATTTTTTTGAGCAACTTCGACGCGGCCTCAAAGCAGGCCGGCGGATTGACGTGCTTGTTTGCGGCCTAAGCGCGAGCGATGCGGTGGTGGCGCCCACGGACGCACAAATGCGGTTGTGGCGTCGACGTCTTGAGGCCTTGGGTGATCCGTGGCTGCGCGTTTATCCTGTGCGGGTGGAGGGTTTGCCATGACCGACGAGGTGCAGGCTGTTCATCCCGTGCTCGTGGTTGTGGGCCACGTAAACCGTGGCAAATCTTCCATTGTCTCAACGTTGGCCGCGGACGACTCGGTGGTTGTTGATGACACGCCGGGCACCACGCGCGTCGCGCGCCGGTTTCCCATGTTGGTCAACGGCAAGGTGCTGTATGAACTTGTTGACACCCCGGGTTTCGAGCGCGCCCGCAAGGTGCTGCACTGGCTTGAAGAACACGCGAGCCAAACCGCCGATCGCCCCGCCATCGTTGCACGCTTTGTTAAGGAGCACGAAGCAAGCGGACAATTCGAGCAGGAGGTGCGGCTGCTCAAGCCCGTAATCAATGGTGGCGCCGTGCTGTACATCGTGGACGTTTCGGTGCCTGTTGACGAACGGTTTGAGTCAGAGATGGAGATCTTGCGTTGGACGGGTCGCCCCAGGATGGCGTTGATGAACCGAATTGGAGACGCCGACCACTCGACCCGCTGGCGCGCCTTGCTGGGGCAATACTTTTTGATCGTGAGAGAGTTCAACGCGTATGGCGTGGATTTCAAGGCGTGCGTTGACCTCTTGCGGTCGATGCGCGAACTCGACGACGCTTGGCGGCCGGTGTTTGATAGCGCCATCCTCGCGCTTGAGCAGCAACGGCAGGACAACCTTCGCGCCAGTGCTCTGCTTATCGCGCAGGCGGTGGGTGAGATGGCCACCGCCACAGAGGAGATTCGCCTGACGGGAACCGAATCTGTTGATGAACCCACGCGCCAGCGCTTGTGGCAGACGTTCAGCAACAACTTGCGCGCAAGCGAGCGTCGCCTGCGCAAGAAGCTCATGGGCGTTTACGGCCACCGGGTTTTGAAGCTCTCTGATGCCGACTTAGGGGTGGAGCTAAACGACGATTTGTTTAGTGAAGGAACGTGGGGAAGGCTGGGGCTTAGCCGGGGCAAGTTGGCCGCAGGTGGCGCCACTGCAGGTGCCATCACCGGCGGTATGTTGGACGCCAGCGTTGGTGGCGCATCGTTTTTCATGGGCGCCTTGGCCGGCCTAATGGTGGGTGGTCTGGCGGGTTACGCTGGTTGGGGCCAGATGGCGAAGACGCAGGTGGTGGGGCAAAGCTTGGGCGGCTTAAGCCTGCAGGTGGGCCCCATCACGAAGCCTCAGTTCTATTGGATTGTGCTGGACCGGGCGCTCTTGCATCACCGCATTGTGAGCACGTGGGTGCATGGCCGCCGCGGGCCCCCGCCTGCGGTTGGGGCGGACGGCAAGGTGGGTGTTGTCGATGGTTTGTCCAAAGACCACCGCGCCAGCATTGCACGCGCCCTTCGCAACATGAGCGTTGATCGCTTCACGGGCGAGCGGGAACTCGCCGAGGTTCTGCAGAGCCTTATGCAGAACGACGAACTGGGCCGGCGTGGCTAGCGTGCACAAATTTTGAAACACGCGGCCCGCCTGGGCCCAAGCTCAATCGATTGTGCCGCAAACGGCTGTTAAGGGACAACGCCTGCACACTGTGCGGAGCATGAAAAGACGCTTGAGGTGCAAGACCTGTCGTCGATGCATTTTTCGCAAGCATCGACTCTATCTGCGAAAGCTTTGTCTTCATCTGCTTTGTTTTCACACCGACTTCGGCAAGCGGACACGTCATAGCCGTTGTCAAAGCAGCTCTGGTAGCGGCTGCAAATTTGCTGACAATCAATCAGTTCGTCGGCGTCGCTACAAGACATCGCCACCGCCCCCAAGCCACACAACGCAAACAAAACGCCCAAAACGCTTTTCATCGATCTCGCTCCTTATCCAATTAACCAATCCACGAATGTGGTGGCGCAGCTCAGGTGCAAGAGCGGGGCCGGCAGCTTGGGGCCCTAAACCCAACAATGAGGCGGTGCTCTATTTGCATGATGGCGGGATCCACGCTTCAGCTGGGTAACTCGGGTTCCCGTCCTGAAGCTGGTTTCTGCGCTGGGTTGGGCGCAAAATCAGCTGCCGCCGGTGACACGAAAGTCGACCTGCGGTGTTTCCGGGGCTTCCCCTCATTGGACCTACCAAAGGAAACACCATGCGCCCAACCCCGCACCTGCTCTTCGCCCTTTGTTTTGGCGCCTGCTTGGATCCTGAGGCCCCAGGGGCCTTGGTTCCCGAGACCGTCATCGAAGATCCCACTTTGCCTCGGCTTGAGGTTAACCGAACCCTCCTGCATGCCGAGACTTTCGGCGCATCAGCAGCCCCCACCGTGGTGGTGCTTCACGGCGGCCCTGGCGGCGACTACAGGTCGCTCCTGCCGCTACAAGCGCTCGCGGCCGATGGCTACCAAGTGGTGTTTTGGGATCAAAGGGGCGCCGGTTTGTCGCAGCGGCATCCAGCCAAAGTCTTTAGCTACAAGGTTTATCTTGAGGACCTAAGGTTGCTCATCGAAAAGACGGTGGCGCCCGGGCAGGTCTTCGTTCTGCTGGGGCAATCGTGGGGCGCTATGTACGCCACGTGGTTTATCAACCAATACGGCGACTACAATGGTCGCCTGCGCGGCGCCGTGCTGACAGAGCCTGGCGCCTTCACCAAGCCCCAGCTCGACGAGTTCATCGAAAAGCTGATGAAGTCGGTTGAACTGACTGGAAAACAGCTGAACGACGCCACCTGGTCGCGGCAATTCATCTCGGCACATGATCACGAGCGCGCAGATTACCTCGCGATGTTGATGGCTTACCGCGCAGCGCCTTCCGAACGGCAAGATCCAAACAACCCCTCACCCGCGTGGCGCCAAGGCGCGGTTGTGAACGCGTCGCTGCTCAAGTTGACCGACGAACAGCCCTTCGATTGGACAACCCATCTGGGGGCCTTCGCAACGAAGGTTCTGTTTCTGCGCGGATCGCTTAACACGGTGGCCACGCTAGAGCACCAAAAGGCCCTCGCGGCAAGCTACCCCCAAGCCGAAATTGTAACTATTGAGGGCGTTGGGCATGCTGTGATCTGGGAGCGCTCGCAGGAGTATCTCAGTCACGTGCGCGCGTATTTTCAATCGATAGGGTTTATTGGCGGCTTTGCAGGAGAGGCACAATGATCCGTCGGCAAAACCCGTTCTTGACCGTCGTGGTGGCCACCATGGGCTTCGTCACTTTCGGGCTGGCTTCAACCCGGACAGCCCGCGCGCAGGAGGTGAACCTTTCATCTCTGGAAGATGAGCGCAGCGATCGAGTGTTCACACGAACGGGCGCGGAGCATGGCTTCGTGGCCGCGCTTGGCTACGCAAAGACCCTGCGCATGCTTGGAAGAGCTTCGCTTGTCTCGGGCGAAGTGACCGCACCTTGGGCGGGCTTTGACGGGTCAGATTTTCGCCTTTGTTTGGGCGTTCTGACCCCAATCGCAAGAGGCGGGCGCTGGAAACTGGCCGCTGGGTTTTTTCCCACTTTGCGCCGCACGGGAAACGAACTTGGCCGCATGACCAGCGTGGGCGCCGACGTGGGCGTCACCGGCGGCTATTACGCGCGCCATTGGTTCGTTGCGGGCGAGGCTGGGTTCGACTGGTCGATGACCACGCACGTCTCGCACAGCGATGGCTACCGCAACCTTGTATTCGATGAGGCCCGCAACGGCTGGTACGCCAACCCCGGGGGAAACATTCGCTATGGGCTACAAGCGGGCACAAGTTTCAGCCGCTACGACATCGTGTTGCGTATTGGCCAGATGCGGGACACAGCGGGACAGCCGCCGCTTTTGCCCTTCTATGGCACCTTGGCGCTGGTCACACGCTGGTAAACCAATCTCTTTGCGCGCTCTCCTCCCTCAATCGGTGGCAAGGCGCTGCTTCCCCCTGGCCTTCGATGCGCGCCTCCGTACGCCGTGGCTGCGGGCTCGTTTCAGTCGGCCATCAAGCGCGGCATGATCCCGCCAGGCCGTCCGTAGTGTGGAACCACCTTGGCATCTGGCTTGGGCTCCACGAAGCGCTCACTTTCAACCTCAAAGTACAAGCAGCCCACCTCCTCTGGGGGCCGGGTGACTATGAAGGCTTCGGCCTCCGCTAAGGCGACGAGCCAGCTTTGCTTTAGCTCAACCACATCTACTGGCTCAACGAGATGCAGGCGCGCAAAATCTTCGGGTCTATACTTGCCACGTCTTCGGAGCATCTCGAGCAATGCAGTGGGAGTGAAGCCAGGATCTTTGCCGGCGGCGGCCCAACACAAGGCGCCCAGGGGCGAGACGGTATCCCGCTTTCGAGAGCAGGTGCCGATCATCGGCGAAGGCCGTGGCAACGCGTTCTTCCGAATCGTTGAAGTAATCGAGGTCGTTGCTGTAGCGCCTCGAATTCGGTGCAATGTGAAGCGCCGCCGCGCCGGCCAGGTAGCTATCGAGCGTGCGATTTTTCGAGAGCAGCCTCGCGATGGCGATCTGAAACACCGTTAGCGGCAAAGCCGTGCTCCAACTTCCCACCCGCGCCGGCCACCATGCGCCATGAGCTGCTTTGCGACCCACGGGATATCAGCTTTCGTCACGATGAAGTCTGTGGGCGACGACCAGAAGCATTGGCCATGGAACTGCCTGAAGGCACGTCGCGCCTCACGCAGTCGCACCATCTCTCGTGCCACCTCCGGGGCTAGGTGGCGTTTGCTGAGACGCCCGCCGTTTCGGCCGATTGCCGACAGATATTGGCGAACCTCAGAGCGCATGCTTTAGCTTAACCCGCTTATGATGTTTTCGCAAAGGTTGCGATAGGTTGCGACGCACACCGGCTTGATTCGGGCCTTCTGCCGCGAGCCGCAGCCGCAAATCCGGTCAGGCGCTCCGCGGAGCAACTTCGTGTTGAGGATCTCAGGGCAGCTGATTTTCGCGCCGCCGTCGGCCGTTGGGCGAGTTCGTCGCAGGCGCCTCCGGCCGCTCCATATCGGCTGTCCCCTGAAGTAGGGGCGTATGAGGAGAAAATAGAAATGAAGCTTTGCATGTTTTGTTGTGCAGCAATCATGACGGCTGCGTGTGGCCCCTCGACGACGTCTGTGGATCACGGGCAAGGTGGAAGGGCTGGAAATTCACAAGGTGGCTCGACATCGGGTGGGGCGCAAGCCGGCAACGCGGGCGGCGGCGGCCACACCGCTGACAACGGCGGGCGGCTGGCGGAGGAACATCAAGTGGAGGAACCGCTGGCGGTGGAGCAGCTGGCGGTGGCGCAGCAGGAAATGCGGCCGCTGGAGGCAACGGTGGTGCGGCCCCGCATCTGTCAACCGGCTGCAACAAGTTCAAAGCGAAAGTGTGGGACTTTCGTTCCGCGCATCCCGATTTCCAGCCGGTGTTCGACGAAGAAGCGATGGACTACTCCCAGATCCCATTCGTAGAAAATGAGTTGGGCGCCGATGGAAACCCCCAGCTCATTCCAAGCCCAGCGGCGTGGGTCAAAGATGCCGAATCCTTCAAGCAGTGGTTCACCACCACCCAGGGCGTAAATCAACTTATCGAAGTTGACATCGAAGCCACGCCGCGGTCCGCTCTTCTAACCGCGTTTGGAGGCGATGACATTGGCTGGTGCCCCATCGATGACATAGGCCTTGGCAATGCTGACATCGTGTCCCCATTGGCCTGGAAGGACGCAGAGCATGAGGCTGCCGACAAGATGCACAACCACTTGTTCACAGCCAAGATCGAAGCGGAGTTCCTGTATCAAGGGGGCAAGAATGAACTCATCATCTCAGAGAGCGACGATGACTCATGGGTTTTCATCAACGGAAAGCTGGCGATAGACAACGGAGGTTTGCACGGCTTTACACCGGCCAGAGTCAGTCTGGATTCGAAAGCCACAGAGCTTGGCATCGAGCCAGGGAAAAAGTACCCCATCGTGTTCTTCTATGCCGATAGGTACTTTGGTGGGGCGCTGTATCGAGTGTCGCATAACGTGACCTTCACTCATTGCGCCCCGTAAACAGCCCGCTCAAACTGCGGCAAGCTGCAATTGCCTAACCATTTTGGTCCCACAACCTGATTCCAGCCCGTAGCGCATTGGCCTGCGGTTGCGTAAGCACAGGCGCGAAGGGCCGCGGTGGGGTTGCCGATCTCCAAGCTGAAGACGAAGGCCCCGGCGTCATCAAGTTGCCTCCCTCGCGATCATGCGGAAGACCGAAAAAATGGCAGAGCTCGTGCGCCAACACGGGAGGCTCAGCGCGCGCGGTTAAGAAGATCCATCGCCGGCCGGCCAGGCCAGGGCGTTTGCCCCCGTAGCGCCAATGAACGCCCATCAGGTTGTAGGTGGGCACTTCCAAGTCGCGCACTTTGTTGACCACCACCACGGGCACCACTTTCTCGTGCCGTACATAGGCGGCCACCGCGTTGCGATCTGCACGGTTGGTCAAATCGCAGCGAGGGAACTCGAATGCGTCAAAGCTTACCAGCAAAAGAATCCTGTGCGGCTTGAACACGAGGTTGGCGGCTTCCACATGCGCCTGCAGCCACGCCTGTGAACGCTCGGGCTGGTTGGTGCGCGGGCAGGTGGCAATTTGCGCAAACACGGGCACTGTGAGAACGCCATCTGCGTTTTGTGCGTGCGATGTCCCGGCCGCCACGGGGCGGCTTTGGGTCCACGCGGCAAGCGCAAGTCCCGTCTTTAAAGCCAGGCGACGGCAAATCACAACCGAAGTATGGCCCGCAACTTCCGCCAATCGCGGGATAAAGGGCGATATTGGAATCTAAATGATGGTTGCGAGCGCAAATATAGATACCTATGATGGCATCCACGGTCACTGAGGCCCCCTATGGATGAACAGCTTGAACCCGGCCCCCGGATCCGACGACGCCGCTTGGAGCAAAAACTCAGTCGCCAAACGCTCGCGCAGACGGCAGGTTTAGACATCGCGGTGGTACGGCGAATCGAACACGGGGCCTACGCGCGCTGCGAAGAGGCACTTGCCATTGCCCAAGCTCTAAACGTTTCCGCCGACGAACTGTTCAACGGGGTTTTCGACAGGCTGAAGCAATTTCAAAGCAACGCAGCGTTGACAGAGTCGGCGTGGGAGGACAAGGCCTTCCGCGAGGAGATCGCAGCGTATGGCATCGACATCCATCCGGCCCTTTGGTTCCTCAAGCTCCGTTTTCGCGGCGGAGGAGAGGCAAGTTTTGCCATAGCAGGCCCGGACCTCGATCGCTTTCACGAGGCCTTGGGTCATGAGGGAGAAGAAGGCCACCCAGCATTTGTGGTGTTCGACTCCAGCCTGCAGACCGTCGGGATAAACCTCAACGAAGTGGTGCAAGCGCACGCGCTCTTCGAAGGCGCAGACGGCGACCTTGCGCCTGACGAGGGACCGTCTGCCGTCGAAGTCCTGCTGGCAGGAGAGAAAACGTCGTTGAGCTTCGGCGCTGACGCAGACGTTTCAGATGACCCCGATGATCCATGCGCGTACCATGGCCAATTGCACGCGTTGCTCGACCATATCGAACAGGGTAGTGGCGGTAAACCATTTGCGACCTTCTTCGACCATGACGGTGAGCAAGTGGCTCTTCGCGTGAATGCCATCGCGTTCGTGACTGTTCCGCACATGCTTTTGTGGGGCATCTACGACGAGGATCTCGAAGACCTTCCGGAGCCCCAGTCGCCACCCCGCAGGCCCCAACTCAAAGTTCTCGAGGGCGGGCGCTAGCTGCCCGCGACCGCCTCCGCGCCAGCCGCACCAAGCTCAAAAAGCTGGCACAACCCAACGTTCCCAAAGCCACGTCTTGCCAATGCGGTGAGATGATCAGAACAAATCCCTTGTCTTTGACGAGCGCAGCAAAGCTGGACACACAGAACGGCGCCAAGAAGAAACGAAAACGCTGCCATTTGTCAGGTTTTCCGTGCCTTCCAGCCTCGGCGTTCAACACCAACGCGACTCCGATGATGACCGACAATCCAAACGACGTGAGCCATAGCCGTAAGCTGGGATCAAAGTGGCGAATGGCAATGACGCTGTACCAAATCAAATAGCACCAAAGTGTCGCTCGTGCCCCGGAAAGGTTGGCCAGATAGGTGTGCGGACCCGTCATGGATTTATGAGATAGATCGAGGCTCGTTTCGCCGATGTAAACATTGCGGTGAATTCAACGTTGTCAGCGTCCAGCGGCGCGAAATCGTGGCGTAGGACATCTGTGACGTAACGCTCGTTGATCAAAAGCGGGGGCACGTTGATTGCAGCCTTATTCCGGAAGGAAAAGGAGACTGCAATGAACGAAAGAATGAATACACTTGAAAGTGAAAGCGCAGGAAAGCAACGACTGACAGGGGCAACAGAATCTGCCCTGCAGACCGCGAAAGACAAGGCGCAATCGCTTGGCCATGAGG
The DNA here is from genome assembly GCA_038257535.1 of Polyangia bacterium. Lineage (GTDB taxonomy): Bacteria > Myxococcota_A > Polyangia > Fen-1088 > Fen-1088 > JAGTJU01. The sequence continues at coordinate 15,711 of JBBSJE010000049.1, forward strand.
GTAAAGAGCGCGCCTTGGAGGAGATTGATGTCCGAAAAAGCGGGGTGGCCGAGGAATTAAGCCGGCTCGGACAAGCCCTTGATTCATCGGCACGGGAAGTTTCGCGCTCCGGTGATAGCTTCATTGCCAACCCACTGCAGCAAGTGGCGCGGTTCTGCGAGCAGGCCTCCTCGTCGCTTTCGCAAAAGGGACCACGTCAACTCTTCGCCGACGTAGAGAACTTTGGACGCCGCGAACCAGCCTTGTTTTTTGGCCTGGCGCTAGCCGCTGGGTTCATGGCGACCCGTCTGCTACGCAGCGACCCCGACGAGGTTACAGAAGATGGTCGAAAGTTTGATCAACTCGAAGGCTTTGAAAACCCAATGCAAAGGGGGCACTAAATGGAAACGCAACGAAACGACATGCCCTTCAATGGCAGTCGAACAAAAACGCCTGAAGCGGGCGGGCCCGTGGCGCGCCCGGTAGGCGACCTGTTGAAGGACCTTCTGCACGAATCGGGAGCGTTGGTGCGTGGGGAGGTACAGCTGCTTCGTACCGAAATGTCTGAAAAGCTCGCCCAGGTCCAGCGGGGGGTTGTCTCCACGTTAGGTGGGGCCGCCGTGTTGTTCGCCGGTGTGCTGTCACTGCTTGCGGCCGCCGTATTCGGCCTGGGCGAAATCATGCCTTTGTGGGCGTCGGCGCTGCTCGTGGGCGCAGTTGTGACCATCGCAGGCGCTGTGATGGTTGTGGCAGGCAAGAAGAAACTGGAAGCCGAGAATTTGAAGCCAGAACGCATAATTCAAGAGGCAAAGGCCGAAACGCAATTCCTCAAGGAGAAGCTGTCATGACTTACGAACAATACACACACGGCAATGGTGCGGATCGCAGCGCACAGCAGATTCAATCTGATTTGGGCGAGATTCGCAGCGAAATAGACCATACGCTGGATGCGCTCTCGCAGCAGCTAGCACCCAATCAACTCATTGCGCATGCCTTCGATGCCGTCAAACGTGGCGGGGGCGGTGAAATTGCCCGCAACCTGTCTCGGTCTGTGAAAGAAAACCCACTGCCGCTTGCGATGATTGCGGCGGGCTTCGGTTACCTCATGTACACCGATAGCCAGCGCCGGCGCAGCACCCAGACACAATCCTTCTCCAATGGACCACAAGCGCGAAGTGGCGAAGGTGAGTTCGATTTTGAGCCCATAGGTCTTTACTCAAAGGAGGAAGGGGCTCGCGAAGGGGCGGACGTGAAAGAGCGGCTTTCAGACGGCGCTGAACGCGTGCGCCAAGGGGCTCGCGATCTCAAGCACCAGGCGCAAGACAAGTTCGGACAGGTCAAAGAGCAGGTGCACGATGGCCGGCAATGGGCGGGCGACAAAGCGCATCAAGTGAGCGATCAAGCGCGCGCGGCAAAAGCTTGGAGCCAAGACCTTATTGAGGAACAGCCGCTTGTGTTGGCCGGTCTTGGGCTGGCCTTCGGGGCCGCGGCGGCCGCGCTTGTGCCGATGTCACGCAAGGAGCACGAAGTTATGGGAGGCACAGGCCGCCAGCTTCGCTCGCAAGCGAAAGAGTTGGCCCACGAGGTGGAAGGGAAAGCCAAAGCCATTGGAAGCAGCGCGGCCTCAGCGGCGGAAGAGGCCGCGAAGCAGGAGGCGGAGACACAAGGCGTGTCGCTGCAATCCGGCAAGCAGCCAAGCCCACAGGAACAGCATGCGCAGGACAGCGGCAAGGAAAACGAAAGCAAAACAGGTGAGCCGCCCAAGCGCACCGAGCAATACCGCGCCACCTACGCGCCAGGAGACGCTGTTTCGCCTGGAATTGTGCAAGGATCGTCGCAAGCCGGTGGAGCGCGTCCCCGTGAGGCGACTTTGACATACGGCCCCGGCACGCTGCCTGGGTCAGCGGGCCAAAAGAAGCCCTAGATTGTTTGTACGCAGCGCCCCGTCCGGCCCACCACGGGCGGACGGCGCAGCGATCTTTGCCGAACTTCGTCGCTTTAGGGCTTCACAGTGGCGGACGCCCCGCCAGGGCTGGTGGCGCTTTCGGAGATGCTTGGCACCGTTTCAACCTTCATATTCGAGCGAGCGCTATCAGACTCGCCACCATGATCGGCTTTGTCATCTTTCTGCCCGCTGCGTTGGGCTTCCTTGTCCGCGCCGGTGTTTGAACGCACCGGCTTGTCTGAGTCTTGAGCTTCTGCGTTGCGGCCTGTGTCGCTGTCCACGCCGGTACCGTGGTTGCCCTGACCCGTACGCACGGTGGATTCACCCTGCTGTCGAGGGGCCGACGTTTGCCCAAACCGAAGCGTCCTCGCGTTTCGCCGCTGCTGGGTTTTGTATCGTTGTCAGCGGCCATCGCGGCGCCGCTTACGCCCAAACTCAACAAGAGTGATGAGGCTGCATGCCTCGTGCCGAATCGCTGCTTGCGCACAAGCCTATGGGCCCACCACGTCACATCCCTGACGCTGGCCGCGTGGCCCTTATCTTGCTGCTTGCTTGGCTTGTCGCATTCCCGACGCGGCAGTGAGCGAGGAAACAATTGTCAAACGGCCTTTATGTAAGCATGGCAGGCGCGGCCGCCCGGTCTGAACAACTTGACGCCATCGCGGATAACTTGGCGAACGTGCAAACGCCTGGCTTTCGCGCCACGAAGGTGGCGTTTCAGTCATTTTTGGCGTCAACCGGCGTCACCGACAAGGTGTTTCCAGCGGCCGTGTCATCAGGGTTGGATATGCGCGAAGGCCAGCAGGTGGTCACCGACAGCCCCATGGACGTGTTGCCCGAGGGCATGGGTTTTTTTGCTGTGGGTCGTCCCGACGGCAGCGTGGCCTACACCCGCAATGGCGCATTGCAGGTTTCCAACGATTTCTTGGTATCAGGAGGTTTGCCGGTTTTGGATGTCACCGGGCGTCCGATCCCGATCTTGCCTGATGGTGCGCCCCGCGTGGAGAGTGATGGCGCCGTGTTTGTGAACGATCAAATCATGGGCCAGATCGCAACCTTCAACCTAAATGGCAATGTCCAGCGCATGGGTGGGGCGCTGTATGCGCCCGGCCCTGGGGGCACCGCCACACAATTGGCCGAGCCCTCGCTGATGGTGGGCACATTGGAGATGGGGTATCCCATGGAGGCCAGCATTGGCTTGATCTCCGCGCAGAGGAACTACGATATGTCGATGAAGGCGCTGGAGACGTATCGCAGCCTGGATTCGCGCGTGGCGGAAGTGGGGCGCGTTCGTTAAGCGTCTGGTTTTCTCGCAGGCGCCGTCGCCAAGTGCGCTAGATTTCACTTTGAAAAGCGATGGGTAGAACAATTTTCGTTGGCGATGTGCATGGCTGCATTGATGAGCTGAAAGACCTGCTCATGGCCTGCGGACAGCATGATGATGATCAGGTGATTTTGGTGGGCGATTTGGTTGCGAAGGGGCCCGATTCTCAAGCGGTGGTGCAGTTTGCACGGGAAAGTCGGTTTGCCGCTGTGCTGGGCAACCACGACGACCATGTGCTGCAGCTTCGCGATCGGGCGCCTAAATCGGCCAAGCGGGCGGAGCACGCCCAGGTGGCGCAAAGCCTTTCGGTGGCCGACGTGGCGTGGTTGCAGGCCCTACCTTTGTACCTCGAATTGCCCCACTCGGAGCTGCCGGTGGTGGCGGTTCACGGCGGTTTGCTGCCGGGCGTGCCGCTGGCCGAGCAGCCCCGCAAGTACCTTTTGAATCTGCGCAGCCTGCGTGAAGACGGCACGCCGTCACGCAAAATTGAACCTCGGCCTTGGGGCGAAGTCTGGCATGGGCCGCCTCACGCGGTGTTTGGGCACGATGCCATGCGGGGGCTTCAGCTTTACGACCACGCCACGGGACTTGACACAGGGTGCGTCTACGGCCAACGATTGACCGGTCTAATTTGGCCCCAGCGCCAGCTGGTGTCGGTGCCGGCGCGGCGCAATTATGCGCCGCTGTCAGACGCTTGAAAAATCGAAAAAATTCGCTCCCTCAAGCTGTTACGGGGTGCGCCGATACATCCAGGGGGCAAGTGCCGTTTTCGTTTTCTCGTCGGGTGTTTCTACGCTGGGGGCCTCCGGGCTTGGCTGGCTTGGCTCCCTTCGCATGGTCGGCGTCCTCGGCTTTTGCAGCGCCCCCCGTGTCGCTCGTGTTGGTGACGGCCGCGGGCACGGCGCTTGAGAACATTTCCTCCGGCGACCTTCGGCAACTGTTTCTGGGTGAAACGGTAAGAGACGGGGCCAACACCAAATTGGTGCCCTTGAATCAACCCGCAGGCAGCCCCGAACGCGAACACTTCGATCGCCGCGTCTTGGGCTTGTCGCCCGATGCGATGGCGCGCTACTGGATCGATCAGAAGGTGCGTGGTCTCAAAGGCGCGCCTCGCAATCTGTCGCCCCCACAAATGATCGCGCGGGTGGTGGAGCGGTTTCCGGGTGCCGTGGCTTATCTGCGCCCCGAGCATATGATCAGCAGTCTGCGCGCCGTCAAGATTGAGGGTCGCGTCCACACCGCGCCGCAATACGCGCTGGCGGCACAGGCAGAAAAATGAAGGCCGCGGCAGCTCGTTGGGCTGCGTTGGCGGGTTTCGTGGGGCTGGCTGGCTGTTTGTTGGAAACCGACCGGCAGTGCGGTCCCAACATGATCCTCACCGCCGAGAATGTGTGCGTGTGCGAGCCCGACGCCATTTTGGCCTCGGATGCCTTTGGCTTATGCGAAAAGTGTGGGCCCAACCAGGTGGCACAAGCGGGTGTGTGTGCTTGCGTGGAGGGCTACGCCTTAGCTTCTGAGGGCACTTGCATGTTGCGGCCCGAGGGATTGGGCAACGCTTGCGATCCCGCGGCGCCTGCATGCCCCAACGCCAGTTTTCCGTTTTGCCAACCTACAGGCGCGGCGGGCTACTGCACCAAGGCCGGTTGCGCGGGGCCGGCGGATTGCCCTGGTGGATTTGCCTGCGACACCACAGGGGCGACAAGCGTCTGCAAACGTCCACCCACGGGTCAAGGTGTGCCGTGCACAACCAGCGACGTGTGCGAAGCCACCGAAGCCACATTTTGTGCGCCCATCTTGAACCAGTGCCTGGTCGAAAACTGCAGCCTCACCACCAGCACCTGCTCGCCAGGCTACCTGTGTTGTGACCTCACGCAGCTGGGGGCCGCCAAGAACGTTTGTTTGCCCTTGGAGGCGTGCCCGTGAAGCGGGGGCTTCGTTGCGGCCTTATCCCTCGGGGCCTGCTGTGCGTGGCTTGCTTGTTCGCGGGGTTCCCTGTCCAGGCAACACCTGCCGACGCCGAGACTGCCGTCAAGACGCCCGCCTCCGAAGCGCCGAAACCCCAAAACGCAGCTCCTGCGGCCCCGGAATTTGATCCCAGCCTCGTGTTTTCTGAGGATCCTAGGCAGGCGGCGTCGAAGCTTGAGATCTACGGCTTCGCTGACTTCACAGTGACCGGCATGATGAACGCCGACAAAAGCCGTTGGCGGGGGTTTGTGAATCCCAACACCACCATGGGTGTGGGCAACCTGAACGTTTATCTAAAAGGCAACTTAAGCGAACGCGTGCGCAGTTTGGCGGAACTGCGGTTTACCTATCTGCCAAACGGCCACGCACAAATTCAATCCGACGGCAGCGTGCGGTACACCGACACCACCGTGCGCGATCCTTTGGAACTCAACCGCCAAATGCGCTGGGGAGGCGTGGTGATCGAGCGTGCGTGGGTGGAATACGAATTTCACAATATGTTTGTTGCCCGCGTGGGGCAGTTTCTTACCCCTTATGGCATTTGGAACGTGGATCACGGCTCGCCCACCGTCATCGGCATCCGGCGTCCCTTCGTGATCACCGAACCCATTTTTCCCGAGCGGCAAACAGGGCTTGAGATTTACGGCCGCAGCATTTTGGGCCACAGCGTTTTGGGCTACCACCTCACGGTTTCCAACGGCCGCGGCATCGCCGATGAGTATGTAGATTACGATTCCAGCAAAGCGGTGGGCGGGCGCGCGTTTGTCACCAACTACAGTTTGGGAGAGTTCACATTAGGTACCTCGTTTTTCACGGGCAAGCGCGTCTCCAAGCGTGATCGTTGGACGCTGGTGGAGGGCGTGCGCACGTTTGATTCAACGCAGATTGAACGCACCCGCGAGGAGAACTTCGCCGCAGACATCAAGTGGCTGTGGAAAGCGATACATTTTCAGGCCGAGTTTCTAACCCGCCGGCGCGAGTACGACGATCGCGCACGTGAACGTTTGAACGACTACGCCTACCCAGCTTTCGTCCCTGACAATCGGCGTTGGGGCACGTATGCGTTGCTGGGGTATCGCACGCCCTGGGGGGGGCTTATGCCATTTGTTGTGCTGGAGCGAACCACCTTCCCTACCGGCGACATTCCCGTGGGCGCGGCTGTTCATGTGGGCCTCAATTATCGGCCTGACCCGGCTTTGGTGCTGAAGGTGGAGTATCTGCACGCCTGGTTTCCGGGCGCTTTGAAAACGTCGTTTGGCGTCGATTCGCTGGCGTTATATTCCACGCAAGTGGCGTGGGTGTTTTAGGGCGCGGGCGTAAAGCCAAACACCTGTCCGTAAAACGCCAGTTCGGCTTGATACACGCGGGTGATGGTCTCCGCCTTGCGGAAGCCGTGCTGCTCCCCCTCAAACGCAAGGTATTGCACGGGAACATTGCGCGCGCGCAGCGCTTCGACCATCGCTTCGGTTTGGTTCGGAGGAACCACCTTGTCTTCGAGCCCCTGAAAAAAGATCAAAGGTTTGTTCAATTTGTGCACTGAATGTAAAGGCGAACGGGCGCGGTAGATTTCGACGCACGCCGGATAGGGGCCAATCAAGCGATCCAAGTAGTGCGCCTCGAATTTGTGCGTGTCTTGCACCAGCGCCTCCAGATCTCCCACGCCGTAGAGGCTGGCGCCCGCGGCGAACACGTCACGAAACGCCAATGCGGCCAAGGTGGTAAAGCCACCCGCGCTGCTGCCACGAATGGCCATGCGTTGGCCATCAACCCACCCCAAGCGCGCCGCGTGTTGCGCGCCGGCCACGCAATCTTGCACATCCGCCACGCCCCAGGCCCCATCAAGCAGCGATCGATAACTGCGGCCGTAGCCTGTGCTGCCTCTGTAGTTCAGATCCAACACCGCGAACCCACGCGTGGTCCAAAACTGGATGTTGGCGTTGAAGGCGGGCGATGTGGCCGCCGTGGGGCCGCCGTGCACAAGCACAATCAAAGGTGGCTTTTGCGCTTCCGGGCCGATGTGATGCGCATGAAACGGGGGATAGAAAAAGGCGTGCGCCGTTTGTTCGGGCGTGGTTGCAAAACTGATGGCTTGCGGATGCGACACGCACGCTTTGACCTGTTCGTCCAAGACCAGCGAGGGCTGCAGAACCTGGTGGCGGCCATCCAAAGTGATTTCCACAACTCCCTGCGGCAGATCCGGTGCAGCCGCCACCGCCACGATGCGCCCGTGTTGGGCATGTAAATGGCTGATGCTGGGCAGATCCGACGTGAGCACATCCATCTTGCCTGTGGCCACCTCCACGCGGGCCACGTGCCAGCACCCCTGGCGGGTCAAAGCGGTGGCCAATGAACTTTCATCAAGCCAGCCAAACGTGCTCATGCCCAGTTGCCACAACGGCAGCGCAAACTCCGCGTTCCCGGACGTGAGCGTGGCGATTTCACGCCCGGGCCGCCAAGCATAGAGGTTCCATGCGCCCGTAGACTCCCACGCAAACGCCAGCTGACCCGCGGGTGACCACACGGGCCCAAACGCCGAGGCGCTTTCATCACCAGCAATGTGAATCGGTGCGCCGGCAAGCCCGTTTGCGTCTAGTTCCGCAACGTACAAGGCGGCCGCATCCCAAGGCATGTGCGGATGATCCCAAGCCAGATAAGCCAAACGTTGCGCTTGTGGGCACACGCGTGGCGCGGCGAAAAATTCATGACCCTGCAGCAAGGGGGTGATGGCACCCGTAGACAAGTCCACCGAAACGATGGCGTTTTCGGGCTCCAAAAGGCCTTCCGCGTGTCGCTCGCCCACAGCGACGAGGCGGTTTTGGCGCGGATCAAAACAAAGATCGGCCAAGCGCCAGACGCCCGGCTGCGTGATGGCGCGACAAGGTCCGGTGGCCGTGGTTTCAAATACTTGGCCGCTGCCATCGTCCACGAACCACAGAGTTTGCTCGTGCACCGCGAACGCGCTGCCGCCGTATTCGTGCACACGGCTGCGCACGTTAAATGGGGTGGGCACCCAGGGGCGGGGGCTGCCGTTGTCCCAGCACACCACGGTGGTTCGTCCTGCCTCTTGCGGACGACCTTCCAACCAAAACACGCGGTTGCCGGCCAAGGTTGCGAATCCCAACCGTTTGGCGCCCGCCGCGAGCCCCGCGGCTGAAAGCGGCGAGGGCCAGCTACCAAACGGCAACGCAGTGGCGGTGGGGGGCGCTGGGGGCGAAGGCATGAGCCGAATCTACCGCGGTTTCGACAACCGCGAGGTCAAGCGGTACAACTTCGCCATGAACAGCATGAGCAGGCTGCGTAAGTTGAGCGTGGGCCTACTAGGCTTCATGCTTTCTTGTGGGCACTCAGATGGGCCCCCATCTGCCACCACGGATCAAGCGTGCGAAATCTTGCGCACGCAGCCTGCGGTGCCGGTTATTGGAGGCGGCTACGCACAGGGGCCAGGCGACACGGTGGTGGCCTCAACGCAGAAATTGGACATTAGCCTTCCCGAATCGGTGGCGGCGCCCGACGTGCATGGCGGCCGCGTGCAGTGGGTGGTGCAAACGCCAGGCATTTATGGCATTTTTCGGGAAGAAAGCGTGCCGTTTTTGGTTCGCGATGGGGCCGGCAATTCGCTACCCTTCTTGAAGCAAGCGGGGGCCAGCGTGGCGTGCACCAGCATCAATCGCCGCGCTTTCATCGAGCTGCCGGCAGGAACGTTTTCGCTTGAATTCATTGCGAGTGAGCTTACCAAGGCCACAGTGGTTCTGTTGCCCTTGGTACCTGGCGAGCGCCTCTAAACGAACCGCTTTGCCCTGCTATAACACCCTTCATGGGTGATGCATGGCCACACGTGGTGATCGTAGGCGGGGGTTTTGGCGGGCTGGAGGCGGCCAAGCGCTTGGCGAACAAGCCAGTGCGGGTCACGCTCATCGATCGGCGCAACCACCACTTGTTTCAGCCTTTGCTTTACCAAGTGGCAACAGGAGGCCTGTCGGCCGCCGAGGTGGCCATGCCCATTCGCAAGGTGTTGCACAAACACAAAAACATTGCCGTGTGGCTGGCTGATGTGGCTGAAGTGCAGCCCACGGAAAATCAGCTGCACTTCGTTGACGGGCGCAGCTTGAGCTACGACTTTTTGATTGTGGCGTCTGGTGCCACCCACAGCTACTTTGGGCGCGACGATTGGGCGCAATTGGCCCCGGGGCTCAAAAGCATTGAAGACGCGTTTGAGATTCGCCGCCGCATATTTTTGGCGTTTGAGATGGCCGAGCGCACCGAGGATCCGGTTGAACGCGCGAAGTACTTAACCTTTTTGGTGGTGGGGGCAGGGCCTACGGGTGTCGAAATGGCAGGGTCCATCGCCGAGATCGCGCGCAACACGCTGTCGGGCGAATTTCGATCGATAAATCCCCATGACGCGCGCGTGATCTTGATCGAAGGCTTGGATCGCGTGCTGTCCAATTTTGCGCCACCGCTTTCGGCCTCCGCGCAGGCCTCCTTGCAGCGCTTGGGGGTGGAGGTTCGTACCTTGGCCCGCGTGACCAACATAACTTTCGAAGGCGTCACCCTCGACGGTCGCGAACACATTGCCGCGCGCACGGTGTTGTGGGCCGCGGGGGTACGTGGATCGCCCTTGGGCGCCACGCTGGGGGCAACGCTTGAGCGCAATGGCCAGGTGCAAGTGGATGCGTGTTTGCGTGTGCCGGCGCATCCAAACATTTACGTGGTGGGAGATCTGGCCAGCATCGTCTGCAAAGGGCAGCGGGTTCCGGGCGTGGCGCAAGGCGCTTTGCAGATGGGACGGCTGGCAGCACAAAACATTGTGCGTGCGGTCGCGAACCAGCCGCAGCAGGCCTTCGTTTACAACGACAAAGGCAGCATGGCCACCATTGGGCGCTCGCACGCGGTGGCACAAATCAAGCGGCTGCAATTAACGGGCATCTTGGCGTGGCTGGCGTGGGCGCTCGTGCACCTAATGTCGCTCATCGGCTTTCGCAACCGCATGGTGACGCTGGTAAATTGGGTGTGGGCTTACTTTACCTATCAGCGCAGTGGCCGTCTGATTTTCGAGCGCGGGCAAAGCGCCACCACCAGCATCACCGACGCGGCCGCGGGCACTTCCCCGCCCCCGCAGGCGCCTTCCCCCATAGAGCTCAACAAAGCAGCTTCCACTGAGCCAGAGTCAAACGCGGCGACATCACTGGGGTAAGGGCCCCACCGCGTCACTTTGGCGTCCCGAAGTCCGGGTTTCTTGGTAACGTCTTACTTATGTCCACGAACCGCCCTGTTCTTGTTGCCACCGATCTCAGCGAACAAGCCAATGAGGCCCTGCGGCAAGCGCACCTTCTGGCCCAACAGAACGGCGCGCCTCTGTTTGTCGTGCACGCATTGCCTGAACTTTATTCGGTGCACCCGCTGTTTCCTCAGCTGAACCTTCAGGACGCATTTTCGTTTTCCGAATTCGAGCCCAAAGCCGCCGCGGCGGTGCAACGTTGCGTGGAAGAGGTGACAGGGCGAACACCTGATGACTACGGCATCTTGCTGCCTTCGGGATCGGCACATCACGCGATTACCGAACAAGCGCTGCAAATCGACGCAGCCACCATCGTTGTGGGCGCCAGTGGTGGCGGTCTGGCGTCGGTGTTGGGACGCACGGTGCGGCGGGTGGTAAGGCACGCCCCTTGCGACGTTCTGGTGGTGCGCCCAAGCAACGCTGGCATGATTGTCACCGGCACCGACTTTTCAGATTCGTCGAAGCTGGCGGTCACGCGGGCCGCGGAAGAAGCCAAACGCATGGGGGCGCGATTGGGCTTGGTGTACAGCCTTGATTTTATCCCGCCTGGTGTGGCGTTGCCGGGTGTGGATGTGCCCATGCCCAGCCTTTCGGCGCTCGATGGCGTGCGTGCGGAAATGAAGCGTCTGTTGGAAGAAGAAGCTTTGCGCGTGGGCGCTGAGGCAATCTTGAAAGAAGGGCCCGCGGCGCACGGCCTGGTGGACGTGGCCCGCGATCGCAAAGCCGGTTTGTTGGTGCTGGGCACCCATGGTCGAACGGGGCTGGGCCGCTTGGCCCTGGGCAGCGTGGCCGAAACCGTCGTGGAAAACGCGCCTTGCTCTGTCTTGGTGGTTCGCCCGTCGCACGCTTAATTTTGCTTGCCCAACATGACCGCAAGCGCGCGTACGCTGCTAATTGTTGACAGATTCGCGACGCAAGCCAAAGCCTTGCGCGCGGTTTTCGACGAACGCTTTGCCGATCCACGGCGTACCAATGGCGATCGGTTTGTTTGGGATTACTGGCATGTGCCGGGCCAGTACACGGCTCTGCGCACGCCCGCTTACCACTACTTCCCCAAACCGATTTACGATGCCTTTCACAACCATTTGGTGTGGTGGGGGCGCCGTCATCTAGGCTGTCACGATGTTTCGCCGCCTTGGCTCTCTTGCTACGTAGAGGGGTGCCGACAAGAGCTGCACGGCGATGTGCCGCATGGCCCCTGGGCGTTTGTGTTTTCGTTAACGCCGTGGCTCAAGCGGCAATTTCGCGGCGGCGAAACCCTGATGTTGCGCGATGAGGTGCTCGATTATTGGGATGGCTTTGCCTCCGACGGCATCGTGGAAGAGCCGCAGGTGCTACAGGCGATAGAACCGCGATTCAATCGGTTGGTGGTGTTTGATCCGCGCATTCCGCATGGCGTTCGTCGCGTGGAGGGCACCTCGGATCCGCGGCATGGCCGCTTGGTGGTGCATGGATGGTTTGTGCAGCCGCGGCCGTTTGTGGAGGGGCCGCTGCCCACGCGCGCATTGGCCAATCGCATTGATGATCTCACAGACGTGATCCGTCCTCATCTTGAAGCGGGTTTGAGCTTAACGGGGCTCTTGAGCTTGGGGATCACCGTGTCGGCCGGAGGCGCGGTGACAAAGCTGAGCGTGCTGTCTGACAACACGCGCGCCCCGCGCGCTCAGCAGCAAGAACGAAAACGTTTGACGGCGGCCATTGCCAAAGCGGTGAAAAGCTGGACCTTCGCGCCTAAAAGCGCGGCGTCGCAAATCACGTTGCCCTTGGTGTTTGCGGCCTGAGATGGGTTTTGCGGGTTCAAAGCCTCGGTGTCCGTCGGAATGTTGACTGCCTTTGCCCAACCCGAGCCATTACGCCATTCGAGAACAGTATCGAGCCAGAGAGGGATTGAGCCCCCCCCACCTCGAACCGTGCCTGCTGGCCTTCCGCTGCAGAGGGCCCAACGAAAACCGTGAACCAGCCCGGCTCCACCACGAATCGGCCCCCCGGCAAAAAAAGTCCCAGGTCGGCGTCGCTTAGCTCAAACTTCACTTGTTTCGATTCACCAGGAGCCAACGCCACGCGCGTAAACCGCCGTAGTGTTTTCACCGGCCGCGTGAGGCTGGCGACTTCGTCGCGCACATAAAGCTGCACCACTTCGGTGCCGCTGCGCGGGCCTTCGTTCGTCAGTTGTACGGAGACATGAATGGGTAAACCAGGTTTCGCGGCCAGGGGGCTGACTGTGAGATTTTCATAGCGAAAACGTGTGTACGTGAGGCCGTGGCCGAAGGGGTAAAGTGGATCAGCCGGGCTGTCGGTGTAACTCGACCCGCCCGGGGTTCCCGGTGGGCGGCCAGACGGCTTGCGGGCATGGTAGATGGGCACCTGGCCGGTGGCACGAGGGAAGGTGACAGGCAGGCGGCCTGAGGGTGCGTGTTCACCGAACAGCAACTCAGCAACGGCCTCGCCCGCTTCCACGCCCGATGACCAAGTTAACAAAATCGCATCTAGGAAAGGCTCTTGCTCGCCAATTGCAAGCGCGCCGCCGCTCATAAGCAGCAGCACCACGGGCTTGCCAACTTCGCGCAGCGCCGCCAACAATTCGCGCTGGGGCAAGGAGAGTTCCAACGAAACCTTCGAGTTGTTCTCGCCCGTGTTCCATCCGGGATCCCCGGCCGCTACGACAACCACATCCGCTTGGCGGGCGATGCGCACCGCTTCTGCGATGTCCTTGTTTTTGCCACGAAAGTCGGTGCCTAGCGCTTGCAAGATCTTGGTCTTGCTGCCGGCCCGCTTCCGCACAGCATCCGCGATGGAGATCACGTCATCCGCTTTGCCATCAGCCCACCAAGCCCCCAAGTGTTCAAGGCGGCTTTCGATAAATGGTCCCACAAGCGCAATCGTGCGTTGAGCTTCGCGATGGAGCGGGAGCAGATCATTCTTATTCTTGAGCAACACCATCGATGCGCGCGCCGCTTCTTTGGCCAGTGCACGGGCCGCCGCTGTATCGAAAGGCGCTGCCACCACCTGCTCGGGACGCTCGAATAGCCCCATGCCCATCTTGATTCGCAACACGCGCCTGACGGCTTCGTTTAAAACACGCATGGGTACCTGCCGCGCCCGCACCAGCTTGGGTAGCTCGGTGAGGTATGTGCCTGAGCACATGTCAATGTCTACCCCAGCCATTAGCGCCTGCTTGGCAGCCTGCCGACGATCGCGCGCATAGCCATGTGTTACCAACTCCTCGACCGAACCCCAATCGCTGACCACGATGCCACGGAACTTCCAATCGCGACGAAGCTTGCCGGTAAGCAACGCGCGGTTGGCCGAAGAGGGCACGCCACCAATTTCATGAAAGGCCGCCATGATGGTTGCCACACCTGCGTCTACAGCCGCACGAAACGGCGGCAGATAGACATCGTTCAACGTGGATTCAGAGATATCAACGGTTGCGTAGTCACGGCCCGCTTCCGCGGCCCCATAAGCGGCCATGTGCTTGGCCGTTGCTAGCACGCGCCCAGGCTCAGATGCCAAGGCTGCACCCTGAAAGCCACGCACACGTGCTGCACCAAGGATGGCGTTTAAATAGGGATCTTCCCCCGAGCCTTCCACCACCCGACCCCAGCGTGCGTCTCGACCCACGTCTATCATGGGGGCAAAGGTCCAGTGCAAACCCTGGGCGGCTGTCTCGCGCGCTGACATGGCGGCTGTGCGCTCGGCCAACTCCGGATCGAAAGCGGCCGCCTCGGCCAACGGGGTTGGGAAGATCACACGGTAACCGTGCAGCACATCCATGGCGAAGAGCAATGGGATCCCCAGCCGTGACTCAGTGAGCGCCATCTGCGTGAGCGTGGGGATCTCGATGGTGAAACCTTCGCCTATGAGGCTGCCAACCCGACCTTGTTTGATAAGCGTGATTTGTTCTTCGCGGGTGGCATTGCCTCGAGCAGGGCCCGTGGGACGCCCGAAGGCGAACATGGTGAGCTGCCCCACCTTCTCCTCAATTGTCATGCGTGCAAGCAAAGCGTCGATGCGCCGCTCAAGCGCAGGATCTACCTTTGTTAAGGGCACAGCGCTGTGGGCGCCAAAAGGCAGGCAAAAGGTGACCAACGCCACCGTGAAAAGGGCAATGCGTGTTCTTTTCATGCTCATTCGTTGAAGCGGCTTCTTCAGGTGGTTATGAGAGGAGGAGGATTGTAGGCGGTATCCACGGCAGCCTGCACATACCGACCCTGGAAAGCTTTGCCGATCATGTGCTGCCCGTAGCCGGGGTGCCCAGCGCGTTCGTAGGCCTGCCGCGGCAGCCCCATCGCTTGCAGCACGGTGCCAAGCCACCGGTTGTAGGTGAGCCCCGTGTAGTCATAATCACCTGGTTTTCCCCACTCAGCCGCTGCGGCGATTCGGCGGCGATAATCAACGTAGAGGCCCGTTTTAAAGTAGCCCCCAGCGCTGCCCGCTGTGATGACTGACATGCCCGTAGAGTGGTGTGTTTGAAAGCCCGATTCAATTGTCCATTGCACGAGGGTGTTGTCTAACACTGTCTCGCCTGGCACATCTTCAACATCTAGCTTGCTAATGAGATCAAGAAACACCCAATCGAAAAGGTTGCGGTTCGACGCCACCAATCTTTCCTGCGCCGCGGGATTGCTCCAGGCGTGAGCTGTGTCCTGATGCCACGAGCCGGGAAAGCTCACCAGGGGTTTTGCCACAGTGATCGCTGCAATTCGGCTGGCGCCGCACAGCAACGCCAGTGCAACAACAGAGTTGCGTAGTTCGAGACTTTCTTTTTGGCCTTGACCACTTGCCTGAGGGAAGCTGCCACAAGCCAGCGGTGTTGTGCTCACCACACGCACTTTGCGCTCAAGTTCATCCAGCCGCGCGATGTGCGCGTCAAGCCGCTGCCGATCCTCCAATGACAATCGACGGTTGCCGTTTTTGAGCCGCAGATACGACTCGCGCACACGGTCTACGATCAGCGGACGCGTTGTTTGGGTGGGAGCACTTGCGACGGGTTTCTGATCTCCGATGGCCGCATCGAACAACGCCTTGGGGTTTTCGATCATATTTACTTGCTGAATGGCTCCTGTGCGCGCCGACGGATTGCTGTAGTTCCACGAATAGCCATTGCGATCGCCGGTAACTACCACCCGTTGCCGCACGCCTGCCAGGTTCTGATAAAAGTCGCTGGACCACCCCAAAACATTGTCGATTGTGGGCCAGGGTGTTGTTTGCGCTGTTTTTCCTTCGCCGTCATTGCCGTCGTTGCGCGCGTAGTTGCCCAAGTGGCCGCCGGTGTGATGGGCGATGGAAAACGGGATGTCGAAACCGCGCAGCACATTCATGCGTGACAGCAGCCGGGGTGATAGTTTGCTCGACGGCGCTCGCAGCACGCCAGAGAGCACAGTGTCCCCGCCTTGCGATTCGGCCTGTAGGGGCGCGCTGCGAACGTTGTGACCGGGAAAGATATCGCCGAGGGTGTCGTTTGCACGGTCTCGTGGATACAGGTTGTCTCCGCGCACACCGCCGTGGTCACTCATGATGGCCACAAAACGCCGCGCGCCACGGAACTTGGGCTCGGCGCCGTAAGCCACCTTGTTCACAAGCGAAGGGAGGAAGGGCAAACTCAATGACAGGCCGCCAGTTGCGCGTAGGGTCTGGCGTCGGGTAACAAGCACGGTCTTCATCACGAAACTCCTTGATGAGGGGCCGAGACGCTTACGCGGATCCCGGATTCATCATGGTAGCCAATCCACCTGCATGGCGGCAGATGCGGAAGATGGTGCCAAGTCACCCTCTTTCGAGGAGGATCAGTGCGTCGTTAAGTTCGTTCGAGGCCTATGATGCCGCGGCGGATGGCCTCGGCCACGGCCTCCGTTCGGTCTTTCACGTCAAGCTTGGCCAGCACGTTGCGAAAGTAAGACTTTACCGTGTGCTCGGTTAACCCTAAGGCGTCGCCAATCTTGCGATTGGAAAGCCCCTGCGCGGCCAAACGAAGCACATCCACCTCTCGCGGAGTAAGCTCGCTCGAAAACGCGAACTGCGCCAGTTTCTCAGCCACGGCGCCGGCGGGGCTGTAGCGCCCGTGGGCCGCGGTACGAATGGCGCCCAAGATCTGTTGATTGCTCATGCTCTTTAGCAAATAACCTGCGGCCCCGGCTCGCAACGCCTGTGCAATGGCCGCGTCGCCATCCTGGGCCGACAAGATAAGCACGCAAAGATGCGGATAACGTTGCCGCAAGCGCGTAAGCACCTCGAGCCCGTCCATATCGCCGAGCCGCAAATCAAGCAAGACCACATCGGGAGGCTGCTCCGCCACCGCCGCAAGCGCGGCTTGTCCACCATCCACGGCAGCCATCAATTCTAGATCCGCTTCGCGGGCCAACAAGTCTGATAAGCCCTGGCGAACAATCGGGTGATCATCAACAACCAAGATGCGAAGTGAAGAGGGCATTTTATGACAGCTTGCCTTGTGGTTTGCCGCGTTCAAGCGGCCACGGCACTGCGACCGTGACGCGCGTACCTTTGTCAGGTGGGCATTCAATCTGAAAGTTTCCCCGCAGGCGTGCCGCCCGCTCCCGCATGCCCGCCACCCCATAGTGCCCTTCCGCCACCCACGCCGCCTGGCGGTCAGGCGAAAAACCTTGGCCATCATCATGCACCGAAACGATCAAGTGATCTTTTTCGCGCGCCATCGTCACCACCACATTGCTGGCATTGCCGTGACGAACGGCGTTGCTGACGGCTTCCCGCACGATGCAGCTCAAATGCCATTTGAGGGGGCTTGGCACTTGACGCAGGTTGGGGAAATCGGGTGGCGCATTGATCTGAACAACCACGCGATCATTTAGGGCACCCTCACGCGCGGCGCGGGACAAACAATCGAACACCCCCACACCTTCGAAGGCGCCCGTTCGCAGCGACCATACTGCCGCTCGTGTTTCGTCCAGGCCTCTGTTGATGCCATCAAGCGCCTTTTGCAGATGGCCCGAGCCCGCTTGATCGGGCGCGGTGTCCTCGGCGGCCATTTCCACCTGCATACGTGCGCCCATTAACAGCTGAGCCAAGTTATCGTGAATTTCGCGCGCGATCGCGTTGCGCTGTTCAATCAAGGCCTCAGCGCGCTCGGCCCCACGCCGACGACGCGAACGAAGACTCAAGATCAGGAGGCCTGCGATCACGAAAGCCATGGCGATATGAAAAGCAGTGCGCCGATGCATAGGTGCAATCAGCTCGAAGGCCAAAACCACATCTTGTGAG
>JBBSJE010000050.1:0-32791 GCA_038257535.1 Polyangia bacterium
AGCTCAAACTTTTCCGGAATGCTGCCCAGATAGTGCACGTACACGTGCCGAAGCCCGTTGAGCTTGGCTTTCAGATCGCCAAACATCGCGTAGTCCTTGTGGCAGGAGTAACAAACACTGTCTCTGTCAACCAAGCGATTCTGGTAGTGCACGGCCGCCAGCGCGCGAGGGTTGTTGGCGAACAGGCTTTTGCCGTGGTTCTGCATCTCGTGGCAGTTCAGGCAAAATCGGGTGTTGCTGGATTCGTGAAACCCCACCGCCATGCTACCCGCTGATGTGAGCAGGGGCAGGATTACAGCGCCTGCCAGCAGCGCCAGCTTTCCCCAATGCGCCTGCAACAGCGACGGCACCCCGATGTACAAAAACACCGCGAGAGCCAAACACAGCGCCAACGCCACCATTACGATTGTCTGAGCCATAATTGAAAGAATCTAAAGTCCGCGAACCACCATCCACCGTTGCGTTCGCATGGTATCGACTTTTCTCGAGGTCTCAAGCGCAATCCCGTTTGTGATGAATGTGAAACATTGGCGCGGAAAAGAGGTTGCAAATGCTGCGCGTGCGCGCGATTTTTGCAGATGGAAGCGCAATTCATTCGCCACAATTTCGTGTTGATCATTCATGCAACAGCTCTTCGTATACGGCACCTTGATGCGCGGCGAGTGCAACGCTGAACGACTCAAGTCGGCGCGTTATTTGTGCTCGCTCAGAACAGCCGCAGGCTTCCAGCTTGTGAACTTGGGGCCTTATCCAGGCTTGCTCGCGCGGGGCACAGGCACGGTGGCAGGTGAGGTTTTTGGGGTTCCCGATTGTTTGTGGCCAAGCCTGGATGCGTTCGAGGACCATCCGCGGGTGTATGTGCGCTCGTTGGTGCACCTTCAAAACGGAACCGTTTGCCATGCCTACTTGCTGCGCCCCGAATTTGCTCACGGCCAAAAACTTGTTCCCCAAGGTGATTGGCGGCTTCGAGGGTGACTCGCGGCTTCGCGGGCAGCCGCGGGGATGGGGGCCGCCAGATGCGCCTCGCATTCGAAGAGGCGGCGCTGGACGCCACCCCATTGCCACGTTAGCCTTGAAACCTTCTCCTCAATGCCGCGCCTTACATTTCTTCCTTTGGGCCTAACTGTCGAATGCGCGTCGGGGGAAACCATCTTTCAGGTGGCGCTGCGCGCCGGCGTGCCTGTGAGCACCGCCTGCGTCGGCCGGGGGACTTGCGGGCTATGCCGGGTGCGCGTGCGTATGGGGGAGGAAAACCTCTCGCCGTTCAATGACGTAGAGAGGCGTCACCTGGGCAACGTGTACTTCATCACCAAGGAGCGGCTTTCCTGCCAAACGCAGGTGCTTGCGGACGCGAGCGTCGAAGTCGCCTTGCGCGAGACGCGACCGGTCAAGGCCGGTAAGCGTTAAGCAGGACTGCCTTTGTAAAGCAATCGACCGTTTCAGTACACCCGCTATGGGATCTTAGTGTTTCTTGTGGGATTTTTTGTTATACCGGGGACATGGCTTCCTTAGGCACCCGGCCTAAGGCACCCAGGAATCTCGTTTATGACCACACTGCGTTTCGCCACTTTCGGCGCCGGCTTTTGGGCGCAATTTCAACTGTCAGCTTGGAAAGAGCTGTCGGGCGCCACGTGCACCGCGATCTGCAACCCCACCCGCGCCAAGGCCGAAACGCTAGCGGCAAAGATGAACATTCCGAAGGTGTACGACGACGCGTACGCCTTGCTGCAAAGCGAGCCGATTGACTTCATCGATATTGTCAGCTCGGTAGAAAGCCACTACGACCTGGTTACCCTGGCCGTTCAAAAGCGCATCCCGGTGATCTGCCAAAAGCCGTTAACCAAAACCTGGGAGCAAGCCGAATCCCTCGTCCGCATGTGCCATGAGGCCAAGGTGCCGCTGTTTGTGCACGAAAACTTCCGCTGGCAGGAGCCCGTCATGGCGGTGAAGCGGGTTTTGGATTCTGGCGTGCTGGGCCAAGTGTTCCGCGCACGCATTGATTTCATTTCGGCTTTCCCCGTGTTTGACAATCAACCTGCACTCAAGCGCATGAACCCCTTCATCTTAATGGATGTGGGCACGCACATTCTTGACACGGCTCGGTTTTTGTTTGGCGAAGCTGGCCAGGTGTATTGCCAAACCCAACGCATTCACGCCGACATCGCTGGCGAAGATGTGGCCACAGTGACCCTCACCATGCGCTCTGGGGCTAGCGTGTCTTGCAACATGGCCTATGCAGGCACACCGATCGAGCACGAAGCGTTTCCCCAGCCCACCTTATTCATAGAAGGAGACAAAGGGTCTTTGCAGTTGCGGCCAAAGTGCCAGCTTGCCGTTACCACACAGGCGGGCACGCAGGTCACGCAGCACCTGCCACCCGCCTATTCTTGGCTGGACCCAGATTATGCCGTCGTGCACGCGAGCATCGTTCCTTGCAACGCGGACATCTTGCGAGATCTGCAAGGCAAGGGGCGGGCGCAAACAACGGGTCAGGACAACCTTGAAACGCTGCGATTGGTTTTCGCTGCGGTTGAATCAGCCCGTCACGGTGATGTTCGTTCGGTAACACCACAAAATATCTAACAAAGACCCACAACATGTCTGATCAAAGAATCAAGGCCACTTACATCATCGAAACACCTCAGCCGTTGCAAATGGCCGCTGAGGTTATGGCGGGCGAACAATCGACCGGCACGTTTTTGCGAGTACCTGGTGAAACCGATGAACTGCGCGAGCGGCATGGCGCCCGCATCGAATCACTTGAGGAGCTTGAGCCTGCACCGGGCCCCAGTTTGCCGGGCTCCAAAGCGCCGTCAGGGGGCAATGGCAGTGCCACTTACCGGCGCGCCCGTGTGGTGCTTTCGTTTCCGCTTTCCAACATGGGCCCCTCGTTGCCAAATCTCGTGGCCACTGTGATGGGAAACTTGTTCGAGCTGCGCCAGTTCTCGGGCCTGAAGCTCATTGATCTGGACTTGCCCGCCGCGTTTGCCGAGGCTTATGGGGGGCCACAATTCGGTGTGCCTGGTACGCGCAAGCTTACCGGCGTGTACGATCGGCCCATCATCGGCACCATCATTAAGCCCAGCGTGGGGTTGAGCCCGCAAGACACCGCGCAAACGGTAAAAACGCTGGTTGAGGCGGGGTTAGATTTCATCAAAGACGATGAGTTGATGGCCAACGGGCCCCATTCTCCATTTGAAAAGCGGGTTGAGGCGGTGATGCAAGTGATCAACGCGCACGCCGACCGCACAGGCAAGAAGGTGATGTTTGCGTTCAATCTCACCGGCGAGATCGACGAGATGCTGCGCAATCACGATGCGGTGGTGAAGGCCGGGGGCACGTGTGTGATGGTCAGTTTGAACAGCGTGGGCTTGCCCGGCGTCGCGCACCTGCGCAAACACTGCAGCTTGCCCATCCATGGTCACCGCAATGGCTGGGGCATGCTGACGCGACATCCAGCGCTGGGGATCGAATATTTGGCTTATCAAAAACTCTACCGCGTGGCGGGTGTAGACCACCTTCATTGCAATGGTTTGCGCAACAAGTTTTGGGAGCCCGACGAATCGGTGCTGCGAAGCGCGCGCGGCTGTTTGACCGGCATGTTTGGCACCAAGGCGTTTCAAGATTACGGCGCTGCTGGATTCACGGTGATGCCGGTGTTGTCATCAGCGCAGTGGGCAGGACAAGCGCCAGACACGTACAAAGCCCTCAAGACAACTGACGTGATGTACGTGTGCGGGGGCGGCATATTCGCGCATCCCGGAGGGCCAGCCGCCGGCGTGGCCAGCGTGCAGCAGGGATGGGCTGCGGCCATTGCAGGAAAAAGCTTGGAGGAGTACGCACAAACGCACGTAGAGTTGCGGCAAGCGATGGAGTTGTACGCCAGCACAGGCGCTTAACGGAAAGCCTCGCGCCCAGCCTACGGATCACCATGCCACAGCCCTTGCTGCTCACCTTCTTTGGCGACGACAACACCGGGTCAACCGACTCGATGGAGGCGCTTGCCAAATCGGGGGTAAACACAGTGCTGTTCCTGGATCCGCCGAGCGTCGCCGACGTGGCGCGGTTCGAGGGTGTGCAGGCGGTGGGCGTTGCCGGGATGACGCGGGCGATGTCGCCGGCGGAGATGCGGCAGGTGCTCACGCCCGTGCTGTCCTCGCTCAAAGCTCTGGGCGCGCCGCTTTGTCACTACAAGGTGTGCTCCACCTTTGATTCTGCGCCGCATGTGGGAAGCATAGGGTGTGCGATCGAGGTGGGCAGGCAGGTGTTCGGCGCGACGCAGGTGCCGCTTTTGGTGGGCGCGCCGATTTTGCGCCGGTACACGCTGTTTGGAAATCTCTTTGCCACAGTGGGTGACGACACCTTCCGCATCGATCGGCATCCCACCATGAGCCGGCACCCGGTCACACCCATGAGTGAAGGTGATCTCCGGGTTCACCTTGCCAAACAAACCAGTTTGCGGGTGGGGTTGTTCGACATCTTGGCTTTGGATGGCTCCTGGGAAACGGTGCAAGATCGTTTTGCCTCACTTGTCGCGCAAGCTTCGCATGACGTGGTGTTGTTTGACGTGCTGGATCAGGCGCGCTTGGCCACGGCGGGAAAATTGATCTGGCAGCACGCCAACAACGGTGGGCACTTTGTGGTGGGCTCGTCGGGCGTTGAATACGCCTTGGCCGCAGCGTTTGCGAACGCGGGCTTGATCGCGGGGCAAGTGGGTGCGTTTGCGCCGATGTCCTGTGAAAAACAAGTGTTGGTGGTTTCGGGTAGCTGTTCGCCCGTAACCCAAGCACAAATTGACCACGCGCTGGCCGGACAGCGCGGGTTTGCGGGTGTGGATGTGGATGCTGTGGCCTTGCTCGATCCGTCCCGGGCTGAGGCGGCTCATCAGGCCGCTGTGCAGGCGGCGCTAAGCATTTTGTCGGAGGGCCAGTCGCCGCTCTTGTATTCCGCGCGTGGTCCGGCAGATCAGCGGATTGCCGCCGCCGAATCCGCCTGGACCGCCCGCAACGCCGAGGGCGCAGCCGGTCGGGCTTTGGGCGAGCGCTTGGGCGCAATCGTTCGCGCGGTGCTTGAACGCGCAAACGAGCAAGAGAAGCGGTTGCGGCGTGTGGTCGTGGCAGGGGGCGACACCTCCGGGCATGGCGCGCGCCGCTTGGGGGTCAAAGCGCTGAAGGTCATTCGACCCACGGCGCCTGGGTCGCCGTTGTGCCAAGCCTTTTCCGACGATCCTTTGGTGGATGGGTTGGAGCTGTTGCTCAAGGGCGGCCAAGTGGGGCAAACAGATTTTTTTCCTGCGGTTCGAGACGGCAGATTCTAAACACAGGCGCACGCGCTCGCTGAGCGAAGGAGACACGAACGATGAGCAACGAGAAGCTTACAATTGCGATTATGGGCGCGGGTGGCAAAATGGGGTGCCGGATCACCGACAACCTTCGTCGCGGCAACCACGACTTGAAGTTCATTGAGGTCTCCGAGCGTGGCATCGCCAATCTGGCCGAGCGGGGCCTTGCGCCCACGCCTCAAAAGGACGCCTTGCGCGTGGCGGACATTGTGATCCTGGCTGTTCCCGATGTGCTTATTGAACGGCTTTCCGTTGGCGTTGCAGAAGACATGAAGCCTGGTGGCATGTTGATGGCTTTGGATCCCGCCGCGCCTTGCGCCGGCAAAATGAAGATGCGCAACGATTGTAGCTACTTTGCGGCGCATCCTTGCCACCCACCGGTGTTCAACGATGAAACCGATCCCGAAGCACGCAAAGACTTCTTCGGTGGCATCAAGGCCAAACAAAACGTGGTCTGCGCCCTCATTCAAGGCCCAGAGGCGCATTACGCCCGCGGCGAAAAGATAGCCTGCGAGATGTACGCGCCCGTAATGAAAGCCTTCCGCGTGACCATCGAGCAAATGGCGATCCTTGAACCTGCGCTTTCGGAGACCAGCGCGGCCACGATGGTGGTGGCCATGAAAGAAGCCATGGATGAAGCCATTGCGCGAGGCGTGCCGGCCGACGCCGCACGTGCGTTCTTGCTTGGACACATCAACATTGAGCTTGCAATTGTGTTCGGCGAAATCAAAGCGCCATTCTCTGACGCCGCCACCAAAGCGGTCCAGAACGCCAAGAGCGTCATCTTCAAACCTGACTGGAAAGAGCAGGTGTTCAATCCAGAGAACATCAGGCGCTCTGTTGACAACATCACCACGCCAGAGACATAAGTATTAGATGTGCAAATGCATGCGGGGGTGGCGCGCCGGGTGGGCGCGAGCCCTGGTTTCGGTGATTGGGCTTGCGCCCATGGTGGCTATGCCCGGATGTCAAAAACCGGACGGCCGACTCACTGTGGGCGTTGCCTTCGAGACCTTGCAAACCGAATACTGGGTGGCCAGCTTTGACATCATGAAGGCAGAGCTCGAGAGCCGGAACATCCGCATGCTGGAGGCGATTTCGGATGGCGACGCCAACCGACAGCTGGAACAAGTCAAGAGCTTCGTGGCCCGGCGGGTGGATGGCATCATCGTGGCGCCCAAAGACTCCCACACGGTGATTCCCATGATCAAAGCCGCCAACCGCGCGGGCATTCCGATCGTGATTTACAACAGGCCCCCAGCGCCCAGCAAAACCAAGTCAGTGACCGTTGGCGTGGACAACTTCAGCATCACCAAGAACACGGTGGATTATATGTGCGCTTTGGCGCGCAAAGTGCCGCCCCCCGCGGGCAAAAAGCATGAAGCCTTGCTCATCATGGGAGATCTAGGCGACATCAATGCCATTGGCCGTCGCGATGGCTTTGCCAAAGCGGTGGAGGGCTGTGATGATGTGGTGGACGTGGTGAGCCGCGTTCCATCTGAATGGAATCAAGAAAAAGCCCTGGCCGGCGTGACGAACAGTTTGCAGGCGCACCCCAACATCAGCTTCTTGTTTACCTCCTCAGATTTTCTATTGCCCTCAATCATGTCGGCGCTCAAGGCCGCGGGCAAATGGGCGAAGGTGGGCGAAAAACAGCATGTCATTCTCGGAGCTTTTGACGGAGACGCCACGGCCTATGAATTGCTGAAAGCTGGCTACCTTGACGCCGATGGGGTGCAAGACGCCTATTACCAAAGCCAATTGGCGGTGCAGGCTATCTTGGACGCGCGGGCGGGCAAGCCGGTGAGGGCCGTGGTAACCGATCCCGGCTTGGTGGTTCATCAAGAGAACCTGAGCCAGCAAGGCGACCGCATGTGGGGTGCCGCCATCGCGAAGCAAAAGACAGCCAAGCCTGCAAGCTAAGCCATCGCTTAACGCCTCAACATAAGGATTTGTGATGTCGGATGGATCGCTTTTGGCGCCGGCACCCGGTGTATCATCGGGGGGCGTGAATTCAGGAATACAATCTCCCTCCGCTTCGAAGACGGCACGAGCGCCTGGTGTTTGGCGTGCGCGCGCCCAGCGCTTGCTGGCGGCGGACGAAGGTGTGCTGGTATTGGCGGTGCTGTACTTTTTGGCGCTGCTTCCCGTGGCGCCTGCTTTGGCCAACCCCGAGAACTTGCAGCTGATCCTTTCAAACATGCTGCCGCTGTTGGCTGTGGTTTTGGGCCAAACTTTTGTGCTTGTTACCGGGGGAATTGATCTATCGGTCACCTCCACGATCGCTTTGGCTTCCGTTGCAGGCGCAATGGGCATGGTGACGCCTGCTTTAGGATTGTCAGGCGTGCCGGCGCTGTTGTTGGGCGCCGCAATCATGCTGCTCGTGGGTGGCGGTGTGGGCTTGGTTAATGGGTTGGCCATCACGCGTCTCTCCATGCCGCCGTTTATGGTGACTTTGGCCACCATGATGTTCGTTTCGGGCGCTGCCATTTGGCTGACACGCAGCAACGGCATCCCGGGCTTGCCCGAGGCCTTGGCCGTGCTGTCGCAAGAAGGGGTGGGCTTTGTGCCTTACGCTCTGTTTGTGGTTGCCCCGCTCGCGTGGGTCGCGCACCGCGCGCTCACGCGTACAATGTATGGCCGCTGGCTGTTTGCTGTTGGTCGCAACGTGAAAGCCGCGCGCGTTTCGGGCGTACCCGTGTCTGCCACGGTGGTGACAGCGTATGTGCTGTGTGGTCTGTGTGCGGCCGTGGCGGCGCTGCTGTACACGGGGCGCCTGGAGACCGGATCACCCGTGCTGGGGCAGCGCATCTTTTTGGACGTCATCGGCGCCGCCGTTATCGGGGGCGTAAGCTTGTTTGGCGGCAAAGGCCGAATTGCGGGCGCGGTCTACGGGGTGTTGTTCATCACTTTGATCGACAACAGCCTCAACATTTTGGGTTTTTCCAGCTTCACGGTGTTGATGGCCAAGGGCACCGTGATTTTGTTTGCGGCGCTTTTCGATGCCATGCGCATGCGCCGTATGGTTCGCACGACTTAACGCGCGGGAGTTGGGATTCATGACAACCGAAGCGCTGCAGTACCAAGACATCACCAAAAGCTTCTTTGGGGTTCCCGTTCTCAAAGGCGTGAGCTTTTCGCTTAAGCCCGGACATGCACTGGGTTTGGTGGGAGAAAACGGCGCTGGCAAATCCACCTTGATGAACATCTTGGGGGGGGTGCTTCAGCCGGATGGGGGGCGCTTGATGGTGGCAGGGCAGCCGTTTGCGCCTCGCAGTCCCATGGACGCGCGGGCCCGTGGCATTGCCTTCATTCATCAAGAACTCAATCTGTTTGCGAACCTGAGCGTTGCCGAAAACATCTTTCTTACGGCGTTTCCGCGCAAGTCATGGTTGCCATTTGTGCCCTCGATCGACAAGAAGGCGATCGCAGAGCGCACGCGCGCCTTGCTTGAGGCCGTGCAGCTGCCGGTGGCCCCTCACGCGCGGGTTGAATCGCTGTCGCCAGGAGAGCGGCAATTGGTTGAGATTGCCAAAGCGTTGGCGTTCGATGCCAAAGTGGTGATCTTCGACGAGCCCACCACGTCGCTGACCACGCGCGAATGCGAACGTTTGTTTGCTTTGATCGAGACGCTGAAGTCTGAGGGGCGCTCTGTCGTGTACATCTCGCATGCGCTTCAAGACGTGATGCGATTGTGCGAAGACCTTGTGGTGCTGCGCGACGGCGAAGTGGTGGCTCAAGGCCCGCGCCAGGAATTCAGCATGGATCGCATGGTGTCACTGATGGTGGGGCGGCAACTGCAGCAGCTGTTCCCCGAACGCACCACGCATCCACTGCCCGAATCCGTGCTGGAGGTGAAAAGCTTAAGCCAGCCAGGGGTCATCAAAAACGTGAGCCTTTCGCTGAGAAAGGGCGAGGTTTTGGGGGTGGCTGGCCTTATGGGATCAGGTCGATCGGAAATGGCCCGCATCCTGTTTGGCCTGGATCCAGCGTCGGCCGGCGAGGTGGTGTTGAACGGCAAGCCCTACGCCACGCGCACCCCGCAGCAAAGCATTGCGCGCGGCATGGCGTTTTTGACCGAAAGTCGGCGCGAGGAGGGGTTGCTGATGGAAGCCGATGTGCGCGAGAACGTAGGCTTGGCATCTCTGCGCCGCTTCGTTGGGTCTACAGGTGCGGTGAACGCCGCGGCGCTTTCGGCGCGCGTGGATGCGGTGGCTCGTGGCGTGGGCATCGCGGAGGCAAAGCTTGCGGGCGGCGCCGTCAAGACGCTTTCGGGCGGCAACCAACAAAAGGTAGTGCTCGCCAAATGGTTGCTTACCGAGCCATCGGTGTTCATTTTGGACGAGCCCACGCGTGGCATCGACGTGGGCGCAAAATCGGAGATTTATGGTTTGATCAATGAACTCGTGGGCCGCGGGGCGGGCGTGTTGATGATTTCATCAGAGCTCGAAGAGCTGATTGGCATGTGTGATCGCATTTTGGTGATGCACAAAGGGGAGGTGGCCGGGGTGGTTGATAAGGCCAACTTTGCACGCGAGGCCATCTTGCGATTGGCCTTCGGGGGAGGCATGGCATGACCACCGTTGAGCTTGTGCCCACAAGTCCCAGCGTGGGCGCACGTCTAGGCGCCTTGCTGCTGGCGCAAACCTCATTGGTTTTGTTTGCCGTGGTGTTTGTGGTGTTTGGCTTGTTCGCGCCGCGGTTTTTGGCGTTCGACAACCTTCTGAACATTTTGGTTCAGGCGTCCGTCCTGGTGGTGGGCGCGGTGGGCCTCACGTTTGTTTTGCTCACGGCCAACATCGATCTTTCGGTGGGCTCCATCATGTTTTTGGCGGCCGTGCCTGCGGGCAAGCTGGTGATGGACGGTCATTCGCCTTGGCTGGCGGCCCTGGCCGCTTTGGCGGTGGCTTTGCTCTTTGGAGCGGTCAATGCGTTTGTGGTGGTGAAGTTGCGCGTGATGGCCTTCGTGGTCACCTTGGCCACGCTCTACATCGGTCGCGGTTTGGGTTTGTTCATCACGCAAACCCGGGCCATGAATTTGCCCGAGTCGATCTTGGCGGTTGGCTCGGCCAGCGTGCTGGGTGTGCCCTTGCCTTTGCTGGTGGCCGTGGTGGTGGCGGGCGTTGCCCATTACACGCTGGCGCACACGCCCTTTGGCCGGCAGGTGTATGCCATAGGGCAAGATCAAGAAGGCGCGCGCAAAGCGGGTTTGCCCGTGCAACGCATATGCGCCGCCACCTTGCTGATCAGCGCCTTATGCGCTGGCATCGCGGGATTTGTGACCATCGCGCGCGTGGGCGTGGTGTCTCCCTCGATGGGGAACCAGCGAGAGTTGGCAATCATTGCCGCCGCCGTTTTGGGCGGCACAAGCTTGTTCGGCGGCCGGGGGCAAGTGTTTCCTGGCACCGTGATGGGCGCCATTTTGATTCAAACGGTTGAAACCGGCTTGGTGATTCTCAACGTTGATCCCTACCTATACCCCCTCATCACAGCGGGCATCATTTTCGCCGCGGTGGCCATCGATAGCCTGCGCAACGTGGAGCTGGCCAAACAGATGTTGCGCAAAATTAGGCCGCTCGAGCGCTGATCAATTGCGTAAGCGGTCGACCTAACGCCCGAATTTACGTTAAATAGGCGCATGTTGTTCCTGTGCACCGCTCTTGCGTCCACCTGGGCGCTTGCTGTGTCAGGAAGCTCGGCCTGTCCCTTGCCCAGCGAGGTGGCCGCCCGGGCGCAGGCTTTGGGGGTGCCCACAAGCCCGCGCGGCGTGCACGAGCCCGTGGCGGCCGTTGACATAACCGGCGAGGGCGTTCGCCTGCAGCTCACGAGCGCGGAGGGGCAGGTGTTGGCTGAACGAGTCTTGGCACCAGGCTCGGGTTGCGACGATTTGGCGGCGGCCGCGGCGGTGATTGTGGGCACTTGGGATGCCGAAGTTCGGGGCGACAACGAACTGGCCTTGCGCGACCTGGCGCCTCCGCCACCGCCCTTGCCAGTCTTGGAGCCGAAACCGATATGGACTTTGGCAGGCGCCGCTTTGGGCGCCAGCGCCAATGCGCGCTTGGGGTGGGGCGGTCAACTGGAGGTGGGCCGCGCCGGAGCCGACGGGGGCGCTCAATGGACTTTTGCCATCTACGCCTCCAGCGCTCGCGCGTTGTCTTTGGGCTCGGGCGAGGCCGTTTGGCAGCGGTCGGGGGCCAGTGTGGGTTGGGGGTGGCTGTCGCAGGTGGGGAGGTGGACGGGCGACGCGCAGCTGGGATTGGGGCTTAGCTATTTGCGCCTGTCGGGGCGGGAGCTGCCCATGAATCAAGCTGACACCGCGTGGGACCCGTTCGCGGTGATGCAGCTGCGTGCGGGGCCCCGGTGGCAGCAATGGCAACCCTTTGTCACCGCTGCTGTTATGGGTTATCCCGTAGCCCGCAGCCTGCGCGTTGATGCCTCTGACGCCCGCAGCCAACTGTCACATTTCGAGTTTTTGGCGGGCATCGGTCTGCGCTGCCACTTACGCTGAAACATTGTGCCCCCTGGCGCCACAAATAGGACGTACGTGGTGTGACAAAAGACAATCCCCATGCGTCCTCGCAAAATCCCCCTTGGGGCGTGCCGCAGAATTTCTCCGAAACGGAGCCGCTTTCTGTGGAGGATCTGTATCGCGCCCATGCCGCAAAAGTCGCGCGCTGGGCAGGGCGTCTTTGTGGACCCACCCTTGAACCCGAAGATGTGGTTCAGGAGGTGTTCATGATAGCCCACCGTCAAATGGGGCGGTTTCGCGGCCATGCCCAAGCCACCACTTGGTTGTTTGGGATCACCAAGAATGTTGTGCGCCATCGTCGGCGCAACGAGCGGGTGCGCCGCCTGTTCTTGGGCGCGGCCCAAACGCAGCCAGAGCAGCCTTCGCGCCCCACGCCGGTGGAAGATCTTGAACGGCACGAGGCCGCACGAACCGTTTACAAGGCGCTTGACGGGCTGGCCGATAAGTACCGCGAGGTGTTCATCTTGTTCGAAATTGAGGGTTTATCAGGGGCCGAAATTTGCGCGCTGACTGGTCGCAACGCTTCCACGTTGCGCGTTCACTTGATGCGCGCGCGGGCCCAGTTTCTGGAGCGCTTAACAATTTTGGGTGTGGCCGCAAAAAATTGGCACGAGACCTATGGGGGGAAGGCGGGATGAGCGAAGAATTGCCTGATTCAATTTTGGGAGCGCGGTTGCGACAGCTGGATGCACACGCGGATGTTCGTTTGGCGCAGGCCCAACGGTTGCTTGATCTGGTGCCCCCACCAGCTGAACTGTCGCCGCGATTACGGCTGCGCGTGGCCGCTCGTGTGCGAGCCAAGGGGTTCGCGCGGCCTCGACGGCGTTTGGCGTGGGTGGCGTTGGCAAGTCTGGCGATGAGTGGCGTGGCGGTGGGGGGAGGGTTGAGTTGGCGATGGCTTTCGGGCGATTTTGAGATTGCGATCAAAGACCCTGCACTCAAGCGGCGCCGAGGTTCGGGGGCTGCGCTGAGCGCGGTTGGTGGCTTGGAAACGGCTGCCAAACCCGCAGCGCCCACGTTGGCCCCAGATGTGCCCGACCTGCCTGCCGTGGTTTCGCCTGCCGTGGTTTCCGAACGGCCTGTGGCCCCCCGCGCGCTGGCCCGCAAGGCGCAGGTTGCCGTACCCGCTCCCGTTCGCGCGGAGCCATCAATGCTTGCAGAAGAATCGCAATTTTTGGCAGGGGCGCTGGCGGATTTGCGAACAAACCGCAACGCCCACAAAGCGTTGTCAGCGTTAAAGGCGTACGAACAGCGGTTTCCCGACGGGCAGCTTGGCCCGGAAGTTAACCGCGTGCGGGTCGAAGCTTTTTTGGCCACACATCAAAACACCGAGGCGCTTGGGCTCTTGGATCGGCTTCGGTTTTCGGCCAGCGCGCGCGACACCGAGATGTTGGTCCTGCGGGGCGAACTGCGCGCCCAAGCCACCCGGTGCGAAGCAGCCCAGCTTGATTTTTCTGAGGCGTTGGCGCGTGTTCAAACAGGTGTTGCTGCGGAGCGGGCTTTGTATGGCCGCGCCGCCTGTCACCTGAGCCGCGGCGATCGCGAACAGGCCCGCAAGGATCTGCAACTGTACCTGCAGCGATTTCCGCGGGGCCGTTTTGCAACTCCCGTGAGGCGCGCGCTGGGCTCGGGTTAAAGCCGCTGCCATCGTGCGCGGGCTGGTATGCTCAAGCGGTTGCTGACCCGGTACGCATTTTCATTCGGGGTGTTGCTGCCCCTGATTTGCTTTGCGGCCTGCGAAGCGTCCCACACTTTGGGAAGCGCTTCCTTGCCCGCCTCAACATGTGGCACGTTTGCGCCGGGGCCAAACCTGCAAGTCTGTGCGGCCACGTACCTCACCGGCGCAACCATCCAGGGTGGTGGCGTTGCCGTGGGGCGAGATGGCGCCGTGATTGTGGCCACGCACGCCACGGTCAACGCTGGCTTGTCGGCGGACGTCAGACGCGAGCTGATCGCTGGCGGTGAAGGCGTCATTTACCGGCTGAATTCTTCTGGAACGAAGGCAGTTTCGGAAACCCGTTTGGGGGCAGCCCTGTTTGACCTTGAGTTGGCTGCTTCAACAGGAACGATTTATGTAGCGGGGGCACCGTTCGGTGTGGCGGCGCTTTCGTCGGATGCCAACCGTTTGCTTTGGCGCTTCGATTTTGCCGCCGATCGCCTGGGCGTGGGCGCGGATGGCAGCGTGGCCGCGGTGCAAACCAGTTCGGGGCGCGTTGTGGTGCTCAATGACCAAGGGCAACGTTTGGCTGAATTTTCGGCCCGTAGCGGGGGCACGGTTTCGGACGTGGCCATCCACACGCCCAGTGGCACCGTGATCGTGGTGGGAGCCCTGCCCGCAGGGGCAAGTCAGACGCCCCTCTTCGACGGCCACAATTTCGACGGCAGCGTTCGATGGCAAAACTATGGTTGGTCCAGCACCCTCCTTGCCCAGCATCAATTGGGGGCCAGCACCCGCGGGCTCCGTGTGACGACGGGTGCCGATGGGCGCCTTTATTACTTGGGCGAAAGTCATGGTGGCAACACGGTTCACGGCTTCTTGCCGCGCGACCTGTCACAGCGCGCGCCCATTGTGGGTGGCAGTGCCTTCCACACCCCCTTCAACACTAACCGGTTCGTTAGTTTTGTAGGAAAGTTCGATCCCGTTACAGGAATGCTCGAAACATCACAGTACCTACTCGCACGTGACCCTGATGGAACTGCAAATGCGAAAGGTGTCGATACATTTGCGCAGGCGATCGCCGCTGATGAGCGGGGATACGTGCTTGTGGGAGGACAACAGGCGTGCTGCGGGCCACAGCCCAACGACATGCAGGTTGCGGGGCAAGCCATCATCCCTGCGGTCGAGGGGCTCGATGCCTTCGCCGTGCTGTTGCCACCTTCGTTGGCCTCAAGCACCGTTTGGACCACGTGGGCACAAGGAGGCTCGGCGTCACTTCTGGGTGTGGCGCTCGGACCTGAACGCGCCGTGTGGGGCGCCTCGCAGTCAGCAATCGCGGCGGCCACGGGCCCAATGGTAACGCAGCGCGCCCTGCAAAGCACGCCCCCCGCGGGCCCTTCGGCGAGCTTCGTGGCCGTTTGGCCGCGCCCGTAGGTTCAGAATCTTGTGTACTAGGCTTTTAGGCCTATGCTAAAAAGCGATGGTAACCCTGTGCTGATTGTGGAGTGACGTGGTATTTTTTGCTATGCTCTGTGATGTCATCTCAAGGGTGTTGAGATTTGCCTACGGGAGAGATTATGGAAGCTGTTCAAGCCACCACGTCTGTTGAAGTTCCCCAGCCGCGCGCCGGCCGTCGACGCCGTTTCAGCAACACCGAAAAACGCTCCATATTGGACGAGGCGTCCGCCCCCGGCGAAAGCATTTCGTCGGTGGGCCGGCGTTACGCCTTGTCGGTTAGCCTTCTGTTTCGGTGGAAGCGCCAGCTCGAAGCGCTGCAAGGGACGGGGCGCCTTTCGCCGCGGGCGGCTTTAATCCAACGTTTGGCCGAGTTGGAACTGCAGCTCGACGCCGTGAAGGCCGAAAACACGCTTTTGCGCGACACCCTGGAAAGGTCTCGCCGCGAAGGTCGCGTGCTGGCGGTCCCCGCACGAAGCGCGGAGGACCTGCGCGCCAACGGCCGCGCCTAGGGGCGCTTACTTCTTGATTGTGACGTTCAACTTATTGTTGTGACGTACGCGCAGAAGGCCGCGTTTGCCGTCCATGGGTTGCCAGGTCCACCCTTCGGCCTTGTGCAGGTCTGCCACTTCTTGGAGGGCCACGTCTTGGCCATCACCGGCGCTAACCGCCTTCGGTCTGGCCGCCAGGTGGATCACCTCCGTGGCCGGCGCCTCGAACGTGCGGTACTGGATCTGGTGCGGCTCGTATCGGATGCGGCTCACCACGCTGGTGCTTCGAAGAATGTGATCCTGATCGGCCGGAACCAAATCGGGGGATGCCGCCATCGCGCGTAGATAGTGGCGCACAAAGTCGCCGTAGCCGTCGGTCATCCAAACGTCATCTTGTAGATAACGGTTCTTGCCATCCACATCAACCATGTATGTGGCCCATGACAAGCGTCGCACGTTCTCAGCCTTGCGAGCCACGTCGCCGGTAAGCTCCGCAAACCGCAACTCCGCCGACGCTTGTCGGATTGTGTGGCTGTTGCCGGGCACGCGGAACGCCGTTTGTTCGTTGATGGCGACAACGCCGTAGCGCTTCCACTTGTCATTGGCCAGCTCCTTATGAACCCAGTCAAAGATGCCCTGAACCTCAGCGCGCCAGTTGGGAAACAATTCCAGGTTGTCCATCATGTACTCAGCAAACGTGATGGCGTTGATCTGGGTGTCTGACCAGCCGTCGATGTCCTCAAAGAACGGCCCCCATTTGTTGGTCTTGAGCGGGTACGCTTTCATCCACTTCATGATGGTGCCAGAGGCGCGCTTGTACGCCGCCGGATTGCCCAGCTTCATGCGGCTCAATTCAGCGAACAAACGCAAGGTTGGCGCCCAGTTGCTGGTGTACGAAGATCGCGCTTCTCCGTCTTTGTTGAAAAGCTTGCCCACTTGGCCGGTGACGGCGTGAACCTTAAACGGCATGGGTGAATTGTTGCCGTCGCCTGGCTTCGTTCGTGCGGCAAGGGTGTTGGCGATCGCAATGGCCGTTTGCAGGTAGCGCGGAATCTCGGTGATTTTGTACAGAGCCAGAAGCTCCCACCCCAACGAACCGGCTTTGTCAGGTTGCGTATAACCCTCGCCCAGAATCATGTCGCCGTCATAATCGCCCGAATACACCAGCGTGTTGTAGGGGTAGGGAATGTTGGCCCATTTCGCTTTGGGCCCGGAAAAACCGTGCTGAATGTACCAGTCGGCCATGAAGCGCATGTTTTCAACCACGCGGCCGTAGCGAGGAAGCGTTTGGCCATCGTGGCTTTCGTTGCCCAGGTACTGATACAGCAAGGTCCACGATGACAAGGCCATCTGGATCTGATCGCCCCCGATGCCCCGGTGATCATCAGCCAACGGCCGCCAAACCTGATGGTTCATGTGGTAGGGCAGACCGTTGTAGTCCGCGGCCATGGTGTCCCAAAATTTCCAGGTGAGCCGAATCACGCTGTCGAACGCGCGGGCGGGATCATCATGCTGCCACGGCAAGATCATTCCCTGCCGGTCAACGCGAATCGGGTGATACTGAAGCCGTTCGGCTTGTTTTCCGGCCGTTTGCGCGAAGCTGGCCGTTTGGCCCAGGGCTTGTGTGAGCGCGAGGGCGAGGCAAATCTTCGTGATAGAGGGCGGGGCCATGGCAAGCAGACTACCAGAGGCCATATAGACTTTGCGCTCATCGCGCTGGACGATCCGCCCCGGCGCCCCCTGCAAGAAGCCTAAGTCACACTTGGCGTTTATGGACAAAATCGGCTGAAGCGCGTGGATTCAAACCCGCGCCTGCAGCTTGATGGCCATCCGCGCCAGCTCATCGCAGCGTTCGTTGTCCGCTATGCCTGCATGCGCCTCAACCTTGACGAAGCGGAGGTTGGGGTGCCCGCCCAGCGTCTCGCGCAACTGCGCGATGAGCTCCAGATTATCCTTGGCTTTCCATTGCTGCGCCAGAACGCCAATGGCGTAAGCGGAATCGGTGTGCACCGCCAGTGGTGTTTGCGGATCGAAGCCCAACTTCATGGCCATCTCGATGCCACGCACGATGGCCGTCAGCTCGGCGATGTTGTTGGTGCCCAGGCCCAAGTACTCGCCGCGTTCAACCCGCTTGTTGCGCGCCACCACCACCATGCCAATGCCCATGGGCCCCGGGTTGCCGGTGCAGGCGCCATCGGTCCAGATTTGCACGGCGTTGGCCAGCGGTTTGCCTATCAAGTGGTCGGTTGACCCAATCCGCGTTTTGTCGCGTCCGGGTTCGGTGCTGGCTTTGCGCTTGGGCGCCGCCTCGGCAATCACCTCGCCGGGAGCTAGCGGCACGAGATTGCGCGGTGAAGCGCGATAGACCTTCCGATCTTCCTCGCGGTACTTCATTTCGGCGCGCCCCTCATCGTCCAGCACCGGCGCGCCATGGTCGTTGGTGTTAACCCAAACAACTTGGTCCTTGAAGCGCATCCTTTGCCACGGCATGAAGCGCGCACTATAGCAACGCCCGCCACGCAAGCGCGGGTGATTGAGCCGCGACGACGCGGCTGGCTCTGGTAATCTGGTGGCTGCTATGGGTCTCCCGTTTTGCCGTGCTTGTGCGGCTCTTGTGCTTTTGTGGGCGGCTGTGCTGACCGCAGGGTGCCAGGGCTGCCAAAAACCAGCTCCAGATCAGGTGGATCCAGCGCTTTTGCTGCTGCCAAAGCAAACCCAGACCGTGATTTCTTTTGATGTGCGCCAACTGCGGCAGTCATCGTTGTGGGCGGTGCTGATGGGCCAGGGTGAACGGGCGCTGCAACATCACAAGCTGCTGGACACCATCAGCGCCCGTACGGGCTGGGACCCGCTGCGGGACATTCAGCGATTGGTGGTGGCCTTCCCCGAAAACGCCCGCGAAGCGGGGCAATTCGCCATCGTGATCTACGGCGAGAATTTTGACGAGCGGCGGCTTGTGGCGTTCGCGCGAGATCAAGCAAGCCTTTCGGGCATTGCCATCACACAAGCGGAGCTGGCCGGTCAACGTGCCTGGGTCGCGCATACGTCGCCTGTGCGGCAGACGGGTTTTTTCGTTGGTAAGGATGTGTTCGTCTTGGGTGGTGGCCCGTGGGGCCAAAGTTTGGCCGCGTTGGCATCGCAACCTTGGAAGGCCAGCGCCGCGGGTGCCGAAGAGTTTTCAAACTTGTGCCGTCGCGCGGGTTTGGGGCACGCCGCGTGGCTGGCCTCGATCGTGCCCAGCGCCGTGCGCACGCAGTTGGCGGCGGACGCGCGGTTTGAGGCGGCGTCCACGGTGTCGCGTGTCACCATCTCTCTAAGCCTTGAAAACGGCCTTGGTATTTTGGGGCGAGCGGAATTGTCCACCGCCGAACATGCGGCCAGCTTGGCGTCACAGCTGCAACGTTTTGCCCTGGAGGCGCGGCAAAGCCCGCAGGTGTTGTTGTTGGGCTTGGGGCCCTGGTTGCAGGGCGTGCGTGTGGTGGCGGAGGGGCCGCAAGTAACGGCCCATGTTCAGCTGTCGCCCGATCAAACCCAAACTCTGATCGAGCGATTGACGGGATTGTTGGCGTTGCCTCAAATGCACCGGCCTTGAGGAGCCCGGCTGGTATGGAAAGATGAATCCGTGCCGTGACAGGCCCACCCGCGTACGGCATTCTGCGGCCCGTGTCGCGTGCACCGGAGGAATTGCGTGAACGAATCATGGGGCGTGGCTTCACGCCGTCCGTGCGCGACCTTGAAGGGCTGCTTGTTCTTGCCGCGGATTCCGATCGAGACGTGGGCAAAAGCGCCGTGCGTGCGTTGGTGCGTTTGGGGCCACCGGCATTGGCGTCCGCGCAGGCCATGTTTGCAACGGCCACGCCGCCTTTACGCGCGCGGTTGGTGGACGTCATCGCGAAGGTCGACGCGCAAGTGTCGTGGCTTCAAAGTTTGTTGACCGATCATGATGGGGCAACCCGCCGTCGCGCGGCCTCGCATCTGGGCAAGTTGGTTGATCTATCGCCAGAACAAGCGCGCGAGACGGAAGCGGCGCTCACGCGCGTCATGACCCACAGCCGTGACGCGGCCGATCGGCGTGCCTTCGCCGAAGCCCTGGGGCGGTTGGCAAGCGCATCCGCGCTGGGCACGCTGGCCGACGCCCTTGGCACGGAGGGACTCGACGGAAAACGTCTGGCCACAGCGCGGGTGCGGATCAAGCAGCGCGCGGCCCGGCAGCTTCCGTCACGGGTGGATCTGCGGGCGGAGGTGCCGGAACCCACGCCGGTGTTGTTGCACGTGCGCGCTGGGCTTGAGCCCTTGCTGCTTGAAGAGCTTGCTGGCGTCTCGGCGCTTGTGGAATCGGCGCGCGAGGTGGGGCGGGGGCGTGTGCGGGTTGTTTGGCAAGGCCCGATGGCGCCATTGTTTTCCGCGCGCACGTTTTTGCACTTGGGCTTTCCTGTGCCCACCCCCAGCGGCATGCTGGCTGTGGACGCCGTGGTCCACGCGCTGACTTCGCCCGCCACGCAACGGTTGCTGCGTGCATTAACCCAAGGCCCCGTGCGCTACCGGTTGGCGTGGGCCGCCCGTGGACATCGCAAACCTCATACCGAAGCCGTGGCCGCGCGGGTCGAGGCGGCGGTGCCCTGGTTGATCAACGATGCCACGCAAGCGCCGTGGGAGGTTGTGGTGAGCGAGAGCGAGGGCAAATCGGGCAGGCGCACCTTCGTGGAACTATGGCCGAAGCGGCTTGACGATCCGCGCTTCAACTACCGCAAACAAACGATGCCCGCTTCGTCTCATCCCACCATCGCCGCCGCGCTTGTGCGGGTGGCCGGGGTGAAGCCTGCCGATGTGGTGTGGGATCCGTTTGCGGGAACGGGCATGGAGTTGATTGAACGCGGTCTTGCGGGTCGCTATGGCGAGTTGTGGGGCACCGACGTGGATCCTCAGGCGGTGGCCGCCGCACGTGAGAATCTGCAGGCCGCAGGCGTTGAGGCACAAATCATCGAGCAAGACGCACGCACGTTTTCGCCACCCACCAAGCTAGATTTGGTGCTGACGAACCCACCGTTTGGGCAACGCGTGCCCGTGCAAGGCGGGGTGGAGACGTTGTTAGAAGAAGTTCTAGGCCATGCCGTGACGCTGTTGGCGCCGCGCGGCCGCGTGGTGTTAATCACCCCGCGTGTGCACACCACCGCGCGGGTGCTGTCACAAGCGGGTCTTGTGCGCCAGCGGCAATTGCCGGTTGATGTGGGCGGCTTCTCCGCCCACCTTGAGTTGTGGCAACGCCTGCCTTAGGGCGCCGTGTTCGAGCAACAGCGAAAGCCGCTGTTGCCAAATCGGAAGTCGTCGCCCACCGCCAGGAAGGAGAACTGGCAGGTGGCCCCTTCCAGCACGGTGTCGTAGCTGCCGCCCCGCAAAGGGTTCACCCCGGCGGTTCGCGCTTGTGTCCACTCCCGCACGTTGCCCGTGAGGTCGAAGATCTGCGCGTTGGCCCCCCAGTTGGCGTGGCAGGTGGCCGATGCGCCCGTAGACATGGCGGCGCCCACGCCCCGTTCATAAACGTTGCATGTGTTGTTGGCGCTCGTGGTGCAGGCGGTGGCGAACGACCATGTGCAGGCCTGCGCGGCAGAGGTTTCGCAGGCACGTTGCCACTCTTGTTCGCTGCACAGGCGCTTGCCAGCGGCGGCGCAAGCGGCTGCGGCCTCAGCGGCCGTAACATTTGTCCATGGCAGCGCGGCAGGTTTGGAGCATGCGCGGGCGGTGGAATTGCCAGGCTTTGTTGCGTCAGCATCTGGTCGAGACGCCTCGAAGGCATCCATGTAAACCGTGCTCATGATCGGGCCGCCCGAGATGGCCACCATTGCGTCTTTGACCCGCGCGGCGTCCTCAGCGCCTGCGTTGTCCACGATGCCATCGCAGTTGTCGTCTTTGCCGTTGCATTGTTCGGCGGCGGGGGCGGCTCCCGGCTGATCCACCAGGCAGGTCACACCTTGCCCGCCGGCGCTGCAGACAAACTTGCCTTTGCCTTGGCACACGCCCTGCTTGTCATCGGCGCAGGCAATCGCGGGGGTGGCCGTGCACGATCCGCCAGCGGCTGAAGGTTTCAAACCCACTTGCGGGAAAGTTTCGTCGATACAGCCGTCGCAGTCATTGTCTTTGCCATCACAGCGGGTTTCATTGCTCACGATTTGGTTCGGCGCGGTCAACTCCACATGGCTGCCGTAATTGCAAACCCATCCGCCGTTCTTGCACTCGGGCGCGGCGCCCGCACACTCGCCTTTTTGCTGACAGAAGTTTATTACCGCTACAAGGCTGTCGTCGGCAGCGTCGACCTTTCCATCGCAGTCATTGTCTATGCCATCACAAACCTCAGCCGCCCCCAAAAAGCCACCCGGGCAAGCGAGTTCACAACCGTTTTCTGATTTGCCATCGGCGTTGGCAAACCCGAACGCGCACGCCAGCACGCTGCAGCCGCCTTGCACACATGTACCGGTGGCGTTGCTCAGCGCCAAGCAGTTGGCGTTGCAAGCACCGCAGTGCCTTGGGTCGTCGCTTGCGCCTATGCCGGGCACATCGTCCACCATGCCATTGCAGTCGTTGTCGAAGCCATCGCAGATTTCCACGCCGCCGTTGCTCTTGGCGCATTCACAGCCATCGGCGGCCACGCCATTGGCGTCTTCGAAGCCCGCAGTGCAAGCGCCACGAACGCACATTTTGTCGCTGCACGATGCCGTTGCGTTTAAGAAGGTGCAAGCGATGCCGCAGCCGCCACAGTTGTTCACATCGTTGTTGAGATCTGTGCCTTCGTCGGTCAAGCCGTTGCAATTGTTGTCTTTGCCATCGCACACTTCGGCGCCGCCATTGCTGGCGGTGCACTGATACTCGCATCCCGTCTCAGGAAGGTTGTCCAGGTCAACAAAGCCGGGCAAACAATCTCCGCGCGCACAAACGCTGGCGGCACAAAGGGGCAGGGCGTTGGGGAAACTGCACACCGAGCCACATGCGCCACAGTTGGCAGGATCATCGGCCAGGCTGGCGCTGCAAGCGTCAGCGGGTGTTTGGGCATCGGGCGTTGTGCCCCCGGTGCCCGCGGTGCCACCCGTTCCCTGCATGCCGGCTGTGCCACCACCGTCCACAGGGGGGACGAAGGGGCCGCCATCGCCAGGCGGCGTGATGGCGCCCGCTTCAACCACCAGCACCGTGGCCGAGCGC
This sequence comes from Polyangia bacterium, assembly GCA_038257535.1. Lineage (GTDB taxonomy): Bacteria > Myxococcota_A > Polyangia > Fen-1088 > Fen-1088 > JAGTJU01. Next base: position 22,665 of record JBBSJE010000050.1, read on the forward strand.
TCTTCACAAGCGGCCATCAGCAACACACACGCGATCGCCAAAACGCGCATCGTTCGCGAATTCTTCATTGTGCCCCTCCCTGTGCCCGCGCGTTTCGTTTTCGCCGCCGTTGGAGCGCGAACGCGGCCACTCCCAGCAGCAACAAGCTTGTCGACGCTTGAGGCGAGGAGGGCTGCGCGCCCATGTTGCAGGCACAACCACTGCCGCTAGCGCTTACGGACACCTGAGTTCCACAATCCGGTGTTGCCTTGCAAGTGGGCGTGCCATCAAACGCCAAGCTGCATTCCGAGCAAGCCGGGCAGGTGGTGGTCAGGCACGCGTTGGTTGTGCATTGTCCGGTGGCAGGCACGCACGCCAAGCCTTGCGCGCAGTTTGAAACGCACAGATTGGGTACACATTGCCCTTGGGCAGGGTCGCAAACTGTTCCCGATCCACACGACAGTGTTGCGCAATCAGATGCCTTGCACGAGCCGCCCAAACAGATTTCGCCCGCGCCACAATTGCGTGTGTCACATAAAGCAAGGCAATCGCCCTGGGAACAAAATTGTCCCGCGGGGCAGGTCACGTTGGCGCAGAGATTCTGTACACAGCGTCCTGGTTGATCAACGCACACCTGTCCGTTGGCACAGCCGGTGCGGTGACAATCAAGGCACTGCCCGGTGGCGGGATCGCAGCTCAAGCCTTCCACGCAACGGCCCGGGGGGCAACGATCGGCGCAGCGGGCGTTGGTGGCGCTTTCCAGCTCACAAGTTTGGGTTCGGGAATCGCATTTTGCGGCCACGCAGGCGTTGGGCAGGCACGCGCATCCTGACAGGTCTGGTCCCTGGCACACAGCCGCGGTGTCACTGCGAGCGCACACCCGATCACTCGGGCAGGCGAACTCGCCACCACCACATGCGGGTTGACATTTTCCCAAGGCGCATACGAACCCGCCCGTGGCTAAGCATTCAGCCCCAACGTCAAGAGCGCCGTCGCAGTTGTTGTCGATGCCGTCGCAGATTTCGGGGCTTGGGCCTATAGCGCCACGGCAAACAAACGCGCCTGCCACGCACACCTTCGCGCCGGCCTTGCACTGGCCAACGCCCGCAAGCGCCAGATCAAACCCTTCTACACAAGGATCTCCTGCGCCCATGGGGGCGTTGTCGATCACGCCGTTGCAATCATCATCCTTGCCGTTGCATAGCTCGGCGCTGGGGATGCAAACGTTGTCGCAGTTGCCGGCGATGCCGTCATCCACCATGCCGTTGCAATCGTCGTCCAAGCCATTGCAGATCTCGTTCTCGGGCGTCACTGCGCCTTCGCAGGCACCGAAATCGTTGCTTGCCGCTGTGGTTTCAAGCCGTGGGCACTGTTGTTGGCCCAAGCGACAAATGCCTTGGCAGGTTTGCGCCGCGCTGTCGCAGCCCGCGGTGTCTGCCGGGTAGCAGGTGCGTGCAAAACCATCAATCACGCCGTTGCAGTCGTCGTCTTTGCCGTTGCACACTTCGGTGCCCGCGGCGGTGCCGCCGGTGCAGGAAAGCTGGCCCGCGGCGCAGGTCAGCACGCCGGGGGCGCATTGACCCACGTTTGACCCGCAAGGCGGCGGACAGCTGCCGCCCGCGCCCGCGACACAGGGGAACAGATCCGTAGCTTCGTCAATTTGGCCATCGCAGTCGTCGTCCAAGCCGTTGCAGATCTCGGGCAGACATTGGCCGCAGCCCCCAGGAATGTCATCGACAACGCCATTGCAATCGTCGTCGTTGCCGTTGGGCGGACACATCTCGGTTCCCCCTTGACCAGCGCCGGCATCGCAGATCAAACCGGTTTGCGCTTGATTGCATATGTACTTGCCGGCGCGCGAACAGATGCCAGCTTGCCCGTTGCTACAAGCGGCGTTCTTGTCGGGAAAGTCCTCGTCGATGAGCTCGTTGCAGTTGTCGTCAATCCCATTGCAGAGCTCAACCTTGATCGACGCGGTCACGGTTTGGGCCAAAGCGGCAGAAAGCTGTGCAGCGTCGTCCACCATAATGGCGCTGCCGGTGCCGCCCGCTTGAGCAATGGCGTTTAGGTTTTGCACCATCGCAGCGTCAGACGTCGCGAAGCCGATCACCTGCACCAAGATGCCCGCATTCTTTAGCGCGGTTGCTTCGGCAACAGGATTGCCCCCGCAGGTTTCATCGCCATCGGTCACCAGCACAACACGGTACGGCCGGCAGGCCTTGCGGGTGTCGGCGTCACGCAGAGCGGCCAGCTGTGTCCGGGCCGAATTCAATATGCCACCCAGTGGTGTGGTGCCGCTGCCGCGCAACTCTACGTCCATGCCCGCGGGAGGGGTGCCGGGGTAATTGCTTTGCCCATCGATCCACCGCAGCATGCTCATGCGGTTGTCGCGCGCAAACGAAACCAACAAATCGCCGCCACCGAATCCACCCTCACAGGGCGCGGCCCCTGCGCCCTGCCAGCCGCCCGATTTTTGCGAGGCGTTGCCGCCTGGGCACGCGAAACTCGCGGCGCGCTGGTGAAAGCGCATCAAGCCAAAATCAACCTCGCCGAACGCGCGCACGGCGTCTCTGATTCCGGCTTTGACCTTAAACAGGCGGCTGTCATCGGCGATGCCATTGCCGCAGCCTGTGGCGTTGCAGGCGTTGCAGGCCACGTCGCTACCTGCGCATTGCAAGGATCCATCGCCGCCTGTAAACGACGAATCGCAGGTGGTCCAATTCATGGAGCCCGAGGTGTCAAAGGCGATCAGAATCCGGGGCTGACCATCCAACATCGACATCTGGGGCCCCCGCTCATCGGTGTCGATTGCCGCGTGACAGCCCGGGTCGTTGGGGAAGTCGGTCAAACCGTCGCTGTCATTGTCAACGCCATCTTGGCACGCCGCCAGGTCAATTTCATTGGGGTCGCTTGCTGAAGCGCAGCCCGGATCCGAAGGAAAATCTACCAACCCATCGCCATCGTCATCAACGCCGTTGCCGCAAGCGGGTAGGCCAGACTCTTGAGGATCCGTTGCGCTTTGGCAGCTTGGATCGGCAGGAAAATCCGTTAGACCATCAAGGTCGTTGTCGATGCCGTCCGAGCACTGATATACGGTGTCGACTTCCGAAGAATCGTCGGGCCCGCTACAGCCAGGGTCCGCGGGGAAGTCTTTGAGTCCGTCGTTGTCGTCGTCGCGTCCGTTTTGGCATGCGGGTGTCATTGACACTGCGCATCCGGCCGAACGAGCGCTCTCAAGCTTGCCCGTGGCCTGCACAGTGGCTGTTACGTCCTGACCCGCGTAAAGCGTTCCTAAGCCAGAGATCGAAAACGCGCTGGCCGTAGAGGCGCCTGTCGCTTTGAGCACGCCATTGAGATAAATCCGAACCGTGCTTCCCGCGGCTTCGGTGGTGCTTCCACTGACGCTGGACGCGACATCAGGAATGGGGCAGTTCAGGGTGGGCGGCGCGGACCTTGCGGTGCCCACAGGCACAAGCGCGGCGTTGCCAAAATAGGACTCGAAGGCGCCCCCAAAGCCGCTCTGTGAACCCCACATTTGCAAATCGATGTCGTAGAGGCTCGCAGCGGCATTGGCAGGCACCTGCAGGGTCACGGTGAGGCTGCGCGTTTCACCGGCCTGAAATCTCACGCTGGTGGGGCTGCAAGTGGCGCCCGTGCAGGGCAGGTTTTGGCCGCCCAAACTGGCGGAGGTGATGATCCAGCCTTGCGGCAACGCAAAGGCTAAGCTGCTCACATCACCTGCGCCGCTGCCGGCATTGGTAACGCTGCCATTGAGGGTGATGGCGCCGCCCGGTTGAACGGCTGCCGCGTCGGCAAACTCAATGTTTATGAGAGAAATGGGACGAATTACGGTGAACGCTTGCGTTGTATAGCCGGGCGCCGGCAATTGGTCGGACTCGTAATCGGCAAAGGTCACGTTTGTCACGTGTCCACCACCGCCAGCGGTGAACCGCGCCGTGTGTGTGTAGGCTTCCCCGCTCGCCAGATTGCGCGTGGGCCACACCAGGCAACTCATACCCCCACAGGTTTGCACCGTTGGATTGCCACTGGCCGATCCCGCCACGTAGGCAGATGCCGTGGAATCAAAACGCAAGCGCATCTTCACGTTGTTTTGCGGGTTCAAAGAAAGGTTCTTGCCCTTGAGGGTGTAGGTGATGACGTCGCCCGTAGAAGCCAATGTTTTGTCGGCGGCCAGCTCGTACTGAAGATTTAGGTACACGCAGGCGGGCGTGCCAATATAAAGGCTCCAGGGATTGTCTTTGCCACGTACGGTGTCGCTGGCCGCAGAGGTGTCGCCACCAAACGCCTCGGCGCAGTTGGCGTCTTTGTTCATCAGCCCGTCTAGGGGCGTGGCCAACACACGCAGCGCCACTTCGGCACGCACCGGGGCGCCCACGCGCAATTCTCCCATTGCAAAGCGCAGCGCTACGGTATCGGTGGGCAAAGGCGTGTCAGCCGACAATGCAAATCCCGCCAAGTTGGCCGGCACATCCGTGTGCATGCGGGCAAGCGTACCGCCGGTGTTCACGGCGGCGCCGATTCCAATTTGCGCTCCGGCGGACACAATGCGTTTCCAAGGGCCTATCGTGTTGTTGAACTGCACGACCCCCCCGCCTGATTCAGACGCCTCGAATTGATAAAACGTTTGCGGCCCGGCCACCGGAGATCCGTATCCGAAAGGCGTATTGCCCCAGCCGCTGTTTCCGCTGGCCGAGCTTTGAATGCCAAACGCGCGCACTTGAATCCAGTCCCAAAGGTTGTGCGCGAAGACCTTGTCGTTCTTGTCGATGCCCAGGACGTCTTTGATGTTGCGTACGTTGCGGGCTTCAGGCGCCATCTCGATGCCATTGGACAGCGTGATGAACGCGTTGCTAGGGTTGCGAGCGGTTTTCCCTGCGGCCTGCGCGTAGAAGATCCCGGTGTCAGCGTAAAGCTGCGCAATGGAGCCGTTGCTCAGGTTCACGGTGCCATTGGCGGAAGGCAAGCCGCTATAGGTGTTGCATCCTCTCGCGCAGCCATTCACAGCGGCTCCAGGCGCATTGGGAAACACAGTGTTGCCGTTGGCGTCGATGAACCGAACGCCCACCACCTGCGTATTCGATGGCACGTATTCGGTCAGGTAGCCTTGGATGCCCCTGATCTGACCCAGCGGTGCCGGAAACATTTCGTAGCGAAAAATGATCACGTCGCCGGGCGCCACGCGCACATCGGTCGTGCCACCACCGGTTGACGTTCCCGACTCAGGATCGATGAGAGCGATGGTGGCCGGCGCAATGGTCTTGTTGACCAACACATTCGCCACGCCATCCGCCCACGCCAAGCCGCCAAAGAGGGCAGCCGTAGCCAACCCCATAAACGCCGCACCGCCCAAGCGTTTGCACCCCACGAATCCGGCTCCTCGATGGATCATATCCAGGGGCACATCGGCGCGTCCTCGCCGTGGCTTGATAGGTGGGTAGCTGGACTTAGCAAGGAATCGTGTAAGCTCGCCACCCACGTATGCCCGAGCCCGCAGAGCCCACGCAAGCCCAGCCAACCACCGCGCCGCCCCTGCGCCCCGATGCCGCCGCCGTTGCCGGGCGGGGCGCGCTTTTCATAGGTGGCGCCAAGGTGGCCTTCATGCTCGCCGGCTTCATGCAGCGCTGGCTGCTGGCGCGCATCGTGGGCCCAGCGGAATTCGGCGCGTTCTCAGTGGTCAATGGCGCCGTCTCCACCGTGAACAACACGATGGTTCAAGGTGCAACCCAATCGGTGTGCAAGTACGCCGCCGAGGACGATGCCCGCGCGGGCGCTGTGGCTGCCGCGGGCCTTCGCCTACAAGCTTTAATTGGTGCCGTGGTGGGCTTGGGTTTTCTCATCGCCGCGCCTTGGTTGGCGAGCGCCTTGCGCGCACCACCTCACTATGTGCCATGGTTTCGTTTGGTTTCGGCCATTCCGTTTCTATACGGCTTCTACGCCGTGTTCGTAGGCCTGGCGAATGGCTTGCGGCGCTTCGCCACACAAGCGGGCTTCGACGTTTTGTTCTCGTCGCTCAAAACCATTTTCCTTTTGGGTGGCGCTTACGCCTTCGGACGCTTTGGGCATGCCCCCACATCTGCTGTCACGGGCGCGTTCCTTGGCTTTGTGGCCGCCGCTGTGGTGATTTTGATTGTGGCCGCGCGGGTGATGGGACGCGTGAAGTCGGCACCGGATGTGAAATTTCCGATGCGTCGTTTGGCCATGTTCACAACCGGCGTGGTGATCTACGCCGCGCTGGTGAACCTGGCTTTGAACTATGATCTGTTTTTGTTGCGACGTTTCGCAGGCGCGGCCGCCGAATCGGCCCGTGCCGATGCCATCGTGGGCAACTACGAAGCGCTGCGCACTTTGGCGTTGCTGCCTTATCAAGCTTTGATCGTGGTCACCTTCGTGGTGTTCCCCCTCGTGTCGCGCGTGACCTTCGAGCAAGACCGCAGCGCCACGGTGGCGTACGTGCGCCAGACGATGCGCATCGCCTTTGTGTTCGCCGCGATGATGGGATTGGCTTTGGGTTGCCGTCCGTCCACATTGCTAGGGGTGCTTTACCCGGCCGCTTACCTTGAGGGCGCCGCCGCTTTGCCCATATTGGCGGCAGGATTGTGCGCGCTGTCGCTGCTGGGCGTGTCGTGTGCGATCATCAACGCGTCAGGCCGCCCGCGCGTGGCTGTGGCGCTCGTGAGCGTGACTTTGGTTGTGGGCAGTGTGGCTGCGTTGATCTTGGTGCCTGGTGCCGCGCCCGGACCCGACATGTTGCGCGCGCAAGCGCTTGCCACGGCGTTGGGCATGGGGGCCGGCTTCGTGGCGTCGATGGGATACTTGGTTGTGAGCTTCGGCGCCGCTGTGCCGCTGTCAACGGTGGCGCGCACGGCCTTGGGTTTGTTCTTGGGCACCGTGGCGGCACGCATGGTGCCAGGGCAGGGGCGCCTTGTGGGGTTGGCCACAGTGGCGCTGGCGGTGTTTGTGTTCCTGGCAACGCTGGTGGCGGCGCGGGAGCTGAAGGCGGAGGATAGGCAGAGGCTTGGGCGGTTTGTGGGGCGCAAGCGGCGGGGGTAGGTAGGTTAGAATGCTGCCTGGGCACGCGCACGGCCGACGGCCCGCCTTAAGGCGATCGCTCGGGGGGAGGTTTGCGATCGGTCGCTAGATAGACGGAGAACTCGGGCACCGACGTTGTCAGATCGAAGTTGCCCCGCAAGGTTTCGTGGGCTTCGGCGTCGAGGGAAGTTTGTGAGCCCATCACCACCGCATCGACCGCAAGCTCGTTCCGCGTCACCTTTGTCACCGGAATGCGTGGAGGCGCGAAGTGCTGAAGCGCCGGCGGCATCATTTCTATCGTCGCCAAATCTTGCACGAGATAGATGCCGTCTGCGTAGGAGGCCAAACCAACGCAAAGGACCTTCAGAGGCGGTTGGGCAGGAGGCGGCGTTTTTGGCATCTCGAAAAGGCGCAGGCCTGGGAAGTTTTGCATCTCCCGGGCGTGGCGTAGAAACGCAGCGAAGAGCACCTGCTCTTGTTTCGTTGGCGCGTTATGACGAACATAAGGCGCCACGATGTGCGTAACCCCCAGAGCGACGAAACGATCATAAATATCGCGGGGCGTCCGCAAAGCCCGGTAGTCAACCACCCCTTGAAACCCGATCCAGTCGAGCAGCACTTTGCGGTTCAGCCCAAGGCTGATGTGCGCTTGGTGCAACAAGACAACGGCGTCCTTCGGCAGCGAAGCGGCGAGCTGCACGTAGGGACCACGATAGCCATCGTACCGCCCAGAGGCGCGCTTCTCCTGGCCCGACCGGATCAGAGCTATCGCGCTCTGAATGCGATCGGCGCCCGAGAACATCAAGTCGGCGCCCCACACCGCCTGCGCCCCAATCAACAAAGAAACACCCACGCGCGCCGCACGCCCGGTGTTCCACGCGCCGACCAAAGTCGCGGCAGCGCTTGCCGCAAGGACAGGAAGGAACGTCTGCAGGTTACGGTCCACCCAAAAGGTGAGCGCCCAGGTTAAAACAGCGCCAAAACCCACAGCCGCCAGCAACCACACCCTTCTTCGCGCAGATTGGGTGATAAGCAACGGCAAGGAGAGCGTGAACAACGAGCCGAAGACGGGGAGATCCTTTGCGAACGAATAGTGGGGCTGCAAAGAGAAGGTGAAGGCCATCTTGCCCGCCTCTTTGATGCGCTCCCCGATCTCTACGGGTGGGTGCCACCGCCAGTCGGCAAACAGATATTTCATCAGCAGCGCGCCGTCCGGGAATGTGTGCTTCGTTCCCCTGAAGACATCCTGCATCAGCGGGTAGCCCGGGTTGCCAAACCAGATCCAGTTCGCCAGAAAATGGGGACTGCAAAGCGCGACAAACACACCTGCCCCCGCTGCGAGCGCCGCTGCCGTGGGAGCCATAGCTGCACCGGCACGTCGCTTCTTTACCAGCACACGAATGGCACGAAAGCCCAGCACCAGGCTCAGTGGCGCCAACAGGTAGAAGGCGTGCAGCTTGGTGAGCGAGGCCCCAGCAGCCATGACCCCGGTCAGGGCACACGCGCGCACATCCAAGACGCGCGCGGCTCGTACGGCGGCGAGCACCAGCGGCGGGGCGAAGAAGGCTATGAAGTGATCGGCGGAACCACCCATGTTGCCGTCGTATACGAAGAGACCAGGGAACAGGAGGATAACCGCCCACGCGCCGCGAACCCTGCGACCGATGGCCCAATCGACGAGCGCCGCGACGCCCACGAGAGTTCCAAGAAAGAAGGAGAACTCCGTGTGCAGTGCCATCATCCAGCGCAACGCGGGCGGACGGAGCCCCGGAACGAGGAAGCTCCACGTGTTCACGATGCTGCCCAGGTGAGGTACGTTTTTCACCCAATCACCTGGGAAGGGGACGATGCGCCCTTCGCGGGCGTAGTCCTGCGCGATCACCAGGTGGTTCCACGAGGCGTCGTAGTTGACGGCGTCCGGGGACAAGATTCCCAGGTACAGGATAAACAGGCCCACGACCCCGAACACCCCAACGAGCAGCGACGTGACGCTTGCGCGTCCGTCGAAGAGCGCGCCGCGAAGAAGCTGAAGCAGCCTGCGTGAATCCTTGGCGCCCCCCGCGATCATCGCCCCTGGCAGCGCGACGGCGAAAACAGGACCGTAAACACCAAGAAAGCCGCCGGCGTACATCCCCATGACGAAGGCAACGGCACCGACGCCCAGCGCGAGTGACAAGGCTTCGAGCGGCGGCGCATCAGCGACCTTGAACACCCTGAGAATCAGAACATGGCCAAAGGTCAGGATGGCTGCAGCGAGCAACGCTTGCCATGCGACCAGCGAAAGCAGGTCCCACGCCAACCAGGATTCCACCCCGTAATGCTTGCTAACAACGCGTATGAACACGGCGATGCCCGCCATGCAGAGGAGCAGGGTCAGGCCAGAACGCAGCCGCGCCGTCGTCTCAGTGGAGAATACCTTCAACTTGAACAGCCTTTGCTAAAGGTTCGCGGAGGTCACTAGGGCTTCTCTTACGCTCTAGCGCCGCTAAAAGACAGCGCTCAAAGCTGGAATAATGATCTGGGCAAATGTTTCCGCCCTTACCTGGGCCGTTCGCTCTGCACTAAGATGGCCCAGTCCCGAAGCGAAGGATGGGCTGCGCGTAGGGGGGCTCTTCGACTGCTTCACGACAACCGACGCGTGGAACTGCGCATTCATCGCTGCTTTCGCAGACGCGTCGCTTGAAGCAGCCGCCCACGCGACGAAGCGCCAGGCCAGCTCCGCATGTTCTTGTTCGTCCCGGGCGATGCATGACATCGCAAGCCGAATGACCTCATCGCAAGCCTCCTCAGCCGCAGCGTCTGCTTCGGCGGCGGCGAGCGTTTCGCCGATACAACCATCACGGAAGGTCTCGGCCGCGACCGCCACCAAGGACGAATCCCCCAGCAGGTCACCGCTGAGATCGACGGGCCCCGGCCCAACGGGCTGCTCCAAGAAACGCGAGGCAAGCGCGAAGGAGATGCGCGCGTGGTGAATTTCGTCCACCGCCGCTCGGTGACAAGCTGCGATGAGTTCAGGAGGGGCGGCCACCATCACGAGCTGAAGCGAAAACTTGCTGAAGCTGGCGATAGAGGCATGTTCCATCTGCGCCTGCTTGGCC
>JBBSJE010000051.1:0-32739 GCA_038257535.1 Polyangia bacterium
GCGACGGCGCGGGAGCGTTGGTATGTGGTGGTCGATGATTCCTGACGGGTGGGGAAAAATCCCAAAAGCAAAGGTGGGCTCTGGCAGCTGGGCTCGCCTGCTCAAGCGTGTTTTCGCCCTTGATGTTTGAAGTGCATCGGGTGCCACCTGAGGCCGCGGCGCTTGAACAAGCTTTGCACAGCTTAGGTGATCGGGTGGCCGCCGTGATCGTTGAACCGCTTTTGCAAGCGGCCGGTGGCATGTTGATGCATCCGCCTGCGTTTCTTCAGGCGGCCCGCGCGTTGTGCGATCAAGCCTCTGTGTTTTTGATCGCCGATGAGGTGGCCACCGGATTCGGCCGCACGGGCGCCTTGTTTGCCTGCGACAAGGCGGGTTTGCGCCCCGACTTCCTGTGTTTGGCCAAAGGGCTTACCGCGGGTATGGGCAGTTTGGCGGTTACCTTAACCACCGAGGGGCTGTTTCGTACCTTTCACAACGCGGGCCCGCAGGTGTTTTTCGCGCATGGGCATACCATGACCGCGAACCCCTTGGCTTGTGCCGTGGCCTTAGCGTCATTGGAGTTGATGGAAGAAAACCAAGTGCCCGCCCAACTAGAAAGTTTGGGTCACCGGCTTTACGAAGGCGTTTCGGATCTGGCGTTCATGCCGCAGGTCAAAGAGATCCGGCGTTTGGGCGGTGTGGTGGCCATTGAACTGCATCCTGCCCCAGGCGATCAGCCCGGGTACGGAGCGCAGCGCGCTTTGAAGCTTCGCAAGCGAGCGCTAGACGCGGGTGCGCTGCTGCGTCCCTTGGGCGATGTGCTTTACGCCTGGCCACCGGCGTGCACCACAGAGCTTGAGGCCGATGTGATTGTGCAGGGGCTGCGGGCGCAGGTTTTGGCCGCGGCAGACTGATGCTATTTGTCGTAAGGCTCGCCGCGCAGACGCGACAAGCAACGGTAGATCTGTTCGCACAACAAAACGCGCGCCAAGCGATGGGGAAGCGTCAACGCCGTCAGTGACAGCTTGCGGTGCGCAAACGATCGAGACGCCTCGCTTAGGCCTTCGGCGCCGCCGATCAGGAACACCACGTTGCGCGTGCCGTGAAGCATGTGCTTTTCCACAAACCGAACAAACTCATCGGTGCTCCAGGCTTCGCCCGCGGGATCCAAGGCCACAATTTCTGACGCAGGGCCAATCGGCGCGCGCAGTTGCGCGTCGTCGTTGACCTCTTGAACCTCCACTGGCACGTGTCTTCGCGCGCGATCCAAATATTCGCGACACAGCTCGTCCATGCGTCGGTCGCGCATCTTGCCGACCGCGCGAATGACAATTTTCACGGTTGGGCGTAGAGCGCGTCGGCCTGAAAATGCATCGCTTCGGGCGGCACATTCTTCAGCGGCACGCGGGGAGCGCCCACCCACAGGCCCTCGATGTCATAAACGTCACGCACGGGGTGGTAGAAGATGTGAAGAATCAGATCGCCAAAGTCGAGCAGGGTCCAGCGGCCGTTGCTTGTGCCTTCGCGCCCCACCAACGTCCAACCTTGGCTTTTCATGGTGGTTGAAACGTGATCGGCGATCGCTTCCACTTGCCGGTCACTTCGACCGCTGACTATGCCAATGTAATCTGTGTAACTGGCCTGGCTTGAAACATCGATGAGCACGGGACCAACGGCTTTTTTGTCTAGCGCCAACTCAATTGCCAGCTCAGCGCCTGTGAGCGCCAAAGCCCGCCGCTCTTGGTCGCGGGCGCTCATTTCGGGCGCTGGTGCGGCTGCCTTTGCGGTTTTCTTGGCCTTCTGAATGGGTGTGTTCTTGCCGGCCTTGCTTGCCACCGCGCGCGTCTTGGCGCCTGCTTTGGTGGCGGCCGCGCTGGCCCGGGTGGCAACTGGTTTCTTGGCGCCGACGGGTTGCTTTTTGGCTGCGCTGGCGCCGCCTGCGGACCTGCTGGCGGGCTTGCTCGCTTTGGCCCCGGGCTTGGCTGTTGTGGTTCGCTTCGTGGTTTTGGCGAAGGGGCGTTTTTCCCCGGCGCTTTTGCCGCCTGCCGCAGCGGCGCGCGCCGTGGCAGAGGTTTGCAACTTCACGCGCCCTGATCCGGCAGATTTCTTCGTTGGTTTTGTGGTCACTCGCGCACGATGCTACCAGAGCGTGGGGCGTCTCTCAATTGCCCCCTGGGTCCGAAGGCGGCGATTGTTTTGCGTCGCTGGCCGCGGCTTGGCCTTCGCCCTTGCTGCTGTCCTCGGTTTCTTGCGCAAGTTTGATGGCCGCGCGGGCCCAGGCCGCCTCAAATCGGGGCACCAGCACATCTAAATACCCGTTTCCCATGCCCGATAGCTGGTTTTCCACCACCTCCGTCGCTTTGTCGAGCCAGCGGCGCTCGAGGCTGTCGTCCACGGCCATATCGGCCTCTTCGAAGGTGGCTTCCACATTGCCCCGGGTTTGCACCCAACGCTGCGCCAAAGCCGCCATGCGTTCGCCCACCCACCGCGGGGCCTGTAGCAGCGAACGGCCCAAGGTGCGCGTGCCGTCGCGAAACACCGCCACCAAGGTGTTGCGATGCGTTTGTTCAACTGTTTCGTGAATCACCCGCCGCAGCGCCACGGCTTGCTTTCGATCAATGGCTGGCCCCGTGTGCAACCGCGCGCAGTAGTGGTCGAAGAGCAAGCCAGCCTGAAAATTGGTAGCGGCGTCTTCGGCACCACGACCCAGCGCCAACACCGCAAAGAATTTTTTCCACGCCAATTTGATGGCAATCAATGTGGCTGCGGTGGCGGTGATGTTTTTCCACCGCGAGCCTTCTTTGGCTTCCGCCAGCAGCTCGGCTGAGGGCGAGGGAAGTCCCACGCCTCGTCGATCCGCCAGCTTCATGAACAAGCCGGCGCGCACGCGCACGGCCACGATGTCGTCCAACACGGGAATCGGAACCGCGCCGCTGATCGCGGTGGACAGCAAGGCGCGGCGGATGACCAGCCCTCGGTTTTCGACCAAATGGTTCCAGCGGCCGGGCACAAGTTGTGTATTCACCGGTTCAACGTCCACCACCGGCGGGCTTAAAGGTGTTTGTGGGTCTGTCATGAGAAGCCTTTGCCTGACACCCCCGTGGCGTCACTTGCGAAAGCTTAGCCGCTATTGCCGCGGGGGCGAGGGCTTGACGTTGGGCACGCCTTGCAGCAGCGCACGCTCTTCAAGAATGGTCCGCTGCCCCAATCGCAAATCCTCGGCTTCCTCCGGAAGCGCGATGGCAGGCACCTGGCCCCACGAAGACGCCGCCCAAGACACTTCCACTTTGCCGGTCACGGGGCCTTTGGCTGCCCGTGCCGAAAACTGCCCCGACAGTTTCGCGGCCACCAGCACAGGCCCGCTTTGGTCTGTGGCCGGCAGGTAACGAATTTCGCCTGCCAGCGCCGAAGGCACCGCGGTTCGCCGCCACGCCGCCAAGGGCGACGCTTCGCCGGCCACGGGCGCTGGCGGCTCATCCGACGCTTGGGTTGGCCGTAAGCTGATCAACAGGCGCCGCCCACCCTCGGGCTCGTTTGCCTCTGAGGTCACCTGCGCCGCTCGGCCAAAAATTTCCCAGAACGCGGTGGGGCCTCCCAGCGCCTGCTCAAGGATGTGTTGAGGCTCGGGCGCGCGGGCGTCGCGTTTGATGAGCTTTCCGTAGCGCAGTTTCACCGCCATCTGATCTCCGGTGAAGTACACCTCGCGACCGCCGTCTTGGTCGTTTTCTTCCCGCAACACGTAATGCCCTTTCGCGTTGACCGAAAGCTGCGTGTCTGTGGTGATGACCTGTTCGCCGCGCAGCTTCTCGTTGGCTTGGGCCGGCTTGACCTCGAACTGCGTCTTGGCTTGAACCTGGGCCCCGCCCCGGGCGATGAGTTCGCGGGCCAGGCTGGGGGACGTCAACAACTGGGTCAAGTCGACGCCATCGCTTTTCAAGTCTCCGTTTCCGGCCTCCGAATCCAGCCTTGGCGTACGTTTGCAGGCGCCAAGCAGCACGCCAGCCATGATTGTTATCAGCATCACACGCAATCCGCGCATCACGCGGTTTTAGCAGCCTTACCCCCGGCAGGGATAGTTTGACTGGCGGGGCCGCTTAAGTGACCACATGCGGGCGGTCGTGATGGTACCTTTGAAGCCACCCGTGCTTTCCGATCTCGACGCGTTCTTGGCCACCTGGATCGCCTTAGGCTTTGCGTTTTTGTTTGGCGCGCTTTGGGGCAGCTTCTTCAACGTCTGCATTGCCCGCATTCCCTTGGGCAAATCCGTGGTGAGCCCGGGCTCGCACTGCTTCGCCTGTGGCACGAACGTCAAGGCCTACGACAACATCCCTTTGCTTTCCTACCTGTGGCTGCGCGGACGCTGCCGTGCGTGTGGTGCCCGATTTTCCGCGCGCTACCTTGGGGTTGAGCTGTTAACCGCCAGCCTCAGCGCCGTGATTTTCTGGCTGTTCGTGCAGCAAGACCCCGGTTTGGAAACGGGCGTTCGGCTGGCGCGCTATTGTGTGTTCTTCGCGTTCGCCGGTGCCCTGGTGGTGCTGTCGTTCATAGATCTCGACACGCACCGGCTGCCGGACGTGATCACGCTGCCCTCCATTCCGCTGTTCTTTGTGCTGGGGTTCGGCACCCACTTTGCGCCGTGGCAGGAGCGCGCAATAGGGCTGGTGGCAGGCTACGTGGCCGTGCGGTTGATTTCGGATGGCTATTACTATCTGCGTGGCCGCGAGGGGTTGGGCTTGGGTGACGGCAAGCTCTTGTCCATGGTGGGGGCACTTTTGGGTTGGAAGGCGCTTCCCTTCGTGGTTTTCGTGGCGTCGCTCCTGGGCGTGCTGGTGAGTTTGCCGCTTCTCATGTTGGGCGCGCGCCGAGGTCAGTTGCCGCAGGATCCAGACGTGGATTCGGTGCTTTCGGAAGCCGCAGGCCCTACGTCTGAAGTTCCTGAAGACAGGGTGGATGTCGAGCCCTTGCGTTACGTTCAGGTGCCCTTTGGACCATTCTTGGCGATGAGCTCTTTAGGCTATCTGCTGCTCTACGATTTTCTTATGCCTTGGGTCATGTACCTATTGGGCGCTTGAGGGAAGTGTTTAGGCGTCGAACTGGGTCGCGAACTGCCTCGTTACGCCAGATGTAGCGTAAGACCTGATACGTAAACCGTTAGCCGAGAAAACGCCAGAAAACGCCGGACCTGCCCGAGCCTAGTTGTTCGCGCGGACAAACACCGCGTTGATAAAAAAACGCACGGCCTGCCGAAAAATCCTTTCTGACGCGATTAAGCCCTGTGTTACTCTGGGCCCGAACGGATAATGCCTCAAAGGTGGCAACAGGGGTAGGTTTGGGAGGCGCCCTAAAGGCAAGGTGTGTGGGATGGTGTTGGGGCTTTTGGGGCTGGCGTAGGTGGGTAGGGGAGTCGGGGGGGGTGATCGCGGCGGGCGGGCAGGGCGGGTGTGTGCAAACGATCATAATGGTGTCGGGCGCGGGGGTCGGCCAAACGGCTAGCCCCCGTTGCCCTCGGGGGGGGCGCGAGGTTTGCGGCGCCCCGGAACCTAGGCTGCGCTTTCCAGCGTGGCGCGAATGGCGCTCAGTCGTTGCGCGATCTCAGTTCGGATGGATTCGCAGCGTTCGGCGCTGTCGGCTTCACATCGCATCACCAGCACCGGCCCGGTGTTGGACGCGCGAACCAAACCCCATCCACCTTCGAATTGAATGCGTGCGCCATCGATTTCGTTGACCGCATGATTTTGTTTGAAGAATGCAGCGGCTTGCCGAACCACCTCTGTCTTCAAATCATCGGGACAATCGATGCGGATTTCGGGTGTGTTGAACAAGACGGGCAGCGTGTCCACAAGATCCGAAAGCGAGCCTTCTGACAACGACAGCAATTCCATCAGGCGGGCCGCCGCGTAGACGGCATCGTCGAAGCCAAAGTACCGGTGGCGGAAAAACATATGGCCAGACATTTCGCCGGCCAAAAGCGCGTTTTCTTCCTTCATCTTCACTTTGATGAGGGAGTGGCCCACCTTCCACATGATGGCCCGCCCACCCAAGCTCTCGATCTCATCAAACAGGGCTTGGCTGCATTTCACTTCGCTGACGAAGGTGGCGCCTGGGTTTTCTTTGAGGATCTCGCGTGCGAAGAGGATCATCAATTGATCGCCCCACACGATGCGGCCCCGCGCATCGACCACGCCGATGCGATCCGCGTCGCCATCCAGCGCAATGCCCACATCGGCGCCGGTTTGCTCCACCCGTTTGATAAGGGCTTCCATATTTTCGGCAACGGTTGGATCGGGATGATGGTTTGGGTAAAGCCCATCGGGTTCGCAAAACAGTGGATCAACGTCGAAGCCCAGCCGCTGCAGCAGCGGCACGCACGACAAGCCACCCGTGCCGTTGCCGGCGTCAACCACAACCTTGGGGCGCTTGGGGCCCAGCTTGATGTTGTTGGCGATGTGATCGATGTAGGGGGTTAAGAGATCAAAGTCGCTGGCGGTGCCGGGCGTCGCGGCTTGCGTTTCTGGATACCTGTTGCTTTCCATGCGGCGCTTGAGCTCTTGAATTTCGTCGCCATAGATGGTGCCGCGACCGCGTACGATCTTAAATCCGTTGTCTTCACCCGGATTGTGGCTGGCCGTGATCATCACGCCGCCGTCGGCCTCCAAATGAAACACCGAGAAATACAGCCCCGGCGTGTGCAAGATGCCCACGTCAATCACATCAAGCCCTGCCGCCAACAACCGCGCTTTGAGGTTGGCATGAATGCGCGGCGAGGACAGCCGGGCGTCGCGGCCTAGGGTGATGGTTTTTGCGCCATGGGCGCGGAAATGGGCGCCTAGGGCGTTGCCCAATTGCACCACGAACGCATCGGGAAAATCTCGCTCAGCAAGGCCGCGGATGTCGTACTCGCGGAACACACGGGGGTTCATTTGGAAAGTCATGGCTTTGTGAAAGTTTACGGGCGGCTACCTTAGCAGCCGCGCGGCCGTGCCACCAAGGGCGCGGTTGGCGCGAGACGGCATTTTAAAGCAGGTCGGTTCGACCCTTGGCCGCCAAGGCCTCCACCACGGCGCGCACGTTTTGGGCTTTGGTTTTGCGGGTCACCAAGATGGCGTCGGCGGTGGCCACAACCACAAGGTCATCCACGTCCGTCAGGGCAATCAATGCGGCGCCCTCGTCAGCGAACACCACGTTGTTGTGCGCATTGATGGCCACGTGGTTGCCCACCGTGACGTTGCCTGCATCATCGGCGTCGCGCACGGCCGACAGCGCGGCCCAGCTGCCCACATCGTTCCAGCCAAAATCGCCGGGCACCACGCGCAACCCCTTGGCCTTTTCCATGATGCCAAAATCAATTGATGTGGCGGGCGCTAGAGCGTAGTGCTGCTCGCAGGCCGTTTCCAAGTCTGCGGCTTGCCGCAGCTCATTCATGACGCTGGCGAGCTCGGGCATGTAGGTCTCGGCTTCGCGTTGCAGTTGGCCCGCGGTCATGAAAAACATGCCTGCGTTCCACAAGTAGCCTTCATCCACATAGCGTTGCGCCGTGGCTTCATTGGGTTTTTCCACGAAGGCGTCTACGGCGAGCGCGCCGTTGCGCACGCTGGCGCCGGGCCTGATGTAACCGTAACCGGTTTCAGGATGCCGCGGTCGCAAGCCGATCGTGACAATGGCTTCGGCTGCGTGTTGCAGGGCCAACTTGGCGCTGACCAAAAAGCCGGCTTCGTCGCCGATGTAGGCGTCAGAAGGCAGCACGGCAATGCAAGCCGTGTCGCCTGCACGGCGCGCGGCCACCACGGCGCCCAAGGCCACGGCGGGGGCGGTGTTGCGGGGGGCTGGCTCGACGACAAGGTTGCCGGAGGCCAAGTGCGGCAGCGCCGCGCGTACGGCTTGCGCCTGGTCCGCGGCGGTAACAACCAACGTGTTGCCAGGGCCTACAAGGTCGCAGGCGCGCCGATATGTGGCCGCCAGGAGTGTTTCTTTGCCCCCCAATGTAAGCAATTGTTTTGGGCGCGCACGGCGGCTTGAAGGCCAAAGCCGCGTGCCTCCACCCCCCGCCAAAATGACCGCAAAGCTTTCAGACATGACGGGCAGCGTAGCATCCGAATCGAATTTGCTGTCGATTGGGCATCCAGACTTTTTCCAAACATGTCGACGTCAAAGGGCGGACGGAGGGCCAATGACAGCCTTGTCGTCCCGCTTCGCTTTGCGGAACCGAACCTGTACAATGCGACCGCCCTAGGACACGGGCACAACCGCCCAAGGAGATTTGAATGAAAGTATTACTGAAAGCCCAGGCCATCACGGTGATGTTGGGTACGACCGTTGCGCTGGCCAGTTGCCTCGGCGGAAACGGCAGCGATCCTCTCGACGGCAGCGACAATCCGCTGTGCGGGGGCGACGCCGCGAATTCCGCAACCGCATTGGGGGCCAAGGTCAAAGCGATGCAGAGGGCTGCGGGCACAATCTCCGCTGAAGCGAATCGCTTGGACAGCGAGATGCTCAAAACCTGCCAAGCCATGGCAACCGAGCTGATGATTCCCCCGGCCGAGTTGGCGCCACCACCTGGCACTGAGCTTACGCCTACACAGCAGGCATGCTCGCGCGTGAAAGTGGAACTCGACAAGCTCATCGCGCAGAACCTGTCGGCGGGTGTACGGCTTACTGTCGTGTACACGCCGTTGTCGTGTACTGCGGAAGCTTCAGTTGTTTCGAAGTGTGTGGAGGAATGTGATCAACGCACGGTGGAACGCACCCGCGTTGAATGCGCACCCGGAAAGCTTTCCGGATCCTGTGGTGGTCAATGCACGGGCTCTTGTGCGGGATCTTGCACGGGTAGCTGTCAGGGTAGCTGCACGGGCACCTGCGACGCCCAGTGCACAGGTTCATGCAACGGCACCTGCAACGGCACTTGCAATGGCACCTGCGCCGTGAAAAACGCCGATGGCTCTTGCGCGGGTGCATGCGATGGCACGTGCACGGGAAGCTGCGCTGGAACCTGCTCTGGCGGTTGCACTGGCAAATGCACAGGCGGCTGTAGCGCCACCTGCACCGGTTCCTGCAGCGCTTCGTGCACAGGCTCGTGCGATGTAATGTTCACCGCGCCCAAGTGTGAGGAGTTTGTGTATCAAGAGGTGATTGAAGAATGCAAAACCACTTGCGACACCGAAGCGCGGGCGAAGGCGGAATGCACTCCGCCTGAGTTGACGGTTGAGTTGTTGGCGAGCATCTCGCCGGCGCAACGGGCGAAGGTGGATTTGGCGATCAACGTGCTCCGCAAGCACTTACCCAAGGTGCTCGTGTTGGGTTACAAGAGCGGGCCGGTGATGGCTGGTGCGGTGGCAAGCTACGGCGTCGCGCTTCGCGGCGTGATCGACAACGCCGCTGGCGCTGTTGTACAAACCGGCGCTTGTTTGGGCGCCGCTGTGTCGGCCACCGCCACCGCATTGCTGCAGGTGAATGTGTCGGTGCAAGCCAGCGTGTCCATCTCGGCCAGCGCTTCGGCTTCAGGCACCGCCGCCGCCGGCACAATGTAGCCTGAGCGTTCATCACACAAACCCCTGGACCGGCGCCACCGCGGCGTTGGTTCAGGGGTTTTGTTTTTGGCCAGGCAAAGGTGGACAGCGGACGGAGGCCAACGTTTGCTGTTCAACCTTGCCGTGCTGGTAGCGCGGGCCCACCTCGTGTTTTACGTACACAAGGTCAAGAGCCAGCAACCGCGGCGGAGGGGAGTTGCCGCGGTTGTGTCGCTCGCACAGCCAGCGCAGGTAGCGTTCGGCGCGGGGTTTGCTGTTGTCCTTGGTTAAGCCCGTGAGCATCTTTCGCCACCTTTGGTTGGCAAACATATCGATCACGAGGCCAGGCGGCTCGTTTGATACGGAAGCGTTTCCCCGCAGCAGATCACGCGGGGGCCCCTCGGCCATTGTGGCTTTGGCCATCAACCAGCCCGAGTGGCTGCGCGGTTTCACGAACATGCCCCATGCGGCTTGCATATCCATCGTGTGAAGCGGCTTAAGAAAGGCATCGCGAAATCGCCCGTGCGGCCAGCGATCCGAAACCATGGCGGCCAACACCAAGTAGCCAAACAAAACGCTCACCGTATGGATCGCCCAGCGCGGCCGCAACGGCGGTGCAGGCGCAGGCTCCACGTCACTTGAGGGCTTACGGCTCAAGCGGTCAAACACGGCTCCTGGAATCACAAACAACCATGCCACCACACAAACAAACGAGAACATGCCGATCCGCATGCACGCGCTGATGCCCAGATGAAAGCCGATAAACGCCAAAACAAGGCCCAGGCGCACACGCCAACGCTGAGGGGGAATGAAAAACACCAGTGGCCCCCCAATCTCCAGCAGCAACGTGCCCCAGCTCAGCAGCTTGAGCACGTAGTAGTGGCCGTAAAGCCATTGTCCGAATGCGGTAACAAAATAATCGGCGCTGAGCGCATCGTAAATGCCATTGCCCCAACGCCAATGCGGCAAATTCGCTTTGAGCGTGCCGGTGACGAAGTAAAGCATGAACAGCTGCCCATAAAACGCAAACGTGGCGCTGCCGGTAAAGCGGGTTGATGCAGGGGGTGGCTGGGTTTTGGCGTCTAAAGACCAAAACGCTCCTAGGGGCAAAAACAAGCCCCACAAAAGCAGCATCTGCAGAAGGTCGTCTCCGCCCTGCAGCACGGATGAGTTGCGCGCATGCAACGCCCCCAACATGATCCATGACACGGCGTTGGCCACGCGGGTTTTCCATCCCAACAGCAGCGCCACCGCGGCGCCGGCCGCCAACGCGAACAAAGCGGCAGTGAACCCGGGGCTACCCGAAAGGAAGTACAGCCGAAACAACGGCAACGCCGGGCGGCTTAGGCTTGAGCGTGGCTCCACCCCGGCGTCGCTATAGAGTGCTTCAAGATCGCTGGACCGAACGGCCAAATCGTAAAGGATCAGCGCCGCCAAACCCATGCGGCCCAAAGCCATGGCGCGGCCGTCAAGGATGGCGGCCTGGCGGATGTCTTGGACAAACGCGTTCCAGCGTTGCGCGCGCGAGGGGGTGGGGAAGGCCGAACGTGCTGGCACGGTTTGTTTAACCAACTTCGCCTTGCAACAACCGCTGCAACCCCGCTTCGTCCACCACCTGGGTGCCGAATTTTTTGGCCGCATCCAACTTGGCTTTGCCCACGTCGCCGCCGGCCACAAGGATGTGCGTGGTTTTTCCCACCGACGTGGCAAATGTGCCCCCTGCCGCCTCGATCAAAGCTTGAATGTCGCTGCGCGGTTGCGACAAAGTGCCGGTGACGCACACGCGCTTGCCCGAAAGTGGCCCCTCGACGTGCTTCTGTTCCGGCTCGGTGGGCCGCACCCCATGCGCTTGCAGTTTGGCGATGAGCTGCGCGTTTTCCTCGTGCGACCACCACGCTTCGATGGCGTCGGCGATCACAGGCCCCACGCCATCGATGCCGGCCACCATGGCTCGCCGCTCCTCAACGCTGGTGGCGGCCAACGCGTCAAGCGAGGCAAATCTGCGCGCGATCGCCCGCGCCGCCACGCTGCCCACGTGGGGGATGCCCAACCCTGTGAGCAACCGCGAAAGCGTGGCGGTGGCTTTGGCGCGATCAATGGCTGCAACCAGATTTTCGGCCGATTTTTTGGCCATACGCTCCACCCGCGGGCCTGGCGCGTCCTTGGGCGGCACCAGCGTTTCGACCGTAAGCGCAAACAAGTCGGCCGCGTCGTTAACCAAACCCTTGTGCACCAGCTCTTCGGCCAGCGATTCGCCCAGCCCATCAATGTTCATGGCCCCGCGGTGTGCGAAAAATTGGATTGCCTTCCATCGCTGATCGGGGCAGCGGCGGTTTTCACAACGCAAAGCCACTTCGCCTTCGCGTTTGGCCAGCGGCACGCCACAGCTGGGGCAAACGGTGGGTATGGCAATGGCCTGCTCTTGCCCCGTGCGCGACGCCACCAAAACCTCAATGACTTGGGGAATGATCTCGCCGGCTTTTTCCACCACAACCAAGTCGCCCACTTTGAGATCAAGCCGCGCCACTTCATCCCAATTGAACAGCGATGCGCGTTTGACCGTGGTGCCCGAAAGCTGCACGGGTTGCAGCATCGCCACCGGCGTCACCGCGCCTGTGCGTCCCACATTCACCTGGATGCCTTCAATGCGAGTTGTGGCTTGTTCAGCAGCGAACTTATAGGCCACCGCCCAGCGCGGAAATTTGGCTGTGGTTCCTAACAAACGGCGCTGTGCAAACGCGTCTACTTTGATCACAAGCCCATCGGCTTCGTAGGGCAACTTGGGTTTGCGCTCGGCCCAAGAGGCCACCGCCTGCTCAAGCTCGCCCCAGCCGTGCGAAAGCCCCGCGTCGGGCGACGTGGGTAGACCTAGCTGTCTTAACAGCTGCAAGCCGTCCCAATGGCGCGCGCAATATTTTTCCCCCTCAACGATTTCGTACAGCATCACCCGCAGTGGACGTTGTGCGGCCAAACGGGGATCCAAGAGCTTCAGCGATCCACCGGCGGCATTGCGGGGGTTTTTCCACAGCTCTTCACCGTTGGCTTCGCGCTCGGTGTTCACCGCCAAAAAATCGGCCTTCGAGATATAAACCTCACCCCGCACGGTTAAAGTGCGCGCTTCGCTTAGCCGCTGTGGCAGCGAGCGCACGGTGCGCAGATTGGTGGTGATGTCTTCGCCAATCCGGCCATCCCCGCGCGACGCGCCCAAAACGAAAAGGCCATCCTTGTAGCGGAGCTCAATGCCGATGCCATCAATCTTGGGTTCAACCACGTAGGTGGGAACCTCACCGTGCAAACCCTTTTCCACCCGATCGCAAAACGCGCGCAGGTCATCCACGCTGTACGTGTTGTCCAGTGACAACATGGGCACATCACGCACGATTTTGGCAAACTCTGACAATGGCGCGGGCGCCACCCGTTGCGTGGGCGAATCGCTGGCGGTCCATTCGGGATGCGCGGCTTCGAGCTGTTTGAGCTCTTGATACCTCCGATCGTATTCCTGATCGGAGATGGCAGGGTTCATGTCGATGTAGTAGCGGCGATCGTGTTCGTTGAGATCGGCCACCAGCTGCAGGTAGCGTTGCTGCGAAGCAAGGTCGGTCATGTGTGTTTGGGTTTGGTTGCCGTTATCGTGGCAATGCCCACCGTTACGGCAAATGGGCGGCCAGCGTAATAGGTGTCGATGGCGTCTTTTACGCCAGCAAAGGCCGCTTGCAAGGGCTCGCCTTTGCCCACCAACGCTTTCCACGCGCGCAGCGGGCCCAATTCAATGAGGGGTGAGAAGAAAAACTCGCGTCCACTGCGAAACAAGACCTGTTTGTGGGTCACGTTGACCTTCGCTTGTGACCACCCTTCGCTTTGTAGCTGAGCTGCCAGCGCTTCCGCCGAAGGAAATTTGCTTTGATAGGCGCTCAGCGCTTGCCGCGCCGTTTGGTCGTTGCGCCGTTGCAGGGTTTCGTCCAAAAGCTCCAAGGGTTCAACCCAGGTGCCCTGCAGGGCCGCGCTGATGGCCAGGCGCCCGCCGCCGCGGCACACGCGCCTCAACTCGTGCCGGCTGGCCCAGGGATCGGCGCCCGCATCCGCGCGCGCACGGCCCACCACCAGATCGAAACTGTTGCTTGCAAACGGCAGCCCGGCTCCCGGCCCGCCCGCCCGAACCAGCGTGGCGGACCCTGCGGAGGGATCGTTTTCGTACAGCAAGTTGAGCATGGCGCCCGAAGCATCTACAGACACCAGTGTGGCGGGTTTGTGGCTGGCCAAGGCGGCGCTCACGTGCCCCGCGCCAGCCCCCAGATCCAACACGTGGCTGGATTTCCACTCGCTTTTGCTTATGCCGAAATCATTCAAGGCCGCAACCAAGGGCTCGGTGAACCAATGGTCAAAAACTGGGTAAATCTCGTCCTCGTAAGCGCGTGTCAAACGCTCAAAGCGGTTTGGACGGGGCGGGGCGGGCGCGGGCGTGGGTGCGGGCGACATAGACAGCCCTGCATCTTAGCTGGGTTTTGGACCCAAATATCAACCGCCGCGGCTTAAGTGGTACGGGCCATCAAGGCCACCAGCCAGCGGCGCGGCAAAACCCTGGCCACCCAGACAAAAACTTGGTTTCCGAACCCAGACGTGACGGTGGGGCCGCGGCGGGCGTCTAACGCGCCAAGCGCGCACGCCACCACGGCTTCGGGCGATTGCGACAGCCATGAAGGCCGCTGCCAACCCGCAGGGCGGCCGGCCGCTTCGTTGAAGCGCGTTCGTGTGGCGCCGGGCTGCAGAGCCATCACCAGCACGTTGCGTGAGCGCATTTCGTGCCACAGAGATTCGGTTAACGACGACACAAACGCCTTGGTGGCTGCGTACATGGGCTGCGCAGGTTGGGGGGCTGCCGCCAGAACCGAAGATACGTTGATCAAAGCGTCGCCTGACTTCGCTTGCCGGCAAAACGCATGCGTCAGGTGCGTGAGCGCCTCGATGTTCAAGCGCACAAGCGACAGTTGTTGCTCAAGCTGTTTGGCCGCAAACGCGCCCACGAGGCCCGCGCCCGCGTTGTTGACCAGCAGGTTCACGGGAGAGACGGCCATTGCCTGCACCACACGGTCCACGCCATCAGCCGTCGTTAGATCGGCCACCACTTTGATATGCCCTTGGCCGCTGAGCTGTGGCAGCAACGCATCCAGCGCGGCTTCGTTGCGCGCGACCAGGGTCACTGCATAGCCTCTGTCCGACAAAGCGAGGGCGAACGCGCGGCCAATGCCTTCGCTGGCGCCGGTGACTATGGCCCGTGTGGTGCTCACGGGCGGCAGTTTAGCGGCCTTGCCCGGCTCGCCAAGGGCGGGCCACGGCGCGGCGGGGGCCCAGTGATGCTGAGATTTTTCGAGTAAATTTGTATATCCTACCCCGCTATGCGGTGCGAAATAATGATTTTGACGCTCTTGGGCCTCAGCTGCGTGGGCGCCTGCGTTTCGCCGCGCAGCACACGTTTGCCTCTCAACGGCACTGATGGTGAGGATGCCGGAGGGGGTGTTGAGGATGCCCGGACGGGTGCTGAGGATGCCCGAAGGGGTGCTGAGGATGCCGAGGCCGGAACAAAGGCACCGTTGGTGGATGCGGCGACCTTGCCTTCCGACGCCGGCTGCATGATGGGAGACGACACCTGCAACAATGGTGGCGCGTGCAACGCTGGCGACAAGCGCTGCACGGAACGCACACTGCAAACCTGCGATGCCACCGGGAAATGGGATGAAGGCAGCGCGTGCCTGTTTGCTTGCGTGATCAACGCGTGTGGCGGCTCGTGCGTGCCCAACGTAAAACGATGCGGCATGGGCGCGAACATGGTGGAAACGTGCGATGCCACCGGCACGTGGGTCGCCGACTCGGCGTGTGCGGGTGGCACACCCGAGTGCAGCGATGGCATGTGCCGTTGCTCCAAGACCACGTGCCAGGACACCTGCACCGACACCACCACCGACGCCAAGAACTGCGGCAGGTGTGGCCGCGATTGTTTGGGCGGGACTTGCACACAAGGCAAGTGCAGCGTGGTGGAGCTCGGGGCGGCCGGCGACGGCGACTTCGAGGTGAGTGGGCTTTACCTGTACCACACTGATTATGATGCAAACCTCATTTACAAACGCCCGATCACCGGAGGCATGCCGCAGGTGTCTTCTGAGGTCACCAGGCCAGCTCTTGTTTATGCAGATCCACCGCATCTTTACCTTATGAACATCGAAGCGGCTCCCGTTATAGGACGTACGCCACTTGCCGGCGGCCAGCTCACCAAGATCGCCGACAGCGACCTGTTCAACGCTCTGAAGATCCGTACCAATGGGGATCGTGTCTTCGCGATGGGTTCTTTGAATCCCACCTATATAAAAAGCTACCTGAAAAGTGGCGCGGGCAGCCCCGTAGTGCTGGTAAGCACCACCAGCCTTTCGCTTAACGACATGGAAGTGAACAGCACCCACTTGTTCTACATGGCGGGTGCCGATGTGGTGCGCGTCCCGGTGACAGGTGGCGACGCTGTGATCTTCGGAACTGCCACGAAAGGGGCCGCCTTGCTGTCCATCGCGCTGGATGCCACTCATGTCTATTACGCCACATCCTCTGAGGTCGGATCCATTCCTCTGGGCGGTGGCATGGCAAAGCTGTTGAGGGATTCAGGCGGTTCAACCGTGCTCGTGGATGAAGCGCGATTGTACTGGTCTGCGGCTGTGCCCGGTGGCTGTGTTAACGGCTCGGAAGTGCTGAGCATGCCCAAAGGCGGCGGCCCCATCGTGCCGCTTGCCAAGGACGGCGCATGTTTTTCAAAAATGGTTCAAGACGCCAAGGCGCTGTATTGGGCAGGCAAATCAGGGCAGCTTTCGACTGCATATGAGTACAAGAAGGTCGCCAAGTGAACGCCGACATGACGGGCTCGACCCTGGGCAACTATCAGATTGTCCGTCTGCTGGGCGCGGGCGGCATGGGCCAAGTTTATCTGGCCGAGCATCTTCGAATAAAGCGGCAGGTGGCGATCAAGATTTTGTTACCCGAGCTGTCGGCGAACACGGACTTGGTCGAGCGCTTTTTCAACGAGGCGCGCGCCACTTCGCTTGTTCAACATCCCGCCATCGTGTCGGTCTTCGACTGCGACGTGTTCGAGGGCCGCGCCTTCATCGTCATGGAGGCGCTCAAGGGCGAGCCGCTCAGGAACCGTTTGGCGCGCGCGCCGATGGGAGAACCAGAGGCTGTCGTAAGGCAGATCGGGCGACGCATAGCTGAAGCCATGGCGGTGACGCACGCTCACGGCATCGTTCATAGAGATTTGAAGCCTGACAACGTGTTCTTGATCGAGCCGCTGGGCGCGGATCCTCAGATCAAGATCCTTGATTTTGGCATCGCCAAGTTGAGCCAACACGAAGGCTCGACCAAAACGGCCACCGGCACCTTGATGGGATCACCCGCGTACATGTCCCCGGAGCAGTGTCGAGGCGCCGGCGCCGTCGATTGGCGCACTGACATTTACTCGCTTGGATGCATCCTGTTTGAAATGGCCACGGGCGTGCCTCCCTTTCAACATGAAGGCGCAGGGGCCTTGATCGTTGGGCATCTCACGGAACCGCCGCCCTCACCTCAAGACCGGTGCCCAACATTAAGCGCCGAGCTGAGCCAACTGATCTTACAGATGTTGGCAAAGCAGCCCGAGCAACGGCCGCAGAAGATGGAAGCCGTTGCCGCTCATTTGGCAGGAGAGGCCATGGTTGCCGCCCCCCCCGCGATCACGGGCGTCGGGGCCACCCAGATCCTGCCTCCGCAACCGGCCGCTGCACCTGCCATCGCCACCACGACCTTCCGGCAGGCGGCCACGACGGCGCAAGTGACCGCGGAACTGCCGCGATCGCGCGCCTCTTGGCTTTTG
Source organism: Polyangia bacterium (assembly GCA_038257535.1). GTDB lineage: Bacteria > Myxococcota_A > Polyangia > Fen-1088 > Fen-1088 > JAGTJU01. The sequence goes on from JBBSJE010000051.1 coordinate 17,368, forward strand.
GCAGCCGGCGTGGCCGCCGTGGCGGTGGCCGTGTTGGTTTGGGCACCTTGGCAAGTGAACCAGCCCGTGGATGAAACCTTGGCGGTGGCGCCCGTTGCCCCCGTTGTTGTCGAGCCACCTCCACCGGCCACTCTACCCGAGACCGTGCGCATAGATTTTCAAGGGCTACCCTCGGAGGCGACGATCTGGATAGATGGCCAGCCCAAGGAGATGCCGCTGAAGCTGCCGCGTGGGCAAGAGAGCCATGAAGTTGTCGTGAAGGCAGAGGGTTATCAGGATTTGAGGATGAAACTCACGCCCAAACGAGATCAAACGATTGTGGGCAACATGCAGCCCGTTGCGGCCCCCGCAACGACTGAACGAAAGCCCAAGGCCCGCACGGGTGGCAAAGGCCAACGCGGCCCAAAACAGCCCGATCGTTTTGGTGGTTTTTCCGATATTTGAGAAAGCGCGACATGCAGATCATAAAATTTTTGGTTGTGGGCCTCCTGCTGTGTCTGGCTCCTGTTGCGGCGCACGGCCAAACGAAGCAGGAGAAGCATCGTGCGCGCAATCTGCAGGCCGAAGGTCTGCAGCTCATGCAACGGGGGCAGAATCAGGAGGCCCTTCAGAAGTTTCAATCGGCTTATGATCTGGTACCCAGCCCCAAGATCTTGTTCAATCTGGCCAAAGCCCATGTGGCGCTGGGAAACGCCGTTGATGCGCATTTGGGCTTCTCTCGCTTTTTGAATGAGGCCATCGAGGTTCCTCCCGAGGCCCGCGCCGAGGCCGAACGGAGTTTGAAGCAACTGCACACGCAGATTGCATTCCTCACAGCGACCGGTGAACCCAATGTGACCTTGTTCATTGATGGTGAGAAGCGGGGCACTACGCCCCTGCCCGAGCCTTTACCGCTTTCACCAGGGCCACACGAAGTGCGGGCAGAGCGGGACGGCGTTGTTCTCGTGGAGGAAACCCTTCCCCTTGCAGCGGGCATGACCACAACGCTGCCCATTCGCGCCCGCCCGCCGGAAGTGGCCGCACCGCCCCCCGTGGCAATAGACGCCCCTGCTGAAGGCGACGCTGACATCACTTTGTCGTCTTCCTCTCCCCGGGAGGATCAGCCCGCGAACTGGAAGCGGCGCATGGCCTGGGGCACGGGGGCGGCCTCGGCGGTGAGCCTGGGCTTTGGGGTGTTCCAGCACTTCCGGGCGAATGCCAAATACAAAGCCTTTGATGACGTCGAAGATGCGCCTCTGACCACCACCGGCGAATGCACGACGTGGGCCCCGCAAGACGGGGGCGGGCGATGCTCTGAACTGCGCAAGGAAGGCGATGGGGCGCGCACAGCTGCAATCATCGGCTTCTCCCTGGCTGGGGCTTTGGCAGCGACTTCGGCTTGGTTGTTCTACGCGAGCGACCGGCAGCAAGAAGCAAGCTTGGCACGCGCCTGTGTGGTCGACCCCATCGGCGCGCGCATCAATTGCCAGTGGGTGTTTTGATCTCGCACGAGTTGATCTGATGTCATGGCACTGTTCGTCGGGGAAAGTTCAGGTTGGGACATTGGGATCACCGCGCGAGCACGACCGTCTCGGCCCGTGACTTGCGCAAGCTTGCCTCTTGTCGAAGCGTAAGCTTCTTCGAAGCCAATCGTCGCTGGTCGCCTTCATCCTGGCCCTGGGGGGCAAAGTCAGGCGCTGAGGCGTCAGTCCTTAGGCGCTGGCGGAGAATCTTCGATGCCTGTGAGCGCCGGTTGTCGGTTCATCGGTGCCCTTGCCCACGATTCGTCCATCCGTTCGTTGGTTCGTTGTTTCAAGAAACCAACACACGCAAGTGTTCCGCAAACGCGTCGATCTCTTGCGGGGTCGTGTCCCAGCTGGTCATCCAGCGGACTTCACTGGTCAGTTCGTTCCATACGTAAAAATGGGTGTATTTCATCAGCGGCTTCATCGCGTTTTGGGGAATCCTTGCGAAGACCGCATTGGCTTGCACCCGCTGGGTTAGGATGACTCCGGGTATGTCGCGCACGGCGGCGGCCAATCTTTGCGCCATGGCATTGCAATGCTCAGCGTACTTTTTCCACACTGGCAAATACGCGCTGAACTGCGCGCCTAGGAAGCGGCCTTTTGAACCCAGCTGCATGGCCTGCTTACGCGCATAGCGAAAGTTCTTTGCGCGGCTCGGTTGAAAAATAAGCACAGCTTCACCAAACATCAGACCCGCTTTAGCCCCGCCAAAAGACAACGCATCGATTCCGGTGCACATCTCTTTCAGTGACACGCCGAGCGACGACGCGGCGTTGCCAAGGCGCGCGCCATCGACATGAACAAAGAGCCCGTGCGACTTCGCTACGGCGACAATCGCGCGAAGTTCTTCCATCGAATACACGGTGCCATATTCCGTGGGCTGCGCGATGCTGACCACCTTTGCTTGCGCACAATGTTGATCGCCGCGGCGCACAAGCTGGTTCAAAATTCCTTGCGGCGTGATCTTGCCAGCGCTGTTGGCTACGGGCAGAAGCTTGACTCCTAAGTAGCGCTCCGGTGCACCACATTCGTCAATGTTTAGGTGCGCAGTGTCGGCACAGATCACGGCTTCGTGCCGCTCGATCAACGCCCCGATGGCAAGCACATTCGCTGCCGTACCGTTAAAGACGAAGAACGCTTCGGTTTGCTCACCGAATTCGCGCTTGATGGCTTCGACAGCCTGCGACGTATGATCGTCTTGCCCATAAGGCATTGCGTGATCAATATTGCAAGCCGCAATAGCGGCCATGACCTCAGGGATCACTCCTGCTTGGTTGTCAGACGCCAGGCCTTTCATCGTTGCAGAAACATATATCACTTAGAGGCTGGCCTGGATCTCTTGTAACTGAGCGGCGATATCAGCCCCGCAGGGGCGTTCGGGCGTAGGCCAATCGCGCACGGCCAACCACGGACGCTCCTTAGAGGCACGTTTCAAAACGATGAGGCCTGTGCTCACAGCGGCGACGTTGTGGCGTTCATAAAAGCGCATCCACGCGTCGAAGCGCTTTGTCGCCGCACCAGGTGGGGCGGCGAAGGGCCCCCGGGACCATTGCAGCGCATAGTCTTCGACGTTTTGCGCACGAAACCGCAATGCCAACAAATGACAGTCGCTATCAGCTGCCCAACTGGCCAGGCGCTCTTCTTCTTGCTCCTGCGCGTGGCTCGGTCCGCCCAGCTCGCGTGGGTGAACCCACTGCACCAAAAACTGGGCGTGCCCGCCTGGCCGCAAATGCGCACCCGCTTGCCCAACGACAGCGGCGCAGAAAGCGTCTAACGGCATGCCGCCATCCCGGTACACAAACCTTTGTTCAGGTGAGATCACAAACGGCAAGTTTCCCGCGATCAAATCGAAGTGGTTCTTTGGCAGCCCCTTGAACAAGTTGGCGCGGGCAAAACGCACGTTCTTGGCGCCAGCAAGTTTCGCATTCAATCGGGAAAACGCGATGGCGCGCGGGTTGATGTCAGTGCCCATGACGTTGCGGCACCGCTCGGCCATTGCCAAAGCAATCACCCCGGCGCCTGTGCCTACGTCCAGTCCTTCTTTGTGGGGGCCTGGCAACAAGCAACGCTGCAGCGTGTGGCTTGCGCTCGTAACCCCCATGACATGATCCCGTTCGGCCTCGGCGTTTGCCGGTTCAACGTCGGCCACGATCTCTTGGCCGTCGTGAAAGCTAAGCGCCACAGTGGGGTGCACGCGGTTGCCCTGCGTGAAAAGAAGGCCGCGCCTTTGCCACTGCTGCACATCGGGCAACGCCTTGCCCAGCCACGCGGCTTTCACGGGCTGGCCCAACACGAACAACCGCACGAGCGCTGCAAAGGGCGAGGGGTCCCGCGTGCGCCACCACCACAGCGCCAACCGCTCGGCCATCGTAACCGCGTCGGCGGGGCCACTCAAACACGCCGCGACTGCATCCGCCGTCACATGGCTTTGCCGCCAGCGCTTTTGCGCCCAGGCGATGGTGGCCGCGGACGGGGGCCTCAGTATCGACATCGCTTCACGGCGGGTGATTACAAAATGGCGGTTGGTTTTCAAGTCGCACAGCCGCGTAGGCCACCAACCTCAGCTATAGATTGGCGCTAGCGCCCGCCTGCTGCCCAGGTCACCGCAGCCTCCATGAGGCTCCAACCACCAGGGGTCAGCCGGGCGGCGTCGTCGTTGGAGAGAAACAGTCCGACCCGCCGGGCCGGGGCCGTGCGGCCAGCCATTGTCGCGCCAACGTCGTAGCCGAACAGCGCCGCTCGGGTGCCACTGCGCGCGCCGACGATTGCGGCGGCGCTGGGTACGCCCCACATGAAGTCGCCGCGGCTCTCATAGACGGGGGTCGTTCCGGATAGCCCCGCGGACAGAGCCGTGTCAGCCGTGATTGTGAGGGTGGTCTGCCCGCTCTGCAGCCCGTAATGGGTCGACTCGGTCGCCCCGGTCATACCGAGATCGTCAAATAGCCACGCCTCCGCGCTGACCACGGGCGTGGCGACGGCGGTGAGCTTCGCGCCGACGCGGCTGCTCGTAACGGTGGCGCTCACGAAGACCAGCGCCTTGCCGCTCGCCTGCGCGGTCGCGAGCCGATCGTCGCCAACCACGGTGACCGTAAAGCCCAGCTGCTGCAGGCGGGCCCGCAGCGCGCTGTCGGACGTATTCAGGGACGTTTTCCCAACGACGAACAGCACCTCGCCGCTGCCTGATGCCATCTTCACGGCCGGTTCTCGATCGTCGATCTGTAATAGGAAGGCGACCAGCTGCCGGCGGTCCTCAGCATTCAGCGCACGTGCGTTGCCGTGGGCTGGTCCCGACGCGAGCACAACGTCTTCCAGGGTGGCAGCAGAACCATCGTGGAAGTAGGGCGCCGCGCTCCAAAGGCCCCTCAGCGTCGGCGTGTCGAGGGCGGTCAGGGGGCGCCCTGACGCCTGGCCCGATGATGGCTTCAGCGTGCCCACGTCATGTGCCAGGCGACGCGCGCTGTCTGTAAAGTCAGTGCCGACGTGGCAGGTCGCACAGCCCTGCCGCTCGAACAGCAACCTTCCGGCGGCCCCGTCCGGCGTCAGGCTCCCATCGGGGGCGCGGTGCGGACTGTGGCCGACTTCGCTCAGCGAGGTGAGGTAAGCGGCCAGGGCGTCGAGCTCAGGGCTAAGTCCCACCTTGCGATCCCCCAGCGGCTGGTTGCGCGAGCCAGTGGCGAATTGCGCATCGGTTAGGAACCCTGCGCCCCCGAACGGTCCGCGGATGTCATGCTCGAAGTCCTGCACTTCATCGAAGTTTGCCGACCAGTGCATGGGCCCATGGCCGCTCCCACGACGTCCTCGTAGCTCGATGGTGTTGCGCAGCCCCTCGCCTCTATCGGTGAAGTCCCAAACCCGCCCGTCGGCGCCGCCATCGAGGTGGCAGGTGGCGCAAGAGAGGTAGCCGTCGCGTCCCATGCGTGGATCGGCGGCGTTGTAGAACACTTGCTTGCCCAGCAGCACCTGTGGAGCCAGCCGCTCGTTAGCTTGCACAGGGATGCTGGCGAGCACCGTTCCAGTAGACGCGCTGCCGTCGAGGAAAGCGCTCACGTCGATGACTGTCACCGCGCGTGAGAGAAAGGCCTGCACGAACAGGCGGCGGGTCGCCGGGTCCAGCACCAGCCCTTGTGGCGCGAGCCCAACCTCGCCGACCCGTCCGACAACGCTCGCACGATAACCATCGAGCACCGCAACCTCATTGTTTCCTTGCAGCGCTACGAACATGAGGTTGCCAAGCGGGCTCCACTCGACGGCGGTTGGGAAGTCGCTGTTGTCCAGGTCCCGGCGCTCGTCCAACCGCTCACCCCCGTTAACAACATCGACGGCGCTGACGATCGCGCGCACCGTGTTCTCGTGCGTGAGTGGCAGGCCGTCGCGGAACAGCCCGCGATCGATGTTGTCCTTCTTCGACGGAACAGCGGCACGGGCGCCGTCGGGAGAAACGCTGATGCTGGTGAGGTAATTGGGCAGTCCACGTCCGCCGGTTTCGGTGTCAGGACTGGAATCCTTGCTCAAGGCAACGATCGCCAGCGGTTCGAGGGACGGTAGTTTGAACATACGCACCTCGCCGCGCGCGTCGGGCGAGACAAATCGGGTTACGAGCAGGCGCGTTCCGTCGCCCGCCGTGGCGAGCCCCCACGGAGCAGGACCGCCGTCGACGCTGGCCACCACAGCGCGGGTGGCGGCGTCGATCCGCACGAGCTTGCCAGTGCCGAGCAGCGTGAGATAGAGGTCGGCCCCGTTGGCACCCGCGACGATGCCGGCTGGCTGGGTGCCGGCTCCAAGCGCCAGCGTGGTCACAACGGCGCCGCTGTCGGGATCCAACACCGAGACGCTGCCTGCGTCGCGGTTCGTGACCCAAAGCGATCCATCGCGGGCCTGTGCGATGGATAGGGGGTGGGCGCCAACGGCGGTCTCGACGATCTTCACCAGACCATCGGCGTCCACACACGCAACGCTGTTGCCGTCCGGGTTCACGGTCCAGACGCGGCGGCGCGTCTCGTCGAGCAGAATCGGCGAGGAGCGCTGCGGCTTGTTGTGCGCAAGCGGTCGGTGGACCACCTGCGTTTGCACCGCAGACGCGTGCGCGCCCCCCGCGTCGCGCACGCGGACGATGACGCTGTAGTTGCCGGGGGCGCTGTAGGTATGGGTTGCTGTGCGATCAGGCTCGAAGGCAGTGGCCGGCGTCCCGTCTCCGAACTCGAACGAAAATGCGAGCGGCTCGGTTCCTGACGCCGCGATCACCGGGATGGTGACGGCCGTGCCAAGCGGGCGGGCCGGCGGCGCGCTGATCTGCACCGACACCGCCGGCATCTCAACAGTGAGCACGACGTCGTCGTGGGCCTCAAGCGCGCCATCGGTGGCGGACAACCGCAGAGTGTAAACCCCGGGGCCGGGAAAGGTCACCTCGGCATCAAGGCGATCCATTGCCGAAAAGCGGAGACCTTCGGGTCCGCTGAGCTGGCTCCAGCTGGTCCCGACAGCCGCACCGGCTGGCTGGCCATCATCGGAGACCACGCCCGCCAAGGTGGCGGCGGCGGGAAGCACCACCCTTTGATCGCGGCCCGCGTCGACGCTGGGCGCGCGGTTGATGGGAGCGGTCGGACCGGCCGCCCAGGTGATCGCGGCGTCGAACAGGCGCCATCCGTTGGCGGTGAGCTTGGGGGCGTCGGCCTCCCCCAAGAACAGGGCAACCCGTCGAGCCGGAGCCGTGCCGGACACCATCTGCGCCCCCGCCTCGTAGCCGAACAGCACCGCCCGGGCCCCATGAGTCGCGGCGACGAGCGCATGGGTGCTGGGACTGCCCCACCCTAACGCGCCGTTTGATGTGTATAGGGCGACCTCACCGCTCGCGCCCCCCGCGAGAGCGACGGCGCCATTGGCCGTGACACTGCGTTGCCCCTCGATGGTGCCGTAATGATCGCCGGCGGTGGGGCCGGTCATCCCGAGATCGTCGTAAAGTTGCGTCTCACTGGTAACGACCGGGGCCGCAACGGTCGTTAGCTTGCCGCCGACCACGCCACTTGTGACAGTGCTGCTAACGAACACCAGCGCCTTTCCGTCTGCGTGGGCACGGGTGACGGCATCGTCATCGACGATGGTAGGCGTGAATCCCAGCTGCCGCAGGCGCGCCTCAATCGCCCGGTCGGCCGCGCCAAGCGAGGCGCTGCCCGCTACCAGTAGGGCGGAGCGACTGGTGCCCGCCGGCTGCACCGTAATCGCGATCTCGTCACTTGCCTCGAGCGCGCCGTCACTCGCCGCCAGCCGAAGCACATACGTGCCCGCCGCCTTGAAAGTAGCGGTTGTCTCGCGCGCCGACGTGTCGGCCAAGTCGACGGCTGCCGGACCGGAGACCATCGCCCAAGTCGTCGTGAGCTTGCCGGTAGGCTGGCCATCGTCAGAGGCGCTCCCGTGCAGCGTTGCGGAGGCGGGAAGCGTGACGGTCTGCTCAGGGCCGGCATCGACGCTCGGCGGGGTGTTCGCGCCGGCACGACCGCGGGTGGTGAAGCGGCTCGTGAAGCCGGGGGTGCCGTTGCCGGCGAGGTCACGCAGCCTGCCCGCGGGCAGAACAACCTCATAAGTCGTACCGGCCAAAAGCGGCTGGGCAGGCGCGAAGTTCAGCATTCCCGTCTGATGCGAAAAGACGCCGGGCACCGCCTCGCCCCCGACGGGGCGCACCACCACCGCTGACGTGTCGACGGTCGCCACGTCGACGAGGTCGGATAGGCTGAAGCCGATTCGAGTCGTGATGGGCTGCGCGGTCGCGCCATCGGCAGGCACTACGCGCATCACGGCGGGGCCCGTCGTGTCGGGTTCGGCCTGGTGGGGAACCAGCTTGCCGCCGTCGCCGTCGCCCCCTCCGCTGCTGAGGACCATGTTCCCAAGCGGCGTTGTGAACTCGAAGACTTTGGTGCCGCCGTTGCCGAGGCCGCTCTTGGTGAACCGCTGCGTCTTGCCAACCACGGTCCAGTCGGACATGCGAACCTTCGCGTAGTGCTCAAAAAGCGGAGCATGCAGGAAGCCATCCTGAAAGGACGCGTAGATGAACTGCATTGACGATTCGCCACTCCATTGGTTCACCGTGCGCTGGCTGACCCGCACATCCTCCGGCACGCGCGTGTCGTGGATGAATAGTCGGTTGTCGGCTGGGCGGTAATGGGCATCCCCATAAACGAACGTGCCGTAGTCGAATCCACCGCCACCGGTGGAGATGTCCAGCGTCACTGGGTTTTCCGGATCGCCAATGTCCAGCACGGCCATGTTGTTGCTGCCGCTTGAGCCATCGAGGCGCGAGACCCACAACAAGTTGCCAATGGCGTGGATGGAGCCCACCTTGAAGCCGCCGAAGGCTCCAGGTGCGATCTTTTTGATGAGCGCGAACGTGCCGTCGCCGGTCCGCTTGATGATCACGATGCCGTGGTTCTGCCCCCCACCATAGTAGTAGGGATCCTGTGCGGCCACCCACCAGACGCCGTTGTCGTACGAAGACTGCGGCTCCATCCCAGGCACTTGCACGTGCTGCAGGATGGTGGGGTTCAGCGGATCAGCGACATTCCAGAACATGATCCCCCGGTGCGTGGGGACGGCCATGACGTCGTTCGAGGCGATGCCGAAGCCGTGCGCTTCGCGCAGCGGCGAGGTGGCGGTGTTGCGAACGAAATGCCGCATGCGCGGGTTGCGTGGATCGGCCAGATCCCAAACCGACAGGCCGCCGCCTGCGCCGCCGCCGTTGCGTGCGAGCGGCACCACAAGGTAGCCTCTGTGCATGAGCGCTTGCACGACACCTAAAGTCGCCGCGCCATCGGCGGGCAGCCCCTGCGCTTGGTTGAGATGCCCTATCGGCTTGAAGAGATCCGAAGCGGGCCACGCCTGGTTCGGCAGGCCAGGGCCCATCACACCAGTCACCGCTGCCTGCGCGGCGGCGGGTTCGGATCCAGTTGCTATCTCCTTGGAAGAGTCCACTTCGAGGCCGCAGGCTGCAAGCGCAAGAGCAAGAGCAAGAGCGCACAGTGGGGCAGCGAGCGAGCGCGGCCGAGGCACTTGCGACAAGCTGAAGATGGAAAGGTTATGGAGCGGCCGGATGTACGAGTTCTCTGTAGTGTGCATATGTTCTTCGAAGGGTTTGTTTGCGGAGGCGGCGGCAAGTGGCCAAGCCGATCCGGAGTCCACGATCACGCCCGGTTGCGCACTTCGGGCAAGCCCGGCGCAGTGGACGCAGCAATTAAACTTCAGAACGCTTTGCATGCCGCTCCCGATGACGGGCAGCGGCCGCATGAATACGAAGGCGCTATCGCGCACTCAAAGTTATCGACCCCTTTGGTTGCGGTCCGAAAAGCGCGGGCCTTCCATCCACGCCGAGGAGAATAACAACATCTTCTTGCCGCGCCACGCCTCCGATCGGGTTAAGCCGACAAGAGCAATACGAGGGCGGGATGACGGGTGTTACGCAGCAAGTGGGCATCCACTACAACCAATGGTTGGCCACAGTGCTTCAAGCCTTCGGAGTGCCGGCCTCGGAATGGAAAGGCCAACACAGTCCCAGCTTTGGACATATCCGCATCACGTCTGAGTCACCGTCCTTGGCCAAACACTACGGCGGCGGCTTTACGATCGATCGGGTGACCCTTTGCCGGTGTTAAGCTGGGCACCGGCGAGGCCGGCTCGAACGACAGCGCAAGCCGGTGGAAGTGAAGACCTCCGAGACCTTTCGGCACATTGCGGTGGGCGACCGGAAACAAGCGCGCCTTCTGCGGCATCTAACCAGAATGGTGCACTCAACCTTAGCGGCCTTGGTGCCGGACAATCCGCTCGCCCTGCTGACGCGATCCGCTGGCGGCATCGTGCGCAGCGCCATTCAGCATCTGCCGGCTGTCGTCGCTGGCATTGCGGTATTCCTATTATTCATCCTGATTGCGAAGCTGGTGCGATGGGCGATCGTACGGGCTTCCCACGCTTCGGCGCGCGCCAACCTGGGGACCGTGATTGGGCGGCTGGCTTTTTTCGGTCTGAGTCTGCTGGGAGCCCTGATCGCCTTTACCGTCATGATGCCTTCGATGACCCCCGGGAAGCTGGTTTCGATGCTGGGCATCGGAGGGGTGGCGATCGGCTTTGCCTTCAAGGACATCTTTCAGAACATGCTGGCGGGCGTGCTGCTGCTGTGGCGCCAGCCATTCAGAATCGGTGACGAAATCACCGCGGGTGCCTTCACGGGAACCGTCGAGGCCATAGAGACCCGCGCGACATTCCTTCGCACGTACGACGGCAAGCGGATCATCATCCCGAATTCGGAGATCTACACCGAGTCCGTGGCTGTGATCACCGCGTACAACCTGCTCCGATCGGAGTACGACATTGGCATCGGATATGGCGACGATGTGGAAAAGGCGAAGAGCATCGTGGTCGAGATTTTCGAGAGCACCGAAGGCATTTTGAAAGATCCCAAGCCGGATGTTTTGGTGTGGGACTTGGCCGGTTCCAGTCTTAACCTACGGGCCCGCTGGTGGTCGAAGCCGGACCGCGCCTCTGTTGTTCACCTGCGTGACAAGGTGCTGCAACAGGTTCGGGAACGTTTCCCCGCTGCGGGCATCGACCTGCCGTTCCCCACCAACGTCATTCTGTTCCACGACCAGACGGAGGAACGTCGACGGCGACCGTGCCAAGCAGCGGGAAGGCTGGCCAGCACCCGCCAACGGGCTACGACAGTCTATTGGACCTCGAGCCTCACAAGGCTACGAGCCACGGCCGCAACAAGACGGTTAAGGGCGTTTTGGCTGCGTGGCCCTCGACACGGGCAGCCGGTTGGGCATGCTGTTGCGCCATGCCCGCCGTTCTCCCATCCGCCTCGCCGTTGGCTTCCCCGTCGCGACCCATCGGCGTGATGCTGATCAACCTGGGGACGCCCGACGCCCCCAACACGCCGGACGTGCGCCGGTATCTGAAAGAATTCTTGAGCGACCCCCGGGTGATCGACATCAACCCATTGGGCCGATGGCTGCTGCTGAACTTGTTCATTCTGCCGTTTCGCCCTGCCAAATCCGCAGCGGCCTACAAAAAGGTTTGGATGCAAGATGGCTCGCCTCTCTTGGTCTACGGGCGCGCTTTGCAAAACGGGGTGCAAGCGTCGCTAAACAAGAAGGCGCCGGGACGCTACGAAGTTCGCCTGGCCATGCGCTACGGGCAACCCTCGATTCCTTCCGTACTGCAGGAGCTATTGCAGCATGACCTTGAACGTTTGCTGGTGTTGCCCCTGTTCCCCCAATATTCAAGTGCGGCATCCGGCTCGGCGCTTGAACGTGTGCTGGAATTGGTGGCCAGATCGTGGAATGTGCCCAGTGTTGATACCTTCGACGCGTTTTACGATGCGCCCGCGTTCATCAACGCGTTTCGTGACGTGGCCGCACCGCTGTTAGAGGCGTTTGCGCCTGATCACGTTCTTTTCAGTTATCACGGGCTTCCAGAACGCCAGGTGAAAAAGAGCGACACCACTGGCACGCACTGTTTGGCCAGCGCTACTTGCTGTGAAACCATCACCCCAGCCAATCGCTTCTGCTACCGCGCACACTGTGTGGCCACAACGAAGGCGCTCGTGCAGGCGTTACATTTGCCGCCCCAGAAGCACAGCTTCAGCTTTCAATCACGGTTGGGGAGAACCCCATGGATCAAGCCGTATACCGATGAAGTGTTGCCGCAATTGGCGCAACAGGGCGTCAAACGGCTGGCGGTGTTCTCGCCCGCGTTTGTTGCGGATTGTTTAGAAACGGTGGAAGAAATTGGCCTTCGTGCGCGCGAACAATGGCTTTCGCTGGGCGGTGAAGATCTGCTGCTGATCCCCTCGCTCAATGACAATCCTGTGTGGGTCGAAGGTTTGGCGGCCATGATTCTCGACCGATAGGTCATGTCTTAGTTAATGCGGCAGCTAGATTACGCTTCAACGTGAGAATCTCTCTGGAAATGTAGGCGAAGTGAGATAGCTTTAGCTGCGTGAATTCCCGTAGGCTCGTGGCGCTTTGGTTTGTGCTTCACGCTGTAGCTGGCTGCGGAGGGCCTGTTTCCTCCCAGTTAGACTTTGTGGGTGGTTCCGACCCATCGTCCTCAGCAGGCGCCGGCGGCGAGCAGGCGGCGGGGCGTGCAGGGCAGGGGGGCGGTGGCATCGGTGGCCAGCCCGAACCAGACGCGGCGGTGGTTGAGGTTGCTGACGCTGGCGTGACAGACGCAATGGCCGCCGATTCCAAGGCGCCCGTTGCGGTGGACGCGGCGCCGAAAGTTCCCGATGCGGCGCCCGTCGCGGTGGAGCAGATTATGCGGGCCGCAACCGAGGACGCCTTTGTGCAAGGCAGTGGACGCGACGCGTCCGACATGCAGGTGGACAACAGCAATGTGAACTTCGGCAAGGATCCACTCTTGCTTGTGAAGTATCGCAATCAGGTGGACGAGCAATTCTTTTGGCGCGAGTCCCATGTCAAGTTCAGCTTGGCGGACGTGGGTACGCTTGAAAAAGCAACGCTTCGGCTGCGCGCAAAAATGAGCGACCCGCAAACCGTTTCTACGATCGAGGTTCGTCAGCTCACGGCGGCCTGGGAGGAAACCAAGATCACGTGGTCCAACAAGCCGGCGGCGGGGGCCGTGGTGGGCCGCGTGTCATTACCGCAGACGCAGCCTGCTGTGCTTGAGCTCGATGTCACCGCCTACGTCAAATCCCGGCTGCAAGCGGGGGCGACCTCGGTAAGCTTCGCGCTTCTGCAAGACGTGGCGGTGGCGTTCCAATCCAACGCCCGCATTGAAGTGGATTCTCGAGAAGCCGGCGCCACCGGGCCTGCTTTGCTCATCAATCATCGCCCTAAGAATTAATCCATCGATTGTCGGTTTCGCTTTCGTTCTGATCGTTGCTTCTTTTCCGTTAGCCGACGTTCCACCGCGCCCCGACCTGGGCGCGTGGGTCGGCGGCGCTTGGGCCGAAGCAAAGCCGCACGCAGCACGGCGACCAACTTCGCCGCGGCGTCCTCGCGATTTTTGAGTTGGCTGCGGGTGAGGCTAGAGGTGATGATCAGATCCCCATCAAGCGTCAGCTGGTTTGCCAAGCGCTCTTTTAGCCACGCCCGATCGCGGTCGTAGGGGGCACGCGATTGGAAAAGGTTCCAGCGCAGTTCCACTTGCGTTTCCACCTTGTTGACGTTTTGTCCTCCCGGGCCGCCTGAGCGGCAAAACGACACCCGCAACTCGTCGTCGGGAAGGGTCAACTGCGGGGTCACGAACAAAGCGGGCACGCGCGCACTTTAGCGCCTTGAAACCCGGGCTGTCCCAGAGCTGGTCATTTGTTTAGTGGGCCGCCCCGCTGGCCTTGTGGCTGGCGGTGGCCCGGGGTACCCTGGAGGCGCCTTATGCGGCCAGGAAAGAAGAGCTTAGGAGTGGCCCTTGCGGTGCCGCTGAGCATCGTGCTCCTTTCCAGCGCCCGGCTGGCCACTGTGGCCCAGGCGCAAACCACCTACGATGAAGGCGCCGACCCGCCCGAGCCGGGCCAGGAAGGCAACTCAGAAGCGGTTGACGACCCTTCGCTGCGCATCCCATGTTTGCAAGATCTTTCGTCTGACGGGCAGGTTCGCAAGGGCGTTCAGCAGCGGCGGTTTCTCAAACGGCACCGGTTCGAGGTGGCAGCTTTAGGGGGGCTTTACGCTTCCGACGTTTTGTCTTCCACATACACGTTCGGTGGCGCGGCTGCCTACTACTTGTCCGAAGACTTTGCGCTTGAGTTTATGTTCACGCACGCGCCTGTGCGTTTTACCTTGGAAGAGCCGTTTTCAGCTTTCGATCAAGATCGCCGGTTTGAACCTGGCCGTGCCAATCAAGCGATGGCTTCGCTGCTGTTTGTGCCCATGCAAGCCAAGTTCAAGTTCAGCGAAGACAGCATCGTGCCCGCCGACATCTTCATTGTTGGCGGCGCAGGCCGAACGTTTCACGACAGCGTGCAGGGGCTCACCTGGGAGGCCGGGGTGGGTATGCACCTTTACGTGGGCCGCTACGTGGCCCTGCGGTTCGACGTGCGTGATTTCATCTTGCCGCAAGAGGTGCTTGGCCAAGCCCGATTCACGAACAACCTGATGGTCACCTTGGGCGTAGGGGTATGGGTGCTATGAGGCGGGCGCAATGGTGCCTGACGCTGGGGGTGCTAGTGACAATGTTCGCCCCCGTGCCCACACAAGCCGCCGAGTCCGAAACCGGGGCGTGCATTGATGAGACGCTGAAGGCCGACCTGGACGCCAAGCGCCGCCGCCGCTTCGTGAAATCCCGGCTTTATGAAAAAACCAATCGTCACGAGCTAAGCGTTCGTGGTGGCTACTACGTGTCCGATGTGTTTGACGGCTCGGGTGTAGCCGGTGCCGCCTACACCTATCACTTGACCGAAACGTTTGCGGTGGAAGCCAGCGGCGCGTATACGCGCATCCGCTCAGAGGGTGGCGCCGAATTGGAGCGAAATTTCGCGGTTTTGGAAGGCAAATCGCGCAGCTCGATTTTGTTCGCCACCAATTTGGTGGTGACCCCGATTTACGCGAAGTTTCAGGCGGGCGGAAGTGTGGCGCGCTTCGACTTGCAGCTTTCTGCAGGTGCCGGCGTGGTGGATTCAGCCTTATCCAGCGGCGTGGCAGGCAACGCCGGCATCGGGTTTGTGTTTTGGACCGGCCCTTATTCGGCCATACGCGTGGATTTTCGTGACTATGTCTACCAACAACAGCTGTTGTCGCGGAAAGTTTGGTCCAATGATTTGAGCGCCACCTTGGGGCTCAGCGTGTTTTTTCCTTGGCGAGAGTGATGATGCGAAACCAACTGATGTTGACTGTGTATTGCGGTTTGCTTGCCTCGGGGCTGCTTTGTGGCC